>JABGQC010000001.1 GCA_018644675.1 Candidatus Thioglobus sp.
GCCTAAGAACCAGCAAAAAAATCTACACTAAGTCATTAGCGGCTTCTGTGATTTATAATCATGGCGAAGATAAAGCAGGTGATATTATTAGTGGCTGGGTAAATAATTTAGCAGCAACGCCAAATGCTAAAGATTCACATGTGATGAATGCTATTTTGTCAGGTCAATGTGATGTGGGCTTGGTTAACACGTATTACTTTGGCCGTCTGATTGAGAAAAATCCAACAGCACCATTGAAACTATTTTGGGCTAATCAAGATACTACAGGTGTTCATGTCAATGTGTCTGGTGCTGGCGTGACTAAGCATGCATCTAATGCAAAAGGTGCAACTCAGTTGTTAGAGTGGTTGTCTTCAGCTAAGGCACAAGCTATTTATGGTTCGCTTAATAAGGAGTATCCAGCTAATCAAAATATTGCTTCTGATGATGTAGTGTCAGCTTGGGGATCATTTAAACAAGACAGTATGAATTTATCTCAAGCGGGTATATTACAAGCTGATGCGGTAAAACTGATGCAAATACAGGGTTATAGATAAGTTTAAATTTACTTAAGTCAAAACCCAAGGCTTGTTAAAGTCTTGGGTTTTGTTGTTTTAAAACATTAAACATTTATTAGGAAAATAGTTTGGAAAAAAATTGCTTTAAATCGAAGATATGGATAAGCATTGTTGCCTTGCTAGTGGCGATGCCAATCTTTGTGGTGGCTTTTTCTTGGGTAATGCCTGAGCATGAACTGTGGGCGCATTTCTCTGAAAATATTCTATCTAGCTTAATAGGTTCAACACTTATCTTATTATTGGGTGTGGGTATTGGTGTCACACTGTTAGGTACTGTATTAGCCTATTTGGTAGTGATGGTTGAGTTTCCTGGTAGAAGGTGGCTGGAGTGGGCGTTATTTTTACCTTTTGCCATTCCCGCTTATGTTATAGCTTTTGTGTATTTGGGTGTATTTGATTATTCAGGATATGCCCAAGTTTGGATGCGTGAAGTCTTAGGCTTGCCAGGGTTTGATATTAGGGCGGGTTCGTGGGCAATTATTCTTACCTTTGTATTGGTGTTTTATCCTTATGTATATATGATGACGCGCGCCTCTTTTAAGCGTCAAAAGGTCAACATGATTGAGGCGGGAAAGCTATTAGGTGCTAGCCCACTACGTGTATTTTTTAAAGTTTCACTGCCATTGGCACGCCCAGCAGCGGCAGCAGGACTATTGGTAACTTTAATGGAAACTTTAGCTGATTTTGGTGTGGTGAGTTTATTTAACTACGATACCTTTACTACAGCCATTTATTCTGCTTGGGGGGATTTTAGATCCATTGAGGTGGCAGCTCAGTTGGCCTCATTATTAGTACTAGTAGCATTTTTCTTGATTTATTTTGAGAAGAGGGCTCGCGGCCAAGCTAAATACTATTCAGCTGATGTAACCAATAAAAAACCGTATCATGCAAAAGGCTTTACAGCTTGGTTAATAAGTTTATTTGTATTTGGCATATTCATGCTTTCTTTCGCGATGCCAATGTTGCAGTTGATGATTTGGAGCTACTCATCAGTAGCCGATGAGTGGAGCGCTAAATATATTGATTTAATAACTTCCACTTCGATACTGACCATTACTGCAGTATCAGTCACTGTAGTGCTTGCAATTATCCTGGCTTTGCCAGGTAGATGTAAGCAGGATAGTATATGGCTTAAAAGTATTATTCGACTAGCAACACTTGGATATGCCTTACCTGGCTCGGTGATGGCAGTGGGTTTGTTATATGGTATTAATCAAATATCGGTTGTTAGTATTTATTTTGGTGGTGAAGGTGTCAATCATATTATTTACGGTTCAATAGTGCTACTACTATTTGCTTATGTATCACGTTTTATGGCCATTGCTTATAGTTCAATTGAGGCTAGTGCACAGCAAATTAAACCTGTATTTACTCAAACTGCACGGTTATTAGGTGCATCCAGAATTCGACTTATTTGGCAAGTTTATTTGCCAATGATGACACCAGGTATTCTGGCGGGTGGTTTATTGGTAGCGGTAGATGTTATGAAAGAGTTACCAGCAACTTATCTGTTGCGTCCTTTTGGCTGGGATACCTTGGCGATTCAAACTTATGAGCTAAGTGCTGAAGGTTTGTTTGAGCGCGCTGCAGTTCCGGCTCTAATTATGGTGGTATTTGGTGCACTACTAATGAGTGTTTTTCAGACCTTAGATAAAAAATCGTCCAGAACAACTTAAGTCAGTAAAATACCTGTAATTATTAAGGATTTTATTTTTACAATGGCCAATACATTATTAAATATTAAAGGGGTTACTTGTGCAGCAATTAATGCTGGCATTAAGAATAATGACGCACTAGATTTGTCAGTTATATTGCTGGCGCCTAACAGCGAAACGGCTGGCGTATTTACTCAAAATGTATTTTGCGCCGCGCCGGTATTGGTGGCTAAAAATCACTTAGAAAACGCGCCTTTAGCCCTGCTTATTAATAGTGGCAATGCCAATGCAGGAACCGGCTCCCAAGGGTTGGAAAATACACTAAAAACTTGCAATATTTTAGCCGCAGAGTTAAACATCAAATCTGAACAAGTATTGCCTTTTTCAACGGGTGTAATCGGCCAACAATTAGAAGTTTCAAAATTTGAAACAGGCATTCCAAGTGTAGTATCTCAGCTATCTGCTGATGCAATTGGACAAGTTGCAAAAGGAATTTTAACCACTGATTTGGTTGAAAAAACCATTTCAAAGCAGTTTGATATCAATGGTGAGACTGTTACTATTACCGGCATCGCCAAAGGCTCCGGCATGATTCGTCCTAATATGGCCACCATGCTCAGTTTTGTTTTTACTGATATTAAAGCTACTCAAGATCAATTACAATCTTGCTTGAACACAGCCACCAATCAATCGTTTAATCGTATCACTGTTGATGGTGACACCTCTACAAATGACGCTTGTACTTTAAGTGCTACTGGCATGAGTGGTGTTGATATTTCTGATTGTACGAGTGAATTTCAGCAAGCACTAAATACGGTTACAAAAACACTGGCGCATAAGATTATTAAAGATGGCGAAGGGGCTACTAAGTTTGTAGAAGTTTGTGTTAAGGGTGGTTCAAATACGCAGGATTGTTTAGAGGTAGCTTATACCGTTGCGCACTCGCCACTGGTTAAAACTGCGCTATTTGCAAGTGATGCAAATTGGGGTCGGATTTTGGCGGCAGTAGGGCGTGCTAATATTGCCAATCTTAATATTGAAGATATTAATATTTATTTAAATAAGGTGAGTATTGTTAAGTCTGGTGAGCCTGATGCGAACTACACTGAACAAGCGGGTAGTGCTGAGATGGTCAAAGAAAATATTGTAATTACCATCGAGATCGGTATAAGCGATGCGCAAGAAAGCGTATGGACTACTGATTTTTCTTATGATTATGTCAAAATTAATGCGGAGTACAGGACATGAGTGTTTATCGATTATTAATTTCTTGCCCTGATACTCATGGATTGGTAGCAGTTGTTAGCCAGTTTATTCTTGAATATAACGGTAATATTAAAGAAGCGCATCATCATTTGGATGAGCAAAATCAGCATTTCTTTATGCGCATTGAGATCGAGTCAGATTCTATTTCTTGTTCTTTAGATGAATTTAAAGATGCTTTTTCTACTCTAGCAGAGCGGTGTAATATGGTTTGGCAATTAAGTGATGCCACTCAGCTTAAGCGTATATTAATTATGGGATCAAATGCGTCACACTGTGTAGCAGATCTTTTGCACCGTGGACATGAAGATGAGCTTGAAGGTGATATTGTTGGTGTTTTGTCTAACCATGATAAATTGTCAAAACTAGCCAGCTGGTATGATGTGGCCTTTAAAAAAGTTAGTATTAATCAGGATACTAAAGTGGCTGACATGAAAAAAATGATGCAAGTAGTTGAAGGCTTTAATCCAGATGTAATTGTACTTGCGCGCTATATGCAAATTATTCCTGAGGAAATGTGCGCAGAATATAGTGGCAAAATTATCAATATCCATCATTCATTTTTACCTTCGTTTGTTGGCGCCAATCCATATGCGCGTGCTGCTGAGCGCGGAGTTAAATTAATTGGCGCCACTTGTCATTACGTAACCGCCAATTTGGATGAGGGGCCTATTATTGAGCAAGATGTGGTGCGAGTTGATCATGGCGACAGTGCAGATGATATGAAAAAGATGGGTCAAGATGTTGAAAAAATAACTCTTGCCAAAGGTTTAAAATATCATTTAGAAGATCGCGTATTAACCTGTAACAACAAAACCATTGTTTTCTCATAGAAAATTTGACTTAGGTCAATCAATTTAATAGCACCATCCGTAAAATAAGCCCACATGGAAGTTGCTTATTACATTGAATATTTATTGCCACTATTATTTTTTATAGTGGCATTTGTGTATTCTTCAGTTGGTATGGGCGGTGGCTCATCTTATACGGCAATTATGGTTATTGCCAGCATGTCAAGTCTGGCAATTCCCATAATCTCTTTATCGCTTAACTTATTTGTAACCACTATCGGTAGTTACAATTATTTGCGTAATAAACATGGAAAGCTACGTATTATTTTGCCGTTTTTGCTCTCAGCAATTCCATTTGCTTATGTTGGTGGTGCGCTCCAACTGCCTAAAGAAATGTTTCTGTGGATATTATTAGCATCGCTGATTTTGGTTGCGATGCGAATTTATTTTTGGAAGGATACTGGCTTCAGGTGGCAATTAAATCGCCAAAGGAAGATTGTTATCTCTTTGTTTTTAGGTTCAATCTTAGGACTTATAGCCGGAATTGTGGGTATTGGCGGCGGCGTGTATTTAGTGCCTTTGATTATTATGTTAAACCTGGGTACACAAAAAGAAGCAGCAGCAGCAGGTACTGTTTTTGTCTGGGTAGTGTCTTTGTCTGGCTTAGTATCACGTTTACAATATAACTCGATTAACTTATTAGAATATACACCACTAATTATTGCGGTAATGATAGGTGGTTTTTTAGGCTCTTACATGGGTTCGTTTAAATTCAGCCCAAAAACTATGGAGAAGACACTCGGTATTATTATTATTATGGCAATTGTGTTATTGATTAAAAAAATAATCGTTTAACTGTTATCGACAATAAACTTTTTGAACCGTGCAGCAATAGGAGAGAGTTTACTTTTTGAGTTGTGTACAACGTACCAATGGCGAGTAATCGGAAATTTATCAATACTGAGCTGTTTAATAACATTATTATCAAGCTCTAATTTAACAGTGTGCTTGGACACAAATCCAATTCCTAATCCAGCTTGAACAGCCTGAATAATGGCTTCATTAGAATTAATTTCAATATCTGAGTTAAGTTGCATGCCAATAATGCGCTCAATGGTAATGCGTGTACCTGATCCTTGTTCTCGAGTAATGAGTGTTTCATTAGTAAGATCTTTAATGGTGTTGCTCTGATTGTTAAGTAATGGGTGTTCTGGATGGGCAATAGCAATTAGAGGGTTCTCCATAAAAGGCTGAGTAACGAGTGGCATATCTGTTGGAGGTTCACCCATAATAATTAAATCTGCTTCACTATTATCAAGTTTTTCTAGTAGTGATTCGCGGTTAGTCACTTCTAAATAAAAAGACATTCTGGGATATTGTTTTTTAAATTTTGCCAAAATATGGCTAACAAATGAGTTGGTAGTGGTGGCAACAGCAATTTGTAAGTGACCCGCCTCAGGGTCAAGTGTTTGCTCAATGTCTGCCTTGCTTTGCTCCAATTTATCAATTACCTCAAGGCTAGTTTGATAAAACTTCTGTCCAATAAAGGTTGGCGTGATAGTTTTTCCTTGAATGTTGACCAATTCTGAGCCCAGGTTTTCTTGCAATTGTTTGACTTGCATATAAACAGCGGGCTGGGTGATGTGTAATTCTTTACTGGCCTTGGTAAAGCTCTTAAGTCGGATGACAGCTTCAAAGCTATAGAGTTGCTTAAGTGTGTAATTAATCATAAGTAAAAGTTATTATTTACTAAATAAATATTATTTTACATTATACAAAGTTTTACATATAATAGGTGTTTTTTAATAGATAGGAGTCCACAATGGATCAATCGAATAGATATGCTGATTTGTCATTAGACGAAGATACGCTAATCGCAGAAGGCGGCCATATTTTGGTTACGTACACCATGCACCCAATGCCTGGTTTCTTTGGTTACTTAGAAACTGCTGCTCACTTTGCAGCTGAGTCTTCAACGGGTACAAATGTAGAAGTTTGCACAACAGATGATTTTACTAAAGATCTAGACGCAATGGTATACGAAATTGATGAAGCTAAAGGCATCATGAAGATCGCATACCCATGTGGCTTATTTGACCGTAACGTAATTGACGGTCGTGCAATGGTTGTATCTTTCTTAACACTTGCTATTGGTAACAATCAAGGTATGGGTGACGTTAAAGACGCACAAATGATTGACTTCCATGTTCCTAAGCAAATGCTTGACATTTTTGATGGTCCATCTATGGATATCACAGACCTTTGGAACTTATTAGGCCGTGACCGTGAAAATGGTGGTTACATTGCTGGTACTATTATTAAGCCTAAGTTAGGTTTACGTCCTAAGCCTTTTGCTGAAGCTGCATACCAGTTCTGGTTAGGTGGCGATTTCATCAAGAATGATGAGCCTCAAGGTAACCAAGTTTATGCTCGCATGAAGGATGTTACTCCTTTAGTTGCTGACGCGATGAAGCGTGCACAAGACGAAACTGGCGAAGCTAAAATTTTCTCTGCAAATATTACAGCTGACGATCATCATGAAATGATTGCTCGTGGCGAATACATCTTGGAAGCATTTGGTGAAAATGCTAACCACGTTGCATTCCTAGTTGACGGTTATGTTGGTGGTTGTGGTATGGTTACTACAGCACGTCGTAACTTCCCTGGTCAATACTTACATTACCATAGAGCTGGCCATGGTGCGATTACGTCTCCATCTTCAGTTCGTGGTTACACTGCATTTGTTCTTGCTAAGCTTTCTCGCCTTATGGGTGCGTCTGGTATCCACGTGGGTACAATGGGCTTCGGTAAGATGGAAGGTGGTGCAGATGATAGACATATTGCATACATGATTGAGCAAGATAGTGCTCAAGGTCCAGTTTATCACCAAGAGTGGTTTGGTATGAAGCCAACTACACCGATTATTTCTGGTGGTATGAACGCTCTACGTCTTCCAGGTTTCTTCGAGAACCTAGGTCACGGTAATGTAATCAACACTTCTGGTGGTGGTTCTTATGGTCATATTGACTCTCCTGCAGCGGGCGCTAAGTCATTACGTCAAGCGTACGATTGTTGGATGGCTAAAGCTGATCCGATTGAGTTTGCCAAAGATCATAATGAGTTTGCTCGTGCATTCGAGTCATTCCCAGGTGATGCTGATTCTCTATACCCAGGTTGGAGAGATCAGTTAGGTGTTCACAAGTAAATCTTGTAGCACTTAGCTAAGAAAAGCCTCTGCTTCATGTAGAGGCTTTTTTTTCTAAGGAACTCTTAGCTAAATAAGAACAACTGTTTATATTTAGCTAAGCGTTTCAAACTATACAAACCATAGCGTTTAGCATGGTTAACATTAATAAGGATAGAACTATGTCAGATTTCGATATCAATCAATTTAAAATTGAATCAGAGCCATTTTACGAAGCACAATCAAATGAAGCGCAGCTTTATACTGCCGCTTACAATGCAAGATTGCCAGTGATGGTTAAAGGTCCAACTGGTTGTGGTAAATCTCGTTTTATTGAGCACATGGCGCATAAATTAGACAAGCCTATTATTACTGTTTCTTGTAATGAAGATATTACCGCCTCTGACTTAATTGGTCGTTATTTACTTGATGCCAATGGCACCAGGTGGGTAGATGGTCCGCTAACGTTAGCCGCACGTCATGGTGCTATTTGTTATTTGGACGAAATTGTAGAGGCTCGCCAAGATACCATGGTGGTTATTCATTCATTAACGGATCATCGTCGTGAGTTAATGTTGGATAAAAAAGGCGAACTGGTTAAGGCGCATCCTGATTTCCAATTAGTTATTTCATACAATCCTGGCTATCAGTCACTGATGAAAGATCTTAAGCAATCAACCAAGCAGCGTTTTACTGGTATGGATTTTGACTATGCTTCAGCTGAATTGGAAGCGTCAATCGTTGCTAAAGAATCAGGTGTGGATGCCGATATGGCGGCAAATTTAGTTAAACTTGCACAAGCAACACGTAATTTAGTAGGCCACGGACTAGACGAAGGCGCATCAACGCGCCTACTTAACTATGCAGGCACATTGATTGCTGCAGGCGTTGAAGTTAAAGATGCTTGTCATATGGCGTTAGTATGTCCAATTACAGATGATGCTGAGGTTCGTACAACTATGAGTGGTGCGATTGACGCAATTTTTGGTTAGATAGGTAGCTATCATGACTGAAGAAGTTCAGCACAAGCCTCTAGATTGCGCCTTTGAATCGGTACAAGATGTTTTTGCATTAAATATTGATCAGGCAGTTGAGCACTTGACAGTAGATAGTCTTGATGAATATTATCAAGGCGCAGAGTTTTTGTCAAAAATTGGCCAAGGCGATAAGCTTTCAATTGCATTTTTAAAAACAATGCCATGGGTCGGAGAGCACTTTGGCGATGGTAGTATTAAAAAAATTACCGACTTTACATACAATAAAATCTGTCGAACGCCAAATAAACCTGCCGTTGAAATATTTTTAAATAGCTTTATTATTGTCGTAGATCATATTAACAAAGATCAGCTTGATGAGTATTTGGCATTAATTGAATACCACCTATCTAAAACAACATTTTCAATTCATGGTATTCACGATACACACCCATCTCCATCATTAATTGCTTTACTAGGTAATATTAATTTATTATTAGAACAGCTTGATTTTAAAGGGATTTATGAGTGGATTGATTATGGACTTAGATATTTTAAAGACCATCCAGAGCGTCAGCAGGAATTCTTTACACTAACCACCCCAGATTCAAAGGCGGTATTTCAACGACAAAGAAAAGGATTGTTGTTTAGTGATATAGAGCGTCCTATTAATTTATTTCAAAGGGCACTTTGGAAAACGGATTACATGTATGCGCCATACTCTCCGGATTTTGAGAAATTGGAGCACTTTAGTCCTTATATAGAAGATGAAATTATTCGTCTGCCTGATATTTATAGCGATCTAAACGGTGTTAATGGTTGTAGGCGTTATATGGCTTTGGTTGCTCACTTGGTTGCACATCAACAATTTACCACTAAAATTGTGGCCGATAACGCCTCTCCACAGCAGCGTTTTTTTGCCGAAGTATTTGAAGATGCGCGAGTAGAATATTTAGCTATAAAGCAATATCCAGGCCTGAAAAAATTGTGGTTAAGCCTAATTCCTATTGTTAATGAATTTGACTGCGACAATACAAATCAGTCTTGCTTGAGACACCGAGCAATTATGTTAACTCGCGCCTTGCTTGATGATGAGCATCCTTATAAAAATAAAGTAATTCTAGATTATGTAGATAAGTTTAAAACGCTAATGGGGGCTGGTGAATCATCTACTTCTGATAGTTTAACCCTTGGTTTGGGTTATTTAATAAAAACTAGAGGCCCTTCAGATGCGTTGGCAAAAGTATATTTTGAGGGTACAGAAGTTACTTATCGTGATGATAATCGATCAATGTGGGTGTTTATTGAAGAATTTGATGAGGATGATGAAATTTTTCAGCATGAAACTACACCAGATGATGAAGAAGTTGAAACCATTCCTCCACATTATTACGATGAGTGGGATTATGCATATGAATCATATAAGCCTGATTGGGCTGCAGTTTATGAAAGATTACACACGCATACGGATGCATCGAAAATTGATCGAATTTTAGACAAGCACTCAGCCTTGGTGAAACAGCTTAAAAAAGTGCTGGATTTATTAAAGCCTCAAAATAAAAAACGTGTTCGTTATCAGGAAGAAGGGGCTGAGCTAGATTTGGATATTGCTCTTCGTAGTGTTATTGATATTAAAAATGGTTCACAGCCTGATACTCGAATTAATATAGATTTTGAGCATGACTCTCGCAGTGTATCGGTATTGTTATTATTAGACTTATCCCAATCATTAAATGAAGTGGTAGGGTCATCGGGTCAAACCATTCTTGAGCTTTCTCAAGAGGCGGTGTCATTGCTAGCTTGGGCAGTGGAGCAACTCGGTGATAATTTTGCCATTGCTGGGTTTAATTCTGACACTCGTCAGAAGGTTATGTATTACCACATCAAAGGTTATAGTGAAAGTTGGGATGATACGGTTAAATCTCGATTGGCCGATCTCAAGGCGGAATTTTCAACACGCATGGGTGCAGCAATCAGACATGGTGCGCATTATTTAGACTTGCAACAAAGTGACAAAAAACTCATGTTAATCCTAACAGACGGTGAGCCAGCTGATATTGATATACATGATCCTAAGGCGCTGATTCAAGATACACATAAAGCGGTACAAGAAGTCCAGCAAAAAGGTATGTACCCATACTGCATTAGTCTGGATAAAAGAGCAGATGAATATATTGCCGATATTTTTGGATCGCACTATTCGGTGATTGACCGTATTGAATCGCTGCCAAAAGAATTGCCTCAATTATTTTTATCATTAACCAAATAACAAAAAATGTTTACAAATATCGTTACTGCCAGAATTGATTTTGACTATCAGGGTCAGCACCATGAGTTAAAAACTGTTATTGATATTGATCACATTGTTATTCAAGAAGACTTTTTTAACTTAGTCTATATGTCAATTGCTAAAGCTAATAATATTGACATGTATTCGTATCAGTTAGAAGTGATGCTAGACCAAAGTATTATTTTTTATAATGAAAAAGGTTGTGTCAAGGGCTGTATTGAAAATGGCAAGTTGGACTTGGAGCGGTTAAAGCAGCAATATCAAGTAGCTGAATGCATTCCTAAGGTTGAGTTAATTATGAACCAACACATCCCTAAAGATCAGCATAATGAGTCGGTTACTAAGGCACTGACTGCTGCTTACCTACTAGGAAAAAGTGACGATTAATCTTTATTCAAACTCTTGTTCAACAAAATCTAAATTAATTTGAATATTAGAGTTATCTAAAAGCTCTAAACATTTTGGCACGGCTAAAAATACTGCGCCTAGACATACCGCAATAGCAGCCGGCTTTCCTGGTAAGTTGATAATTAAACTCGAACCTCTTGTTCCTGCCGTTTGGCGCGACAAAATAGCGGTGGGCACTGTGCGTAATGACACGGTGCGCATTTGCTCAGCAAAGCCATCAAAGATTCTCTCACACACAGCATGAGTCGCCTCGGGGGTGACATCACGTGTGGTTGGTCCTGTGCCACCAGTAGTTAAAATAAGGTTGCAGTTTCTATTATCGGCAAAGTCAATCATGGTTTGCTCAATTAATAACTGCTCATCTTCAATAATGATACTTTCTACTTCATAAGGAGATAGTATTGCGCTTTCAATCCACTCTTGCATTGCAGGGCCGCCAATATCCTCGTATTCTCCACGTGCTGCACGATCTGAAATAGTAATAAAGCCGACTGTAATTTTTGTATTGTTCATCTTTTTTAAATTTTATTGGAATTTTTTCTTGATTTTACCTAGCTAATTATTGATAAAAATTGTCAGATTAATAATTCTAGTGTTTTCTTGACCTGGGTTAAGAAAACTAAAAATACCTTAACTTATTGATCCAGGTCAAGGTTTATAAGTTTGTTAAAGGCAAAATCACTACAAAAGTATTTTAAGATTTAGAAAAAGGAGAAGTGATGGGTTTATCAATGATCAAAAGCCATACTGCACAAGCTAATTCAGTTTTGGCAGCAAATACTATTGCCTTTACGGCTTGTTTCGCAGTTTGGGTTATGTTCTCAATTATTGGTATTCCTATTAAGGAGTTACTTGAATTATCCGAGACTCAATTTGGCTTACTGGTAGCAACTCCAATTCTAACAGGATCTATCTTTAGATTGCCAGTGGGCATGTTGACTGACAGAGTTGGTGGACGTATTGTATATATGGTGCTAATGTTAGCCATGATTATCCCTTTGTGGTTTATTGGTAGCGCAACTGAGTATTGGCAGTTTTTAGTGTTAGGGTTGTTTGTTGGTATTGCGGGTGCGTCATTTTCAGTGGGTATTGCTTATACAGCTAAATGGTTTGATAAAGAGCATCAAGGTTTTGCTATGGGTATTTTTGGTGCGGGTAATGCGGGTGCGGCACTTACTAAATTTATTGCACCTTCATTGGTTGTTGCTTACGGTTGGCAGGTAGTGCCTAAGGTTTATGCCGTTGCTATGCTGGTTATTATTATTACCTATTGGATGTTTACTTATGAGGATCCTGCTCACCATACTGCTAAAAATGTCAGTGTTAAGGATCAGTTGAAGGCATTGAATGATCCTAAACTTTGGAAGTACATGCAGTACTACTCTTTGGTATTTGGTGGCTTTGTTGCCTTATCTCTATGGATGACAAAATACTATATCAATGAATATGGATTTGATTTAAAAACCGCGGCACTCTTGGCTGCAATTTTTGTACTGCCTTCAGGTGTGATTCGTGCACTTGGCGGCTGGTTTTCAGATAAATATGGTGCTTATAAAGTAACGTGGTGGGTAATGTGGGTTTCGCTGGTTTGCTTATTTTTTATGTCTTATCCGCAAACTTCATTGGTGATCAAAACAACAACTGGTGATGCATTATTTGACCTAAGTTTGAATGTCTGGGTGTTTACCGCCTTGTTATTTGTTTTAGGTATTGCCTGGGGATTTGGTAAGGCTTCAGTGTTTAAGTTTTTGTCAGATGAGTACCCAAATAATATTGGCGTGGTATCTGGCATTGTTGGATTAGCAGGTGGTTTGGGTGGATTCTTGTTACCAATTATGTTTGGTGTCTTAATTGACTTAACAGGTATTAATTCAGTCATCTTTATGTTGTTGTACGGTGCAACAGCCGTATCACTAATTTGGATGCATTTTACTTTTGGTAAATATAAAAGAACTGACAACACTAAACAGGCGCACGCAAGCGTGTCGACTAAATAATAATTTTAATCAATTTTTAATAAGAGGAGCTTGAAATGGCTAAAGATATAAAAAGCTGGAATCCGGATGATTCATCCGAGTGGGAAAGCACAGGTAAGGCAATAGCTAACCGCAACTTGTGGATTTCTATCCCAAGTTTGTTGGCTGGTTTCGCCACATGGTTAATGTGGGGAATTATTACCGTACAAATGATGAACACCGGCTATGGCGGTTTTGATAAGTCACAGTTATTTACCTTGGCAGCAATTGCTGGTTTATCGGGCGCAACACTACGCATCCCATCAACCTTTTTTATTCGCCTAGCAGGTGGTAGAAATACCATTTGGCTAACAACAACGCTATTGATTTTGCCTGCCCTAGGATTGGGTATTGCACTATCATCGCCTGATACGCCTTTCTGGCACTTTCAAATCTTAGCGCTATTATCTGGTTTTGGTGGTGGTAACTTTGCCTCTTCAATGTCAAATATCTCTTTCTTCTTCCCGAAGAAAATTCAGGGTTATTCATTAGGTATGAATGCAGGTTTGGGTAACTTTGGTGTTACTACGATGCAGATTGTCATTCCTTTAGTGATGACAATGGCAGTCATGGGTAATCCTACAGAGTTGCAGATTGCTTCAGGCACATTAATCGGAAAAATCCCAGCGGGAACAGACACTTACCTTCAGAATGCGGGTTATGTTTGGTTAATTATCTTAATTCCATTATCGCTGGCATCATGGTTGGGCATGAATAATATTACCGAAGATCATGTATCGCCTAATATTGGCTCTACTATGGGTGCATTTATTAAGATTATTGTTATGCTAATCTTAGGTTTGTCAACTGCTGCATTTGGTTTATGGTTGATGCTACCAGAGGTTGCTTCTGGTTCAGGCTTGATGATTAGTAAATGGGTTGCACTACCAATTGTTATCTCATTGACAGTATTGTTACTTAAGTTGTTGCCACTTGGTAGTGACTATAAAGAAGGTATTAATCGTCAGTATAAGATTTTTGGCAACAAACACACTTGGGCAATGACAATTATCTACACCATGACATTTGGTTCTTTTATTGGTTACGCCGCTACACTAGCCTTATCAATTAAAGTAATCTTTGGTTTCCAGCATATTATGGTTGATGGCATTATGACTCATGATACGATCAATCCAAATGGCCCTTCGGCGTTAACGTATGCTTGGATGGGTGCGTTTGTTGGTGCATTGATTCGACCAGTTGGTGGCATGATTGCAGACAAGATGGGTGGTGCCAAGGTAACACAAATTATTTCTGCAGTTATGGTGGCTTCAGCATTGGGTGTGGCTTACTTTATGAAGCAGGCTTATGCAAGCGCAACGCCAGAAGAGTTCTTTTATCCATTCTTAATTTTATTTGTGGTGTTGTTTGCAATGACAGGTATCGGTAATGGCTCAACCTTTAGAACGATTTCACAAGTATTTAACAAAGAGCAGGCTGGTCCAGTTTTAGGTTGGACATCTGCGGTAGCGGCTTATGGCGCGTTCATCATTCCAAAAGTATTTGGTGAGCAAATCAAGCTAACAACCCCTGAAAACGCATTGTATGGTTTTGCGGTGTTCTACGCTGTATGTATGGTGATTAATTGGTGGTTCTACTTACGTAAGAACGCTGAATTTCATAATCCATAGGCAGTTAACAATAAGAGGGGTGGTTAATAGCCACCCCTCTTTATTAAAGATAATTGTTATAGTTATTTTTAATAAAGAGTTTAATTTTGTTGACCTTGGTCAATGTTTGAATAGTGAATATGAGCAAAATTAATCCTTACAGAAGAGCTTTTAAATTAACAAAGAAGAGATAAAAAAAGGAGAAAAATATGAGTCATTTTTTGGATAGACTTAAATATCTTAGTCGTACAAAATCAACCTTTTCTAAGGGGCATGGCATTGTTACGGGTGAGGATCGAGCATGGGAGGATACTTACCGTAATCGCTGGCGTCATGACAAGGTAGTTCGCTCTACACATGGTGTTAACTGTACGGGTGGTTGTTCGTGGCAAATTTTTGTAAAAAATGGCTTGGTATCTTATGAGATGCAGCAAACTGATTATCCGCGTACTCGTGAAGATCTTCCAAATCATGAGCCTCGTGGTTGTCAGCGTGGCGCTTCTTTTTCTTGGTACTTATACTCTCCGCACCGTATTAAATATCCACTTATTCGTGGCCGTCTACTAGATTTATATCGCAGTGAAAAAGCCAGCGGAAAAGATCCGGTTGAGGCATGGGAAGCGATCCAAGCTGATAAAGCCAAGCGTGATTCTTACGTTGGTGTACGTGGCCTAGGTGGTTTTGTTCGCTCAACTTGGGAAGAGGTTGTCGAAATGACTGCTGCTGCCAATGTTTACACTATTAAAAAATATGGCCCTGACCGTATTTATGGCTTCTCTCCAATTCCTGCCATGAGTATGATTTCATACGCAGCAGGATCACGATACTTATCAATGATTGGTGCAGGTGTGGGTTCGTTCTACGACTGGTACTGTGACTTACCACCTGCTTCTCCACAGGTTTGGGGTGAGCAAACAGACGTGCCTGAGTCAGCGGATTGGTATAACTCTAAATATATTATTATTTGTGGTGCAAACCTACCAATGACACGTACACCAGATGCGCACTTTATGACTGAGTCGCGTTATAACGGTACGAAAATTATTTCAATGGCGCCAGATTATGCAGAATACGTTAAATTTGCAGATTTATGGATGCCAGTACAGCAAGGTACAGATGCAGCGGCCTTTATGGCTATGGGTCATGTGGCACTTAAAGAGTTCCATGTAGACAAGCAAGATCCTTACTTTGCTGAATATGCAAGAAGCTTTACTGACTTCCCAATGCAAGTTATTTTAGAAGAGGTAGATGGTAAGACGGTAACTGGTCGATTCCTTCGAGCTTCTGACTTTGATAAGAATATGGGTGAAGATAACAACCCTGAGTGGAAGACTGTTGTATTCGACTCTAAATCAAACACCTTTGTTTCTCCAAATGGATCGATTGGTTACCGTTGGGGTGAAGAAGGAAAATGGAATATTTTAGAGCAGGCTGCAGGCAAGGATATTGTGCAAGAGCTTAGCTGTATTGATAATTCTGATGCTGTTGTAGATGTAACTTTCCCACACTTTAATCCTGAAGAGGGCGATTCTTTAGTTCGTAAGATCCCAGCACGCAAGCTAACACTTGTTGATGGTAAAGAAGTTTTGGTGACATCAGTTTGTGATTTGCAAATTGCACAGTACGGTATTGATCGTGGCTTAGGTGATAATCTAGCAACATCTTATGATGATGAAACAGTTCCTTACACACCAGCATGGGCTGCCAAAATTACTGGCGTACCAGCAGCTGATTTAGAAAAAACAGGTCGTGAATTTGCTGACAACGCTTCTAAGACCCGTGGCAAGTCAATGGTTATTCTGGGTGCCGCAATTAACCATTGGTACCACAATGATATGAACTATCGCGGTATTATGAACCTACTACACATGTGTGGTTGTGTGGGTCAATCAGGCGGTGGTTGGGCTCACTATGTAGGGCAAGAAAAATTACGCCCTCAAGCGGGTTGGGCGCCAATTGCCTTTGGACTAGATTGGCAGCGTCCACCACGTCACATGGCGTCAACAACTTACTGGTATTTCCATACAGATCAATGGCGCTACGAGCGTGTTGAGGCAGATGATTTATTAGCCTCAACAGCGAAAGCTAAGTATCGCGGCAATCAGTTAGCTGATTACAACGTTGCAGCGCAACGTATGGGTTGGACGCCATCGATTCCTCAATTTGATCAAAACCCGATTGAGCTGGCTAAAGAAGCTGAAGATGCAGGCGCTACTGATGAAGCGGCAGTATCTGATTATGTTGCTAATAAACTGAAAAGTGGCGATCTTAACTTTGCTTATGAAGATATTGATGCAGAAGATAACTTCCCGCGTAACTTATTCGTATGGCGTGCCAACTTAATTGGTTCATCGTCTAAAGGACATGAGTACTTCTTGAAACATCTACTTGGTGCACAAAATGGTGTATTAAGTGAAGGTACAGAAGGCGAGGCTTGCAAGGAAATTAAATGGCATGAAAAATCTCCAGTAGGAAAGCTTGATCTAATGGTTGATATTAACTTCCGCCTAAATTCAACAGGTGCTTATTCTGACATTGTATTGCCAACAGCAACATGGTATGAAAAAGCTGACCTTAATACAACAGATATGCATCCATTTATTCATCCATTGGGTAAAGCGGTTGACCCTGCTTGGGAAGCTAAGTCTGATTGGCAGATTTTTAAGACGATTGCCAAGAAGTTCTCAGAGCTTTCTGAAAAGCACTTGGGCACCGTTAAGGATGTAGTTTCACTACCGATGCAACACGATACGCCAATGGCAATGGCACAGCCATTTGGTGAGGTTAAAGATTGGAAGAAGGGTGAGTGTGATCTTATCCCTGGTAAGACGGCACCAATCTTTAAAGTAGTTGAAAGAGACTACCCAAGTACTTATGCCAAATATATTGCACTAGGCCCTCTCATGAAGAAGATTGGTAACAATATTAAGGGTATTGATTGGAATACAGATCATGAAGTAGATGAGCTTGCAGTGTTAAACGGTACCATTAAAGAAGAAGGTGTTTCTAAAGGTATGCCATCACTTGCTGAAGACATTCATGTGTGTGATGCAGTAATGCGCATGGCACCTGAAACCAACGGTGAGGTTGCGCATAAATCATGGTCTGGTCAGTCTAAGAAAACTGGTATTGATCACTCACACCTGTACAGAGGTCGTCGCGATGAGAAAATTACTTACCGTGACATTGTTTCACAACCACGTAAGATTATTACCGCACCTACATGGTCGGGTATTGAGTCTGAAGAAGTGAGTTATAACGCTTGTTACACCAACTTGCATGAGCATATCCCTTTAAGAACGCTAACGGGTAGAGCTCAGTTCTACCAAGATCACGAATGGATGTTAGACTTTGGTGAAGGGTTCTGTGCTTACAAACCTGCAATAGATTTAAAGGCGCATAATAACTTACCAGACACGGTGAAAAATAAGCCACACTTAATACTTAACTGGATTACTCCACACTCCAAGTGGGGTATCCACTCAACCTATCAAGATAACTTGAGAATGTTAACTTTATTCCGTGGCGGTCCATATTTCTGGATCTCTGAGGAAGATGCAAAATCAATTGGTCTTGAGGATAACGATTGGGTTGAAGCGGTTAATGATAACGGTGCAACAACAGCAAGAGTTGTGGTTTCTCAAAGAGTGCCAAATGGTATGGCATTGATGTATCACGCTCAAGAAAAAAATGTGAATGTTATTGGTTCTCCAACTACAGGAAAACGTGGCGGTATTTTGAATGCGGTAACCAGAACCGTACCTAAGCCAACGCATATGATTGGTGGTTATGCACAGTTGTCTTACTCATTTAACTATTACGGCACAGTGGGATCAAATCGTGATGAGTATGTTATTGTTCATAAGATTGAAGATCAAGATGTGGATTGGCTAGAAAGGCCGTTAACCCCTGAAAGGGAGGCTCAAAAGAACCCTCCAGGCATTAACAATTAATAGGACTAGGAGAAGAAGAGATGAAAATAAGAGCACAAATTTCAATGGTACTGAACCTAGACAAATGTATTGGTTGTCACACTTGTTCGGTAACTTGTAAAAATATTTGGACTAACCGAAAGGGTGTTGAATACGCCTGGTTTAACAATGTTGAATCTAAGCCTGGTATTGGCTTTCCTAAAAATTGGGAAGATCAAACTAAATGGAAAGGTGGCTGGAAAGTTGTTAAGGGTAAGTTAGAGTTAAACGCAGGTGGACGCATGAGCAAGCTCATGAATATATTTGCTAATCCTGACATGCCTGAGATTGATGATTACTACGAGCCGTTTGATTATAAATATCATAAGCTTCAATCATCACCTTTGTCAGAAGCAACACCAACAGCACGCCCTGTATCGCAGATTACTGGTAAGGATATGGATAAGATTGAGTGGGGTCCAAACTGGGAAGATGATCTTGCTGGTGAGTTTGAAAAGCGATCTAAAGATGTTAACTTTAAAAATGTTGATAAAGAGATGTACAAAGATTTTGAGAATACATTCCATATGTATCTTCCTCGTCTGTGTAATCATTGTCTTAATCCGGCGTGTGCAGCTTCGTGCCCATCTGGCGCTATCTATAAGCGTGAAGAGGATGGCATTGTATTAGTTGATCAAGATAAGTGTCGTGGTTGGAGAATGTGTGTAACAGGCTGTCCATATAAGAAAGTTTATTATAACTGGGAATCAGGAAAATCTGAAAAGTGTATTGGTTGTTACCCACGTATTGAATCTGGCTTGCCAATGGCTTGTGCAGAGTCGTGTGTTGGCCGAATCCGTTATGTTGGCGTTATGCTTTATGATGCAGACAAAATCGGTGGCACAGCAGCAACGCCAAATGAGACAGACTTATATCAAGAGCATTTAGATGTATTCATGGATCCTAATGATCCTGAAGTTATCAAACAAGCTTTGGCAGATGGTGTACCTCAGTCATGGATTGATGCAGCTCAGAAATCACCAGTTTACAAAATGGTGATGGATTGGAAGATTGCCTTCCCAATTCACCCTGAATACAGAACCTTGCCAATGATGTGGTATGTACCCCCATTGTCTCCGGTTCAAAGTCAAATCGATAAAGGTAATGTTGAAACGTCAAATGGCATTATTCCAACCGTTGATGCAATGAGATTCCCAGCTAAGTATTTGGCAAATATGTTTACCGCAGGTGATGAAAAACCTATTATGGGTTCAATGAGTAAGCTGTTAGCAATGCGAGCTCATCAGCGCTTCAAAGCAGTTGATGGCACAGACGGCAAGGAAGTGTTAGCTGATGCTGGTTTGAGTGTTGAGCAAGCAGAAGAAATGTATCAGATGCTTGGTATTGCAAACTATGAAGATCGTTTTGTTATTCCAACATCTCATGAAGAAATGCGTCATGAAGATCCGTATGGATTCCAAGGTCAGAATGGTTTCTCAGGTGGTAATGCTAGTTCTCATGGTCCAGATGGTGGCACAGGATTTAGCTTGTTCCCATCAACACGTAAGAAGTCATTTATTCCAGTAGAAAATATGCCTAGGCATAAAGGTTAAGGAGAATTAACATGCAAATATTTAAGGTTTTATCAAAACTAATTGATTACCCAGATAAAGAGTTAATGGAGAATCTAGATTCAGTTATTGAATTTGTTAAAGATTCGTCAGAAATTGATGACAGTGAAAAGACAGCCATTATGGAGTTTATCTCTTGGATGGGTGTGCACACAGCAACTGGCATGCAACAAACCTATGTTGAAACATTTGACATGGTGCCAGAGCATGATCTACATCTAACGCACCATATTTTTGGTGACGACAATAGTCGTGGACCTGCTTTGATTGATTTATCTGAGCACTATAAAGGCGAAGGTTTGGAAGTGAATGATGGTGAAATTCCAGACTTCCTGCCTTTAATTTTAGAATATGTATCAACCCTAAGTGAGATGGAGTCACGTGTATTTTTGGGCGATGCCAAGAAAGTGATTAAAGTGATAGCGGACAATTTAGATGAGGCGGAAAGTCCTTATTCAAAATTGATTAGAATTATTGAAAAGCGCAGCTATTTAGCTGAAGCAGCATAAGGAGAAATGACATGAGTTTAGACAACTTTTTATTTGGAGTTTATCCATATATTGCCGGCGTGGTTTTTATTCTAGGCAGTTGGATTCGTTTTGATCGAGAGCAATATACCTGGAAAGCTGATTCATCGCAGTTGTTAGGCAACAAAGGCATGGTGTTAGCAAGTAATTTGTTCCATGTGGGTATTTTGGGAATTTTCTTCGGACATGCAGCAGGTATGTTGTTGCCACATAGCTGGTGGCAGTTAGTAGCAACTGATGTTCAGCATCAGTATATAGCTATTTATGCAGGCATGGTGTTTGGTGGCATGGCAGCGATTGGTGCGGCGCTACTTTTCTATCGTCGCATGACAAATGATAGAGTTAAGGCGGTGAGCCGTTTTCGAGATAATTTTGTGATTTTTTGGCTATTGGCGACAGCAATGTTAGGTCTAAATACAATCTTTGGCTCACTACATCATGCTGAATCTGGAGATGTATCAACTATGTTAGTTCTGGCTGAATATGTTAAGAGTATTGCTACATTGAGTGTTGACCCAACATTACTAACAGGCGTTTCACATACCTATAAGTTGCATATGTTATTTGGTATGACACTGTTCTTGATATTTCCATTTACACGTTTAGTGCATGTTTGGTCTGTTCCGTTAACTTATCTCATGCGCCCATATCAAATTGTTAGAAGAAAGAATATTAAGACACACCTATAGGAGGATTGTAAATGCTTTATTTTGAAAGTGTCAAGAAGATGGAAATTATGGGTGTGAATGATAATTACATTCAAGGTTGGGTTGCAGGCTATTTGCACAATCCAGAAATAGAGGAACAAAGAATAACTGCAGAATATGAGGCTGGCTACAAGGATGGCAAAGATAAGATTGACACTAATTTTGAAAATTTTTGCTAGTCATAATTGATCTGAAAGTGGTTATATACTTTTAGTAAAAAAGGAGTTTAAATTAAGATGATGATTAATAATCGAGACATAGAATTAGACCCGGAAGGCTACCTGATTCATCCTGAAGACTGGGATCATGACGTGGCTAATGAGCTTGCTAATTCTGAAAATATCGAGCTAGCAGATGACTACTGGACGGTATTTGATTTTATGCGCAAGTTCTATGATGAAAATGGCGTTGCGCCTGATGTGCGTCATACAACAAAGCAAATGGTTGTTGATTTTGGTGTTGACAAAAAAGCTGCAAAAGCAAAATTGTTTACCATGTTCCCATACGGCTATGTCAAGCAGGCTTGCAAAGTTTCGGGTATGAAGCGCCCAAGAGGCTGGAGTACTGGGTAATCTTTTCAACCATGAAATTATTTTTGTTTAAATTTTCTTGGGCGTTCTTTTGGTTGTTTTTTGGGCTAATGATCGCTCAATCTAGTCAAATATTTGAGCCGGTTTGGATTGCACTAATTATGTTATTAACGCTGTTAGTGGCAGATGCTCTAAAGTTGACTGTTAGAAAAATTAAGGCCCATCTTATTAGCACTTAAAAAAGTAATAATAAGTTAGTAAATTACATGTTTCTCTCCCTGATTTTTGCAAGAGGGTATTGAACCCACCTTCTTCAAGTATGTAGTTTGCTAACTTATTGTTATTTATTTCCAACCAGCACTATTTAATCTAGCTTGATAAAATCAAATCTATTGCGGCTATCCAAGCACAATAAAATCTAAAAATAAGTTCAATACACTGACTCTATTTAGTTAAAGATGGTTAGATATATTCGCATTAAAAGTGGATGCTAGCGTGACTTTTTTGAAGCTTATGCAGTGTTAACTATTGAAACATTATTACTTATAAAAAATTATGCAACCTAATCTCTATTGAGTTTATTTAGCTATTGTCAGCTGGGTGGGCGTCGGTATATAATGGCAAGCAACTTTATTGTTTAGACAGTAAAGTTGCACGCATAAATTCTATACTGGGCAGTTGATAAAAAAGGGGAGAGGCTAATTAATCATAAAGAGTTATTCATATCTATAATTGGTGCATTTATTGCGGTAGCCATGGCGGGTTTTTTTACCAATGTTATTCTTTCTAGTACAGACTCTCCATTAATTATTGCCTCAGCTGGTGCTTCGGCCATGCTTATGTTTGGCCTTCCACATTCTGATGTTTCTCACCCTTATAACCTAATTGCCGGACATACTGTTTCAGCTGTTGTGGGTGTTAGTTGTTATTATTTGGTTAGCGATCCTATAATTTCAAGCTCTTTGGCTATTTCCTTGGCATTATTAATAATGAGTTTGCTCAAATGCATGCATCCACCAGGTGGTGCAACTGCGGTTATTGCGGTTGTTGGTGGCGAGGCGATTCATCAACTAGGTTATATGTTTGTTGTTATGCCAATTTTTCTAAATTCTTTGATGTTATTGGTGGTGGCAATTGCCGTTGCAAGCTTTAGAGATAAAAATCCATTTGAGAATTATTTATAAGTTTTTATCCACCAGTGACAGGCGGATAAAAAGCCACTTCATCTGCTGAGTTAATAACAAGATCGTCATGGGCGATTTCTTGATTCACAGCGCAGAGGATATTATCAGGAAAGAAATGCTCGCTATATTTGTCAGCTAGGAGTGTTTTAAGCTGTTTAACTGTTGTATTATCTGCTAGTTCGATATTCTCACTTGAAGTTTTAAGGTTTTCTTTAAGTGAGGCAAAGTAAAGTATGTTCATCCGCCAATCTCCACCATTTGTCTATTGCTAATATTGTCAATAGCCGTATTAAACTCGTGTTTTTCGGGTTTTTTATTGATCGCTGTAATAATCATCGTTTTTATCTTATCATCGCTTAAATCAGAACGTACTGCGTCCTTTAAAGAGATAGAGTCTTCTTGTCCTAGGCACAGGATAAGATCGCCTTTGGCGGTGAGTCTAACGCGGTTGCAGGTTTGGCAAAAATGATTAGAAACAGCGCTAATCACGCCAACTGTTGAATTGGTGTTGCTAATCTTGTAATTACTAGCAGGACCATCAGTTTTTTTAGGGGTGATGGGGGTTAATCGACCTTCAAGGTGTTGATTAATTCTGGATAGAATCTCTTGTTCACTCATGTATTGAGATTGTGATTCAATTCCAGCTGCACCAATTGGCATAGCTTCTATAAAACGAATATCTATTCCTTTGTCAATTGCAAAATCAATTAATGACTCTATCTCGTCATCATTAACCCCTCTCATGGCAACTGCATTAATCTTAATCGGACTCATTCCCGCAGCAATGGCAGCATCAATACCTTTGATTACTTCGGCCACATCTCCACCACGAGTAATCTCTTTAAAGCGTTCAGGAATCAACGAATCAATAGAGATGTTGGTTCTATTAATGCCATTTTCATGTAATTTTCCTGCAAATTTCTCAAGTAGCTGGGCATTGGTTGAAAGGGGTACATCGGTGATGCCAGGGGTTGAGCTGATTAATTTGGCAATTTTTACAATGCCGCGTCGCAACAATGGTTCGCCACCCGTTAGACGAACTTTAGTAACCCCCATTTCAGCAAAAATCCTGACAATTCTTTGAATATCTTCATAGCTCAAGATGTCTTCGCGCTTACAATCAGGCACATGCGCATCATCACGACAATAAAAACATCTGAAATTACAGTGCTCAGTAATAGAAATACGCAGGTAATTGATTTGCCTGCCAAATTTGTCAATAAGTTTAGGCATTATCAAGTGTCCAATGACCCGACTTTCCGCCTTGTTTTTCCAGTAATTGAACGTCGGTTACTTTCATAAATCGATCAACCGCTTTACACATGTCATAGATGGTTAATGCTGCAATGCTGGCGGCGGTTAAGGCTTCCATTTCAACGCCAGTTTGTGCATTAAGTTTGGCTAGAGTGGTGATCTGAATACCGTTGTCAATAAATTCAAAATCAACACTTATCTTTGAAAGGTTGAGGCTGTGACACATAGGGATTAAATGGTGGGTTTGTTTTGCCGCCATAATGCCTGCTATTCTTGCTACAGACAGGACATCGCCTTTTTTAAAGCCGTTATCTTTAATTTTTTGCAGCGTTTCTGACTTCATTAATATTTTGGCGCTGGCTTTGGCAATGCGTATTGTGTTGTCTTTATCGGAAACATCAACCATATTGGCTTCGCCTTTGTTATTAACGTGCGTTAATTTGCTCATAACATCATCTCGTTAAGGGGATAAAAATTAATCATTTCACCCGATTTAAAAACACTTTTTTCAGGAATTTCTGCAAAGCCATCTGCCCAGACCATTGAGGATAGAACGTCAGAGCCTTGTTTAGGATATTGATCTGCTTTAGCTGGAATGCTTGATTGGTTCAGTTGAACACGCACAAATTCACGCCTTGGTTTGGGTCTGTGCCAGTCAAAATTAGCAGCTACTTTAAAATTGGTATTTAAGTAGTGACTACACCCTTGTATTTTTTTAATAAACGGACGAGCAAATAAAAGAAAAGTCACCATGGCTGAGACAGGATTTCCTGGTAGTCCAATAAAGGCTGATTGACCAACTTGACCAAAGGCCAACGGCTTGCCAGGTTTCATTTTAATGCGCCAAAGATCAAGCTTTCCAAGTTGCTCTACTGCAGGTTTAACATGGTCCTCTTCTCCAACAGAGACACCACCTGTGGTGATAATTAGATCGCATTTATCTTGAAGTAGAGCCAAGGCTTTAACGGTGTCATCAAGTGTATCTTGAACATGATTAAGATTAATGATGTCACAGTCTAAATTTTTAAGTAGCGCAGTCAAGGCGTATCTATTTGAATCGTAGATTTGCCCAGGCTCTAGGGTGTCACCTGGCTTGACTAATTCATCGCCAGTGAAAAATACACCTACTTTAATTTTTTTAAATACCTCTAATTGACCAATACCAATGGAGGCGGCCAATGCAATAGCTTGAGGCTTGAGTTTTAAACCTTTTTTTAGAATGATATCATCGATTTTAATATCATTGCCCATTGGTCTGATATTTTCATTCAGATTGATGGGGCGATAAATTTCAATTTTAGAATCCCCTTCAATCAATTCGCATTCTTCTTGCATAATGACCGTATTAGCACCTTTAGGTGTTGGTGCGCCAGTAAATATTCGTGCTGCACACCCTGGCTTTAATTCGTGCCCCGTGGTGCCAGCAGGAATTCTTCCAGTAATCTCAAATGAGATGCCGCCCGGAGTGTTTATTTGATCTTTTTTAAGATGAATGGCGTAGCCATCCATAGCAGAGTTATCAAATCCGGGTACATTAATATTAGAAAGGATGTTGGTGGCAAGTATGCGCCCAAGCGCCTCGTCTAATGCTACGAATTCAGTAGCATTAATAACCTTAGCTGCATTGGTCAGGGTTGTGAGTGCCTGGTCGGTTGATAGTAGGGATTGTGGTATTTCGTCACAGCCGCATTCAACACTTTGATTATTCATTTATTTCGTACTCTATTAATTTAAAAAAATGCATTTAATTGTATCACATGCGTATTAATTTACCGATAACATAACCACATGAAAAGTATAAGTAAACACGATGTTAGTGCCGTTATTCTTGCTGGCGGGCAAGCTTCGCGCATGGGTGGAAAAGACAAGGGCTTGATTTTGTTTAATCAAAAACCACTCATCCAATATGCCGTCAATGTTGTTAGTCAATCGGTAGATAGTATATGGGTGAGTGCTAACAGAAACCTTGACCTATATCAAAAATTCGGCAGGGTGGTAACCGATGAATTATCTGATTATCAAGGGCCATTAGCAGGCATTTCTGCCACATTGAGTCAGATTTCTACAAAATACTTGTTAATTATTCCATGTGATGGGCCTTATGTTGGCAATATATTGCTAGAAAGGCTTAGTCGTGAAATGTTAAAAAATCAGGCTAAGATATGTGTGGCGAGTGCGAATGGCCATTTGCATCCAACGTTTGCATTGGTGGAGGTCTCCATCAAAACTCCGTTGGATGCGTACTTAGCTAGCGGGGAAAGAAGATTGGGGAAATTTTTCAAAGACAATCAAGCGCTTGAAGTGGACTTTTCAGATCTTGAGAAGATGTTTATTAATTTTAATTTTTTGACAGATTTGCAAGAATCTGAGTAATAGTGAATATTGAAATTTTTAATAAAATTTTGTTCTTTTGGTTTATATTTTTTGTGACACCAGGCCCAGTTTGGCTGGCCGTTATGGCAACAACTAATCAGCAAGCAGCAAAAGATATTGTTAAGTTTTTCTTTACTGTTTTTTTGAGTGTCAACCTAATCATTCAAGTCCCACAAGCCATTGTTAGCGTAGTATTTGTTGATATTATTACTCAGCTGTTTAGTGCTGCTGGCTATGTGTTTTATTTTCTTGGTGGTGCTTATATTTTATTTATGGCGGCAAAATCTTTTAAAGCAGGGTGGACTGACTCCCCACTTCAATTGAGTTTTGTTAACTTACTGATGATTATGCTGCTATCGCCCAAGATTTGGATTTTATTCCCTTCAGGCGCTGTTATCGCTAATCAATTAAATTTGGGGTTGATGGTGAACGCTGGTATTTATGCGTTTATTATGTTTAGTGTCAGCTCAATACTATTTTACTTTTATGTGTTGATTGGAAAAATTGGCCAAAAATTATTAAAAGATAACTTTTCTTATTTGGTTACTTTTTTACTTGGTATTTTTGCAATGTTTTTATTCATACAAGGGTTTAAGCTAATTCTGTGATCGCCATTTATCGCTTTGTTGCAAGTCGCTGTCTTTTGCCTCTACCCATTTACTCTCAGTTGTCGTGTGTTCTTTTTTCCAAAAGGGTGCTTGAGTTTTAAGATAGTCCATTATAAATTCACAAGCCTCGAAAGCTGCTTTACGATGTTTGCTGGTGGTAATAACCAACACAATCTGATCATTAATTGATAATTCTCCAACCCGATGAATGACAGTTGTATTGCCAAGGGGCCAGCGTAATTGTGCTTGCTCCACAATAGAATTTAATGCTTTTTCTGTCATCCCTGGGTAATGCTCTAGCGTCATTTTATTAATGGATTCATTGTCCAAATCACGCACCGTTCCAACAAAAGAAACCACAGCGCCAATGTCGCTGTCATTGCCTCTGGCTAGCGCCACTTCCATGGTTAGGTCAAAATCTTTTTCTTGTACAATAACTTTATTCATACTTTTAATTATAGGACTATATATTGCAATGAGTTGTATTTTTATTCAGTTTATTCTAATATACTAAACAAAATTTGGTATAATTACACTCAGTTACTTCCCAAAGACGGGAACAGCAACAAACACAGACGTTTATTTTTTAAATCCATTTAAGTGGGTTTTAAAATAAGCGTTTTTTTTTGCCAATTTTAAAGATGAAATTGGCCCCAAGGTATTGAAGCCGGCTATTAATCTATGCAATTTTGCTAGAGATAATAGCCGGCTTTTTTTTGGCTTAAAAAAAGTCATTGATTAACGCATATAGGTATAAAAAATGAAAAATTTAGTAATTGTTGGTTCAGGTATGAGTGCTATGAAGGTGGTGGATGAGGTATTGAAAATAGATCCATTAATGTATCGCATCATCATTATTGGTGCAGAGACGGTAATGCCTTACAACAGGATTATGTTGTCACCAGTATTAGCTGGAGAGAAAGAGTTTGAAGATATCAAAACTCATGGTGAAGAATACTTTGTGCAAAACAATATTACTTTCAAGCCAGGCTATGAGGTTACTACTGTTGATAGAAAGTCCAAAAATGTATCTATTAGCAATATTCAAAGTCAAGAGAGTGATTTAATTAACTATGATCGCCTGGTTATTTGTACAGGATCAACGCCATTTATTTTGCCACTACCTGGTAAAGAGCTTGATGGTGTGGTTTCATTTAGAGATATCTATGATGTTGAGTATATGCAGTCTAAGGCTGGTAAAAATTTGAAGGTGGCTGTTATTGGCACTGGGTTATTAGGTCTTGAGGCGGCAAATGGTTTAAATGAACTTGGATTTGATGTGACCGTTATTGGCAATATGAACTCCATTATGAATATGCAGTTAGATGCCTCTTCAGGTGGTTTACTGCAAAAGGTGTTAGAACAAAAAAATATCAATTTTAAGTTGAATGCAATTACAACTAATATTATTGGTCAAGAAAGTGTTGAATCATTAGAGTTTGAAGATGGATCAATGATGGATGTCGACATGGTAGTCATGTCAGTTGGTATTGTGCCAAATGATGAACTCGCTAAGAATATTGGCCTGCATACGGATCGAGGTATTATGGTTGGTGATACGATGATGACCTCAGATCCTGCTATTTATTCGGTGGGAGAATGTATTAAACATCGTGGCATGTCATATGGATTGGTGGCACCATTATTCGAACAAGCTAGAGTTTGTGCAGAGCAAGTATGTGAAGTGTCGCACCATATGTATACCGGATCAGATATTTCCACTAAGCTAAAAATTTCTGGGGTGGATGTATTCTCAGCGGGCGAGTTTGACAATGAAGATGATGAGATTATGTGTTCTAAGGATCATTCATTAAACACTCGAAAACGCTTATCAATTAGAGATAACAAATTAGTGGGCGCAGTGCTTTTTGGTGACTCTACTGACGGTCTGTTTTATTTTGATTTAATTAAAAATGAAACAGACATTACCGACTTGCGTAAAACTTTGTTATTTGGCGATATTAGCATTGATAGTGCTTCTGCTGGATCTGTTGGTGTTGAAAAAATGGCTAATGATGAGCAGGTTTGTGGCTGTTTGGGCGTGACCAAAGGCGACATTGTGACAGCTGTTGCTGGTGGTTGTGATAACTTTGAGGCCGTACAAGAGGAAACGGGTTGTGGCACGGGTTGTGGTGGTTGTACATCAGTAGCAAAACAAATTTTTAGCTTTGTATCAGGTGCTGAATTGGTTGTCAAAGATACGCTATGTGATTGCACAACGCACACCACCGAAGAAGTTCGGAAGTATGTTAGATCATTAGAAAAGCTAGTAGATATTGACAAGGTTAGATCATCTCTAGGGTTTGATGGATCATGTGAAAAATGTGGTGCAGCAATCAACTACTACCTTTCTTCACAGTTTAATGAAGAGTATGAGCATAATGATCAAGAGCGACCACACAATGAAATGATGCACGCCAATCTGCAAAATGATGGTACTTATTCAATTGTGCCACAAATGCAGGGCGGACTAACAACACCAGAAGAGCTTAAAGCGTTAGCTGATATTGCTGTCAAATATGAAGTGCCAACCGTGAAAGTAACCGGTGGTCAGCGTATTGATTTACTAGGCATTCCTAAAGAAAATTTAAATGATATGTGGAGTGAAATTGCTGCTGCGGGCATGGAGTCAGGTTATGCCTATGGTAAGGCAACTAGAACTTGCAAATCTTGTGTTGGTAAGGATCATTGTTTAATGGGAACTCAAGACTCGATGGGTCTATCGATAAAAATGGAAGACGCCGTTTGGTCGCATTTTATGCCGCACAAATTCAAGATGGGTGTGAGTGGTTGTCCGCGTAACTGTGCGGAAGCAACCATTAAAGATTTTGGTGTTATTTGTACCGAAAAAGGCTATGAGATTCATGTGGCAGGTGCTTGTGGTATTCGCACCAAGGCTTGCCTAAAAGATCGATTCTTTGAAACAGAAGACGAGGTAATTGAATATCTTAAAGCATTTACCCAACTTTATCGTATAGAGGCAAATTATTTAGAGCGTGTGATGCATTTTGAAGAGCGTGTAGGACTTGAATATATTCAATCAAAATTAGACACACCTGAAAAAATCAAGCATTGGGCAGCTCAACTACCTCAAAGCCTTAAAAATCCGTGGTTAACAACAAATCATCGATTGTCTGTTTAACTTAGGGAAATACTATGGAAGATAAATTAAATCTATTTTCATTTAAAGGCAAGACTCGGATTCTGCATCTGACCTGGTTTGCTTTTTTCATGACTTTTGTTGTCTGGTTGAGTCTAGGTCCAATGATGCCCTTTATCCAAGAGGCATTATCATTAACTGAGCAGCAAGCAAAGGTATTGTTAATTTTAAATGTTGCCATGACCATTCCATCCAGAATTGTTGTGGGCATGCTGGTTGATAAATTTGGCCCCAAAATATTATTTTCAAGTATCTTAATTTTAGGTGGTCTTATATCTATTATTTTTAGCTGGATGCAAACGTACGAACAATTAGCGCTAATGAGATTTTTATCAGGCTTTATTGGCGCAGGTTTCGTAGTTGGTATTCGCATGATATCTGAATGGTTTCCAGCGAAACAAACGGGTGTTGCTCAGGGTATTTATGGTGGCTGGGGAAACTTTGGTTCAGCGGGTGCAGCAGTCTCTTTGCCATTCATTGCAGCCAGTTTTGGCGATGTTGATGGCTGGCGCTACGCCATTACTATCGCAAGTATTTTGGCGATTGCTTACGGTGTTTTTTATTACTTTAATGTCACCAATACACCAAAAGGCTCAACCTACTTCAAGCCCAAAAAATCAGGTGCTATGGAAGTTAGTAATAAGTGGGATTTGCTACTGTATGTTTTGATGAATATACCGTTGTATTTAGCATTATCTCTATTAACCTGGAAGTTATCTCCGGCAAATATGAACATGATTTCATCTAATACTGAGCTGAGTGTGTATTTGATATTAGTGCTAGTATTTGTCTTACAAGTGTATAAGACTTGGCAGGTGAACGCTAGCATCCTCAAAGTGCCCGTGCCTAAACAGCATCAATATAAATTTAAACAAGTGGCTATTTTAGATTGGGCATACTTTGTTACCTTCGGTACCGAGTTGGCAGTGGTTTCAATGTTGGCGATGTTTTATGTTGACTGGTTCGAATTGCCTAAAATTACAGCAGCATTATTGGCAGGTGTTTATCCATTCATTAATTTATTTGCCCGACCAGGCGGGGGTTATTTAAGTGATAAATACGGACGAAAATTAACTTTAATTGTTGCCTTTTCGGGCGTTACCTTAAGTTTTATAGCTTTAGGAAATGTCGACAAAGGGTGGTCTATCTATGCCGTAGTTGCATTAACCATCTTGGGCGGTATATTCTCCAAGGCAGGCTCAGGTGCAATTTTTGCTATGGTGCCACTGATTCAAAGACGGTTAACAGGTCAAATAGCTGGCATGGCAGGTGCTTTTGGTAATGTGGGTGCCGTACTATTCCTAACTGTCAATTCATTGGTTGATTATGATCAGTTCTTTATGCTGATTGGCGCTGTTAGTTTTGTTGTTCTAGTGCTTATCGTGATTTTCCTAGAAGAGCCAAAAGGTCATATGACTGAAGTGCTAGATGATGGAACTGTTGAAATTATTAAATTAAACTAAGAATATGAAACAATTAAAAGTCACTGTCGACTCCTCCTCTATTGCTGGCATCAAGTCGGAAAATCAAGATGCTTGCTCTTATCATGTGCCTGATACCAAGGCGGTTGAATACAAAGGTGTTGCTGCGGTAATTTCTGATGGTGTTAGTGCATGTGAGCGTGCACGTGAGGCGAGCGCTTGTTGTGTTAATGGATTTTTAAGTGATTATTACTCAACACCTGATTCTTGGAGCGTTGAGCATTCAGCTACTAAGGTAATTTCCGCACTTAATAATTGGCTATATTCACAATCGATGAGGTCCAACGAAGTTTCTTCGATGCTTTCAACGCTTAGTGCGATTGTTTTTAAATCAAATATAGCGCATGTATTTCATGTTGGGGATTCACGAATTTATCGAATTCGTTCAGGTGTGTTGACTCAGATCACTAAAGATCATGTGCTTAATCTTAATAAAGAAAAAACCTATCTCTCCAGAGCAATGGGATTTGATCTTAAAATTAATGTGGATTACCAGACATTTGATTTAGCATTGGATGATCAATTTTTAATGACAACAGATGGTGTGCACGACTATTTGGATAATTCATTGCTTGAAATACTCATGAATCGAGGATCGAAATCCAGTGATATTATTGATAGAGCAGTGAACAAAGGTAGCTTGGATAATTTATCCGCCATGATTGTTAAGATTGAGCAACTACCTGAAAAAAATCTGAATGAGGCTTTTGATGAGTTAACCCAAAGACCGGTGCCACCTGATCTCACTCAGGGTATGAAAATTAATGGATTTGAGGTGGAATCACTATTGGTGTCTAGTTCAAAGATGCAGCTCTATAAAGCCAAAGACATTGCCTCTTCTCAGTTAGTGGCACTCAAAACCCCATCGGTTAATTTTGAAGATGACCCACAGTACTTAAAGAATTTTATGTATGAAAAATGGGTTGGTCAGCGTGTACAAAGCCCGCATGTAGTCAAGATTTACAACAATAATGAGCAGTCTAATTTTATGGCGTATGCGATGGAATACATCAAAGGTCAAACTTTACGAGCATGGATGGATGAGCATCCAAACCCAGAGGTTGAAGTGGTGGTTAGTTTTGTTAAGCAAATTATTCAAGGACTTCGAGCATTTCATCGTCAAGAGATGCTTCATTGTGATCTCAAGCCTGAAAATATCATGATTGATGAAATTGGCCAAATTAAGCTTATTGATTTTGGCTCAGCAAGAATTGCAGGCGTTACAGAACTAGTCAGCCCTATTCATACCGTGGGTAATCAGGGTACGCAAGGGTATACTGCCCCTGAGGTAATTTTGGATGAGCGCGTTTCACAAGTCTCTGACCAATTTAGTTTGGGTGCTATTGTGTATGAGATGTTTGCCTCGACCTTGCCTTATGAAGATAAGCTGGATAAAAATTTAAATGCCAAAAAATTGTCTAAATTAAGATATGAATCAACCCTTGTGCACAACCCTAATTTGCCAATATGGATTGATGGCGCTATTAGAAAAGCTTGCTGTCTCGATCACACCAAAAGGTACGAGGTTTTAAGTGAATTTTTATACGATTTAGAGTATCCGAATTCAAAATTTTTAAGCTTGCAAAAGGATAAAAAACCAGAATCTGAGCTAAACAAATACAGACTTTGGATAGCATTGTCTTTCGCGGTTAATTTTGTATTGCTGTTATTGTTAATTATTAAATAAAGAAATATGAGCTTTAAAACAACCTGTCCTTATTGTGGTGTTGGCTGCGGCATAGATATCAGTCGATCAGGATCAACCCTGAAGCTAACGGGCGATAAAGCCTCGCCTGTTAACCAGGGAATGTTATGCATTAAAGGCCAAACCCTATTAGAAACGGTTGGCACTGATGAAGATAGACTGCTATATCCATCAATTGGTAGTTGGGAAAAAGCTGTACACACCATTCGTGATAATTTTTTAACCACGCCAAAGAGTGAAATTGCCTTGTATGTATCCGGGCAAATGTTGATGGAAGACTTGTACGTGGCCAAGAAATTTGCAGACGCATTCGGCATTAAAAATATCGAGAGTAATTCTCGCTTGTGTATGTATTCAACAGTGGAAGCCAATAAAAGAGCCTATGGCGCTGATATTGTTCCTGTTTCTTATAATGATATTTACTTAGCTGAAACCATTTTTATCATTGGTAGCAATACCGCTGATTGCCATCCAATTGTGTTTAACCATATTAAAAAATCCAAAGCTTTTGTGGTGTGTGTTGATGTGTATGAAACCACAACTGCCAAAAGATCAGATTTATTTATTAAAGTAAAGGCAGGCCAGGATATGACGCTGATTGATGATTTGGTGAATCAGCCCTGGTTTAAAGATAAAAAAACGCTCAGTATTTACTCCCAAGGGCTAACCCAATCAACCGATGCTACTGACAAAGTAAACGCTTTGATTAATGCACATATTTATACAGGCAATATTAACAAACCCGGTTGTGGTGTTTTGTCGCTCACCGGCCAGTCAAATGCTATGGGTGGGCGCGAGTTGGGTATACGAACAGCCGATCTAACTGCAACAGAATTTTTCTCAACAGAGCAAATTAAAACCCTCTGGGTAATGGCGACAAATCCAGCCCATAGCATGATTAACTACCGACAATTTGACACTTTGATCGTTTCAGACTTTACCAAAACACTCACTACAGAAGATGCGGATATCATTCTGCCGGCATGCTCTTGGAGTGAGAAAACAGGTCATCAAAAAAATTCAGAGCGTCGGTATTTAAAGCAAAACGCCTTCTTGCCTCCAGCAGGAGAGTCCAAGCCAGATTGGGAGATTATTTGTCTGGTGGCCAAGTCACTTGGTCTTAAGGGTTTTGAGTATCAATCTGCAGCTGAAATATGGCATGAGATGGATGTTGATCAGCATTGGTCAGCTCAAGTTAAAGTGCCTGAAATACCGGTTGAAATTAAAAGTACTAATCGTAACTACGAAAACTCTATTAACAATGGTCGGTTGCTGACGCAGTGGCATGGCATGTCTCGCACTCAAAAAAGCAAAACTCTAAATGAAATGACAAAGCAAAATCCTGATACAGTGTCAATACATCATATCACCAATGCTGAGCTATTTAAAGATAAGGAAGTTGAGTTAGATCGTTACTCAAGGCAGCCGTGTTTTAAGGGCTAGGCAATGGGTAGTGTTACCTTGCTGTTGTAATGAGGCCATTCATAGCGAATGGGGTAATTTCGGCGGTAATATTCAAAATTTTCTAAATTTTTAATGGCCAAAGTGTCTTGTTTAAAGTCATAAACCTCATTCAAACAATCAAGTAGATTATCACTTTTTAGTGATAAAACGCCAGGATTTATCAAATTTTTAATACTTTCTTGCTGTTTTTCGCCTAAAAAATCACATAAAGCTTCATAAACCATGAAACTTCCCATAAATTTGGCGTCAACTGAATGCCCTGCGATGTGTGGTGAAGCCAAATAGGCAGTTTTTTGTAAGTTTTGGTTAATATTTGGCTCGTTTTCCCAACAATCAATCACATTTTCTAGCGTTTTCGTTTTTTCCCAAATTTTTTCATCAATCACACCACCTCGAGCAGCATTAAAAAGAATGGTTTTGTCGCTAATACAGTGAAAATTAGCTTGATTTAGTAGTTTAAAGCTCGGAAAGTCACCATTAAAAGTTAGCGGTGTATGAAAGGTGACAATATCTGCACTCAGCGCTGTGTCAAGATTAACAAAATTTGGCAAATTTTCATTTTGCTGGCGTATTGGATCATTAAGTAAGGTTTTAATGCCTAATAGTTCTGCTTTGGCGGCTAGTCGTGAACCAACATTGCCCACACCGATAATGCCTAGTGTTTTATCTTGATAGTTAAAGTTGTGTTTGTCCGCTAGATTGAGAATAGTGGCGATAACAAATTCTGCAACTGCCATCGAGTTACAGCCTTGAGCTGAGAAAAAACGAATATTGTTATCTTTCAAATAATCTTGATCAACATGGTCAAGTCCTGCCACAGTTGAGCCAACAAACTTAATTGAGCTGCCTTTAAGCAGTGCTTCATTAACCTGCGTGCGTGAGCGCACAATTAATACGTCACAATCTTTTACTGAGGATGTATCTATATCACGCCCAGCCATTGTAATAATCTCTCCAAACGATGAGAAAATTTCGTTATAAGCGTAGCAGGCATCGTCAATTATTAATTTCATATTTTTTAGTTTTGGAGGAAGGCAAGGCCTTCCTCTTTCTACCAGTTTATAGATTTAAGTTTATGTATTTTAAGGTACTCATTGGTTTTGGAAAAATGTTTACAACCAAAAAAACCTTTATGTGCTGAAAAAGGCGAAGGGTGTGAGGCGCTCAATACCAAATGCTTGTTTTGATCAATTAGTTCGATTTTTTTCTGGGCATGAGCGCCCCAGAGTAAAAACACCAAATTTTGTTTTTTGTCGCTGAGTAATTGAATGACTGATTCAGTGAAATCAACCCAAGGGGTTTTGGCGTGTGATCCAGGTGAGTTTTTTTCAACTGTAAGCGCGCTATTAAGGAGTAGTACACCTTGTTTTGCCCAATGCTCTAGACTGCCGCTTGGATTTGGAGGTATGCCCAGGTCCAGTTCTAATTCTTGGTAAATATTCCTAAGGGATGGTGGAATCTTAACCCCCTCTGGCACAGAAAAGCTTAGTCCGTGTGCTTGATGTTCATTATGATAAGGATCTTGGCCAACGATAACAACCTTGGTTTGCTTAAAGTTGCTGAGTTCAAAAGCATTAAAAATCTGGTCTTTGGGTGGAAATAGAGTGAGATTGTTACTTTCTTGATGGGTTAAAAAGTCAGTTAAGCGCAGGTAGGACTCGCGCTTAAATAGGGGGTCTAGGTGTATAGACCAGTCGTTACTTACAATCCTGCCCACCACAGTCTTAAGCGATAGCCCAATGTGGTTACATAACCAATTTCAGTAAATTGAATTTGACCTTTGGTGTTAACAAAGAAGCTACTGGGTGTGCCTTTAACGCCAAAAAGTTTTGAGATAGAGCCTGATTGATCGTTAATAATATTATCAAGTTGCATATTGTTATCTTCAGCATGTGCTTGAATTTCAAGATCGCTACCTGATTGAATGGCAATATTAAGCACCTTAAAATCTTTTGAAATGGCTTGAATATTGTCATTTTCTAAATTACAAACCGGACACCAAGTTGCCCAGAAATGAATAAGCACACCTTGATCCGGAAGTGGGCTGGAATTTATCACTTCACCACTGAGTGTCTGAGAGCTGAAGCTTGGCACTTGACCTGTGGTTAGATCTTGTTGTTGATAGGCGCGAATGATAAAAATGGCTAAAACAATCATCATAAGCTGCATGATGGTTTTACGCTTTGGTCGTTTAATGTTCATTTTTAAATTATATCCTAAGCGCTCAATCTATAAATTTTTACCCTTGTTTGTTTTTAGAATATGTCGTCTTATAAAAAAAGTTTGACCAAAATCAAGAATTATTAACCTAGGTTATTTTTTATTTAAACAGTGAATCATATAATGTGCTTGTCAAATTAATTTAATACCTGGGGGTTTGAAATGATTTCTGCAAAAAATTACCACAATAAATACTATAAGTTTTTGGAAAAGACGTCTATATTTAAAGATATAGATACGAACGATCTGGTCGATTTTCTTGAGACGATTAAAATTAAGCAATATCGCAAAGGGGAGATGGTCACCTTTGATTCGCAAGAGCATGCCAAGTGTTATATTGTATTTGATGGCTTGTTCAAACTTACCAGAGTAGATGAGCGGGGTGATGAAATAGTCATTGCCCTGGTGGATAAAAAAGACATTGTGTCGCCAATGCATTATTCTAAGCATTATGACATTTGTGCAGAATTCGTTAAAAATACCACTTTGATTTATTTTAATAAAGATGAAATTGAGCGATTCACAGAGAAAAGCCATCAATTCTCTACCAACATCATTACTTATTTGGCAGGCAATGTGCAGAAATTGATGGTTAATGCCGAGGTGTTGCAATTGAAATCTGCCAAGGAGAAAGTGGGCTGGTATTTGGTGCACAGCAAAATTAACAACACATTTAGATTGCCTTATTCAAAAAGCCTGATTGCCTCTTATTTGGGGATAAAGCCCGAGTCTTTTTCAAGAGCGTTAATTTTATTAAAAGAAGAGGGTATTAGCCTTGCCAACAAGACTATTAATCTTGAAAGTGGTGATGAGCTGTGTAAATATTGCGACAAAGTGACGGGATCAAGTTGCCGCTCTTTTGAGTCTGAAGGCTGTGCACACGCTTAGTTTAATTCGTTTTTCCGGCTTTAGCCGCTCTGGCTAACACAGCTTGCTTTTTGTCAATATATTCAACAATTTTACTTGCATGCTCGAGTGTTGGTTTTAGGGCTAAAGCCTGCTGCGCCATTGCTTTGGATGCTTCGTAAAATCCAAGATGCAGATAGGCAACAGACATAGATGTAAAGACCTTTGGATCTGTTGGCTCTAATAGCGCCGCCTCTTGATAATAACCGATTGCCTCCTGGTTTTTGTTTTGTCCAATATATAAATTGGCTAATTCTACATAAGCTTGCTTACTGGGAGAATTTGCAATTATATTTTTGAGCTTTTGCTCAGACTCTTTGAATTTATTATCTTGCATTATTTGACCTACCTGTTGCAAAATTTTGCTTGAATCTGGTAATTTTGCCAGGGCAGGGTAGTTTAAAGCAGTGATACAAAATAGTAGCAATGTGATTAGTTTTTTTGATTTCATTTTCTTATCCATATAAAAAATAGTAAAAAAAATACCCCTGTCAAGTTGCCTTGTCAGGGGTATTTAAGTTAAAACTTATGAGGCTTTGTTATTTTTCAAATTGAGCCTTAAAGTCTGCAGTCGCCTTCTTGCGAATCTCCTGCTGTTTGGCGCTCATCTTGCCCAGGTACCATTTATGGTTATCCGAGTTGAGCACTTCATCAATGGTTGCCTGTAAAAGCGCAGCAGACACTTGTTTCTTCTCAGATGTAGAGCGCATACCTTTTTCAACTAGGTACTCTAATTCTGGAATGAACTTAGCATAGAAATGCTTAGCAACTTCATAAGTACCATGCCAATGAGTGATATCAGGACCCATCATTGCGGCGCCATGACGAGCTCGACGACCTTCGTGATGCCAGATTTCAAACCAAATAAAGTCAATCTTATTAGAGAATTTAACTGGCTTCATCAATGGTTTAGCGGCCTTCATTAACTTAATACCAGGCTTGGCAAACTTTTCATTGTACAAGTTAACCAATCCATCATATTGTGTATAGAAGTTTTCAATATAGTCTTCTGAGTGACAAGCGGAACAAACATCTTGCATGTTGTCTCGACGAGTTTCCCAATCGACGTGTTGACCAGGTAGATCCATTTTCTTATCAGACACTTCAGGACGAATAGATACTGGTGGGCGATTGTTCCAAGAGATGCGCATACCTACATCATGTGTCACATCTTGATCTTTAGTCGCACCCATATGACAAGTTGAGCAAGTTGGGGCGGTGTAGTAATCTTCACCAGGAACCCACTTGGACTTATCCATACCTAATTGACCTTTTTGAGAAGCATATTGAATACCATGCTTAGACTCATTGTAGATTTCGATATGTGGATGATCAGGGCCCATATGACACTTACCACAGGTTTCAGGTGCACGTGCTTGCTCTACCGAGAAGCTATGACGAGAATGACAAGCTGTGCAAGCTCCTTCTGAGCCATCAGGGTTGATTCTACCAATACCTGTGTTTGGCCATGTTGCAGGATCTAGCGCACCATTTTCTAGTACCTTCACCTGTGAACCGTGACACTGCCAACAGCCATTAACGGCAGCAGCAGAATTACCATCAGGGAATCCTTCTGTTACAAAGCCACTATTACCCTCCACAACCTCTGCTAATAAATTATCTAGCGATCCTAGAATTCGACCTGCTTTAGCATGGTGTGAATCTTCAGTTTGTTTAACTTCGTGAGCGTGGCAATTTGCACAATCACGTGGGGATACGATAATGGAGATTAGTTTTTTATCGCCTTTCTTACCATGCAAGAAAGCATCTTTATCTCCAGGATCAGCAGCGTGACATTCGTAACAGCCTACTTTAGCACGATGATGTTTGCTGTCCCCCCATTGCTGGACGATGCCGTTATTGTTCTTTTTATGGCAAGTGGCACATTGCTTACTAGTCTCTGACATTTGAGCGGGCGGCTCAGTAACTGACGAAAACGCCGAGCTACTTAAAAACATCAAAGATAAAAAGAAAATTAAACTTTTTATAATTGCTTTCATTGCATTTCTCCTATAGATTTTTATAACAAAATAGTGATTTTCGATGCAATCTTAACTTATTTAAAAAAATATAAAAACAACTTAGGTTATCAAAATAAAACTATTTTTTATTAAGATAACATAGGTCAAGAAAAACGTTAAAAATTATAAAAAATTAACCTATATTATTGAAATTAAAGGAAATTTTATTAGAATGCAATTGTGCCTTCTGTATATTATTCTCCCAATATAGTAGCTAACAGGAGGCACGCCTTCTTTATCATTTCAATACCGTGAGTTAACTAAAAACAATCTATGTTGTTGTTAATTTGGGGTGTCTTTTTTATAATGTCAGTCTATATTTAAAATTGGTATTGGGTGGTCTTAACAATGGAGCAGACTAAGGATAGTATTGATATTTGTGGCGTTTTAGTGCACACAAGTAAAGGTAAGGAAGAAGAGGTAAAAAATGCACTCAGCATAATAGAAGGCGTCGAAGTGCATCATACAACACAAGATTCACGATTACTAGTCACCATTGAGCTCCAAGGCAGACAACAAATTATGGATACCATGGGCAGTTTTAACGATATACCTTATGTAATTTCTACTGTATTAACTTACCAACACTCAGAAGAAGTATAGGCTTGGGCAGTATGGCAATTTCTCGTCGAGAGTTTTTCATAAATTCTGCAAAATTAGCCACCACATCAGCCCTGATTGCTACCGGGCTCATCAGTTATTCAAAATATGCGTATGCAATTCCAGCAACTGCCATACGCCCGCCTGGCGCCTTAAAAGAAAAAGAGTTTATTTCAGCTTGTATTCGTTGCGGGTTGTGTGTCAATGATTGCCCATTTCCAACCTTATCGCTAGCAACTGAAAAAGACAATATAGCAATTGGCACTCCTTTCTTTACTGCGCGTAAAGCAGGATGCGAGATGTGCGACGATATTCCTTGTGTAAAGGCCTGTCCAACGGGTGCTTTGGATAAAAATCTAACTGATATTAACGATGCAAAAATGGGTCTTGCTCGTATTGTTGATACCCAGGGGTGCATCGCTTATCAAGGTTTAAGATGCGAGGTGTGTTTTAATGTTTGTCCAATTCGCGGCAAGGCCATTACAGTTGAAATGAAGCACAATGAGCGTAGTGGCAAACATACATTGTTTATTCCTGTAGTTCATTATGATCATTGCACTGGCTGTGGCAAGTGTGAAGAAGCTTGCATTATGGAGGAAGCTGTTATTAAGGTGTTACCCGTAAAGCTGGCTATGGGTAAGCGTCAAGATCATTACAGGCTTGGCTGGGAAGAAAAACAAAAGGCAGGAGAGTCATTAGTTTCTCCAGATATTGAGCATCAATACAACCTACCTGAAGGTAAGAAGTACGACTTGCAGGGTGAGGGTCTGACAGATGTCAAGATAGAGTCCAAACTAAACAATGCACTCGATAAGCTTAACAGCTTTAATCCTTTGTTTGAAATTAAGAGAAAATGAAAAAAACCAATATCTGTAAAATAGTTGGCCAAGATGTCAAGAGTTCTAGAGGTTGGTTTAGCGCCAATAAATACCTGCTATTGCGTCGAGTATCACAGCTAAGTATTTTAGGTTTATTCTTGTTAGGTCCTTGGTTTGATATATGGATTATAAAGGGCAATCTTAGTTCTAGTCTTATACTTGACACAGTTCCGTTGACAGATCCTTTTGTTTTATTACAATCTATTTTTGCGGGCCATTCAGTGGCGACTGACGCATTAATTGGCGCCTTGATTGTGCTGGTATTTTATTTATTTGTTGGTGGTCGGGTTTTTTGTTCGTGGGTATGTCCTGTTAATATTGTGACTGATTCAGCATCATGGTTGCGTTGTAAATTGGGCATTAAAACAAGTAGTGGTGGCGTGTCAAATAAAACGCGTTATTGGTTGTTAACAACCATAATGATTGCTGCATTTATCACTGGATCTATCGTTTGGGAGTTGATAAACCCTGTTTCAATCCTGCATCGCGGTATTATTTTTGGCATGAGCTTTGGCTGGTTTTTAATTGCTTTTATATTTTTATTTGACGCTCTTGTTGTAAAAAGAGGCTGGTGTTCACGCATCTGTCCAATGGGCGCTTTTTATTCCTTATTGGGAAAATTTTCAATACTTAGGGTTAACGCTAAAGACCGAAAAGAGTGTACTGACTGCTTGGAATGCTATATTGTCTGTCCAGAGTCACAAGTAATCAATCCTGCTTTAAAAGGTAAGGGTGGTATTGTCATTATGGATGGAAATTGTACCAATTGCGGCAGATGTATTGACATTTGCGAGCCAAAAGTTTTTAGTTACTCCTCTCGAATAAAAAGAAATTAGTACAAAACAACCTATGTTAATGAAATAAAACGTTGAAGCGTTTAAAGTTGTTAGTTCATTTTAATAGCTAATTTATTTCAATAAAATTTACGAGGAGAAGAGATGGCCATCACAAGAAGAGAGTTCATTAAAAATAGTGCAATAAGCGCAACAGCTGCAACAGCTGGTGTCACCCTGCCGGGTATCGCACTCTCAAACTATAACGAAAGTGTTGACGGTATTAAGTGGGATAAGATTCCGTGTCGTTTTTGTGGCACGGGTTGTTCAGTTTTGGTTGGTACCAAAAATGGCAAAATGGTTGCTTCACAGGGTGACCCTGATGCACCAGTTAACAAAGGTCTTAACTGTGTTAAGGGTTATTTCTTATCAAAAATTATGTATGGTAAGGATCGACTTACTCAGCCTCTTCTTCGTAAGAAAAATGGTAAATATGATAAAAATGGTGATTTCACTCCAGTATCTTGGGATGAGGCATTTGACATCATGGAAGAAAAATGGAAGACCGCCCTTAATGTATCTAAAGAAGAAAATAAAGGTAAGCCTGCTGACAAGCTAACTTCTCGTGTTGGTATGTTTGGCTCAGGACAGTGGACTGTTTGGGAGGGTTACGCAGCAAGTAAATTATTCAAAGCTGGCTTTAGATCAAATAATATCGATCCTAATGCTCGCCATTGTATGGCATCAGCAGTGGGCGCTTTTATTCGTGCCTTTGGTTCGGATGAGCCAATGGGTTGTTATGATGACTTCGAGCATGGCGATGCATTTGTGCTTTGGGGTTCGAATATGGCAGAGATGCATCCAATTTTATGGTCTCGTATTTCTGATACTCGCCTCACCAAGAAAGACTCAGAGGTTCATGTGTTGTCAACATACGAGCATCGTTCATTTGAGTTAGCAGATAATGGCATGATCATGAATCCGCAGTCAGATTTAGCGATTCTTAATTACATTGCAAATTACATTGTTGAAAATAAGGCTTATAACAAAGATTTTTTAAGAAAGCATGTTAATTTCAACAAAACTCCAACTGATATTGGTTACGGATTGAGAAATGAACATCCACTGCAAAAAAATGCTAAAAATCCTAATAAAGGCAAACTGACTAAAATTAGTTGGGAAGAGTACAAAGAATCACTTAAGCCTTATACTTTAGAAAAAGCAGTTGAGATTTCAGGTGTTCCAGCAGAAAAATTAGAGCGTTTGGCTAAGCTTTATGCTGATCCAGATAAAAAAATCGTATCACTATGGACAATGGGCTTTAACCAGCATACTCGTGGTGTTTGGGTAAATGGTCTAATGTACAACGTACACCTATTAACCGGTAAGATTTCTGAGCCTGGCAATGGTCCATTCTCACTAACTGGCCAACCTTCAGCTTGTGGTACTGCTCGTGAGGTAGGTACATTTGCTCACCGTCTACCTGCAGATTATGTCATCATGAAAAAATCACACCGTGATTTTGCTGAGAAAATTTGGAAGCTGCCAGAAGGCACAATTCCTGGTAAGAAAGGCTTGCACGCGGTTGCACAAAGTAGAGCGCTTAAAGATGGCAAGTTGAATGTTTACTGGGTAATGTGTAATAACAACATGCAAGCCGGCCCTAATATCAACGATGAAATGCTACCTGGTTGGAGAAATCCAGATAACTTTGTTGTAGTGTCAGACCCGTATCCAACAGTATCCGCACAAGCGGCTGATCTTATTTTGCCAACAGCAATGTGGGCAGAAAAAGAAGGTGCATACGGTAATGCTGAAAGACGCACACAATTCTGGCGCCAGCAAGTTCAGGCACCAGGTAAAGCAAAATCTGATTTATGGCAGTTGGTTGAATTCTCCAAGAGATTTACAACGGACGACGCTTGGACAGATGAGTTGCTAGCTAAAAACCCAGAATATAAAGGTAAAAATTTATACGATGTACTGTTTGCCAATGGTCAAGTTGATAAATTTGATAAGCAAGATATTACCGATGATCGTGGTAACAAATACGATAACAATGAAATGGATGATTTTGGCTACTACATTCAAAAAGGATTGTTTGAAGAGTATCGCAGGTTCCAGCTTGAAGGGCCTAAAAAAGGCCATGAGCAGGCAGACTTCGATGTGTATCACAAGGCTAGAGGTTTGCGCTGGCCAGTTGTTAACGGTAAAGAGACGCTATGGCGTTACCGTGAAGGTTATGACCCATATGTGAAAGCTGGTGAAGGAATTAGGTTCTATGGTAAGAAGGATGGTAAGGCAAATATTATTACTGCGCCATACGAGCCACCTGCAGAAGTGCCAGATGAAGAATTTGACTTATGGATGTCAACCGGACGTGTACTTGAGCACTGGCATTCAGGCTCCATGACAAGACGTGTACCAGAGTTGTATCGCGCAGTGCCAGATGCGGTCATTTACATGCATCCAGATGATGCTAAATCACGTGGTTTAAGACGTGGTAAAAACGCTAAAGTTGTTTCTTCACGTGGTGAAATTGTTGCCATGATTGAAACCAAAGGCCGTAATAAGCCACCTAAGGGTTTGGTATTTGTACCGTGGTTCGATGCATCGCGCTTAGTTAATAAACTAATACTGGATGCGACTGATCCACTTTCTAAAGAAACGGACTACAAAAAGACGCCCGTTAAAATTGTTAAGGTATAGGAGGAGATGAGCATGAAAACTAAAATATTAGCACTAACAATTGCATCAGTTTTTACACTAGGATCTCAGGCTAATTTCTTTGGCAGTGGCCATAACTGGAATAATCCATTTTCAACAGTCATTGAAAATATTAAAGAGGTGGCTGAAGAGGTTAAAGAGGTTGCAACTGATACGGTAGATTCGGTTAAAGATGCTACAGAGGTGGTGGTTGATACAGTCACTGATGTGGCTAGTTCAGCAGCCGATGTTGTTGACGTTGCTTCTCTGCGTGGTACTCATGTACTGGATGATTTGTCAATTGCACCAGATAAAATTAAGTGGATTAAGAAAAACATAGAGTTTGAAAGAAATTATGATGATCAGCCGCCACTAATTCCACACAAAACGGATGGCATGACAATAAATCTTAAAAAGAATAAATGTTTGAGTTGCCACAGCGATGAGAATTATAAAGAAGAAGATTCACCAAAAATGTCAAGCACACACTTCTTTACTCGTGATGAAACACGCTTACCTGAAATGTCGCCAAGACGCTATTTTTGCCTACAGTGTCATGTTCCTCAGGCTAAGTTAGATCCTTTAGTTGACAGTAGCTTTGTTAACTTAGATGAGTAGTGTTTGAGTGAGTGTCATGACCAGAGCCCAACTCCTGAGAGGGGGGTGGGGCTCAAATAAGAAATCTGTTGTTAGGCCGCCATGGGCTAAGGACGAGGCTTTGTTTACAGATTTGTGTAATCGGTGTGGTGCTTGTATAGATGCATGTCCTGAGAAGATTATCACAACAGGATCTGGAAAGTTTCCAGTGATTGATTTTAGTAAAGGCGGCTGTAGCTTTTGCAAAAAATGTGTGACATCTTGTCAGTATGACGCTTTTAGCAAGGTCGATGCACCTTGGAATTTGACGGCCAATATTAAAGACAGTTGCCTGTCTAAAATTGGTGTGGTTTGCCAGTCATGCTCTGAGGTGTGCGAGCACGGAGCTATTGAATTTAGCCTGCAAATGGGAGGTGTGCCACAAATCGCAATGGACACCAGCCATTGTAATGGTTGTGGCGAGTGTGTTTCAGTTTGCCCAAAGAGCGCCATACAATTAAATTAAATATATTTTATAAAAGGAGAAAATAAAATGAATAGAAGAGCTGCTATAAAAATGTTAATGGGTGGTGCAGTTGCGCTATCTGGAATATTGCCGTTAAGTGCAATTGCCAACTTCATGGGTAATTTAAAAGCCGATGATGCAATCAGTAAAATTACCGGTGGAAAGCACACAGCCTCAGCTGATTTAAAGCTTAAAACCCCAAAGTTGGCTGAGAATGGATCACAAGTCCCAGTAACAGTTGATGCGACTGCATTAACAGGTGTTAAAAGTGTTTTTTTGATTGTTCATGAAAATCTTAAGCCGGTGGCTATGCGTGTAGATTTTGAATCTGCAGATGTTGCTGCTTTTGCCAGTTTCAGAGTGAAGATGGGCAAGCCTACTAAAGTTACGGCCATTGCGCATACTGCAAACGGCTTTGTAACGGCTAATGGCAGTACTAAAGTTACCAAAGGTGGCTGTTAATCTAATTAAGGAGAATTTATCATGGCAAAAAAAATTAAAGCAAGAGCAAAAATGAAAAGCGGCCTTATTGAGGTTAAATATAAAATTACACACCCAATGGAAACTGGACGAAGAAAAGACAAGTCAGGAAATATTGTTGCTGAAGAATACATTAATCACATCACGATTTTAAAAAATGGTAAAGAGATGTTAAGACTATCTCCTAACTCTACAGTATCTGCAAATCCGTACTTATTTGTTAAATTAAATGGCGCTAAAGGTGATGAAATTACCTTGTTATGGGTGAGTAATACTGGTGAAAAAAATTCATCCACAACTAAAGTTAAATAACCAGTTAAATTATGTCTACTAACAAACCCTTACTGATTAATATTGGTAAGGGTTTGTTAGTATCTGGATGAATATAAAAAAAAGGGGGTAGCATGAATACCATTATTAAAATTGGCATTGTTCTAGGTGGAGGTGTTGGTGCTTATGGCATGGGGTCTTTTATGTACAACATGGGCCATGATATGACTAACATGACAAAATCTGTTGGGCAAATGACTCAAGACGTCCACTCTATGGCAAGGAACATGAATGGCATGGCAGCAAACATGATGCAAATGGCTCAAAGCATGGTGGAAGGCCAAAAGAAAATGGGTGATGATTTTTCAAATGTTGCTAAAGATATGAATGTTATGACAAGATCGATGGCCTCAATGGGTAATGATATGCATAAGATGGGTGGTCAAATTGCACAAATGAATGACAATATTAAAAACATGAATGGATCAATGGCTCAAATGAGTAACGATATGTCAATTATGAATGGATCGATGTCAGGTATGCGTTACGATATTAATAAGTTTACCAAACCTGAAAATATCATGATGCCTTGGCTGAGATAGGAGTTGGATATGAATAACAAAACCTCACTAAAAATAACTGCATTATTTTTAACACTCACATTCCAAGTGCAGGCATCTGATCCTGTTAATGGGCAAATTATTGCCGCTAAGTCATGCGATCGATGCCATGGGGAGTTTGGCATTAGTGATGATACTGATACGCCTCATTTGGCATCACAAAGTGTTAACTATATCGTTAAGCAGTTAAAAGATTACAAGAGTAAGGCTCGCAAAGATAAGAATATGTACAAGCGTGCTAAAAAGTTAAACAATAAGCAAATGCTCGATGTTGGTGTTTGGTATGAATCTCAATTGTTACCTGAACAAAATCCTACTCTAAGGGAGGCAATTAAAACACCTGCACTAATAAACAAAGGTGACACCAATCGTGGCATTCCGCCGTGTGATTTGTGCCATGGAAAAGATGGAAAAACTTCAATTGGATCAACGCCAGTGTTGGCAGGTCAGCAGTTTGGTTATTTACTTTCTACTATGGAGTATTTTGCAGACGGGTCTCGAAACAATGATCCAGGCGGTGCTGTGCAAAGCATTATTAGGAAGTTATCAGATGTTGAGATACAAGCGTTGGCAAAATATTATTCACATTTAGGTGGAACCGAGGTTGAGGAGTAAAACCCCTACCAAGTGGCATTCTCTATTAAAGATTGAATGAGCTTATTAGCTTTAATAGTGGGTGCTTCTGATTGTTGATCTAGTGGCTTTAGCTTTGTATACACCAGATGAGTTTGCTTAGAATTGTTACTTAGTGTGTATAGCGCAATTTTAAAAGGACAAGCTGAAATATTTAAATGATTAGCCAGTACCAATTGATGGGATATGCTGGCAGAGCAAAACTCAATAATTTCTGCCTGGTGATAAATTTCTTTTGCATTCGATATGCTGTCTTTGGTGCGATTCAACATGTCACTCGCATGATATATTTTGGAAATATTAAGCGCCTTTTCCTCAATAGCATCAACCAAATTATCACGAACATCTTCATAAGAATTGTTTGTCACGCTACTAACAAGGGTGTTAGCCAGTGTGTGTGTCGTGGCAAAACAAATAAAAAAAGTAATAAGGATTTTTTTTGTTGAATTCATGGTCAAGTCCTTAAGTAATAAAACTCTAAAAAAAGAACCCCTCCATTTTTAACATCACATAAAGAGAGAGTGACAAAGAGATGGAGGGGTGAAAAAAATTATAGTTCAGATTTATTTGCAATGAAATAACCTATGTTATTTGATTGTTGCTAGCAACCTTATAGAATTGTATTTAATAATAAATTAATAAGCATGGCTATGCTGTTTTATTGTTAAGTGAGGAGGACTTGTCTTAATAAAAGATAAGGTTAATTTTATATAAACAACATGGAGTTTTATGATGAGAGATACAATCATTAAATCTACACTACTAGCAGCCACTTTGGCGTTAGGTTCGTATGCCCAAGCTGCGCCATCTGGCCAAGCTCTAGGCTACACATGTGCAGGTTGTCATGGTACCAATGGTGCCAGTACAGGTAATGCTATTCCATCTATCGCAGGTTTATCTGAAACCTACATGGTAGAAACAATGAATGCATATAAGTCAGGTGATAAGGCTTCTACCATTATGGGTAGAATCGCTAAAGGTTATTCTGAAGAAGATATTGAAAATATGGCAGGTTTTTTTGCTGAGCAAGAGGTACACAAAAATACTAACCAATCTTTCGATGCAGCCAAAGCCAATGCAGGGCAGGCGTTACACGAGAAATATTGTGATAAGTGTCATACTGAAGGCGGTACTGTAGCAGATGATGATGCAGGTCAATTATCGGGTAATGCTAAGCTATTTATGCAATATTCATTGGCTGATTTCCATGATGGATCGCGCGACATGGAAAAGAAAATGGCTAAAAAAATGAAGAGAATGATGAAGAAAGATTCGGATGCATTCGATAAGCTTGTCAATTACTACACAAGTGGTCAATAGAGGAGAATACTAATGAGTAAACAAAATAGAAGAAGTTTTTTAAAGACATTAGGTCTAGGTGCGACAGCTGCAACTGCGGCAACATATGCGCCATTTGCAATTGGCGGCTCTAGCAAGAAAGTGGTTGTGATTGGTGGTGGTATGGGTGGTGCAGTTGCCGCAAAATACATTCGTATGATGGATAAGTCTGTTGAAGTTACGTTAATTGAAGCAAACGAAAATTACTTTACCTGCTTTGGCAGTAATGAAGTATTAAGTGGTGAGCGCACCATGGATTCAATTAAGTTTGGCTATGACGGTCTTAAGGGTCATGGCGTTAACGTAGTAATTGACAAAGTTATTGATATTGATGCAAGCGGAAGACGCGTTAAGACAGCAAGCGGTCGTAGCTTTAATTATGATCGTTGTATCGTCTCTCCTGGCGTCTCTTTCAGATACGACAAAATTGATGGCTATGATGAAAGTGTGGCAAATACCAAGATTACACATGCTTGGAAAGCGGGGCCACAGACAGCTTTATTGCGTGATCAAATCCAATCAATGAGAAAGGGTGGAACAGTCATCATTTCTGCGCCACCTAATCCATTCCGTTGTCCTCCAGGGCCTTATGAGCGTACCGCACAAATTGCTCATTACTTGAAGCATAACAACCCTACAGCTAAAATTTTAGTTTTGGATGATAAGGAAAAATTCTCAAAGTTTGGATTATTTACTGCTGGCTGGAAGAGACATTATGGTTATGGCACAGATAACTCAATGATCGAATGGGTTAAAGGCTCAGCAGGCGGTAAAATTGAATCAGTTGATGTTGCTGGTATGACATTATCGGGTGAAGTTGATGACTATAAAGGTGATGTAATTAATATTATTCCAGCTCAAAAAGCAGGGCATATTGCACACGTTGCCGGTCTAACAAACGCCTCAGGATGGTGTCCAATTAAGGGTGATACGTTTGAATCCACCATTCATAAAAATATACACGTGATTGGTGATTCAGCTATTCAGTCTCCACTACCTAAGTCTGGCTACGCAGCCAACTCAGAAGGCAAAGTGTGTGCAGCAGCAGTGGTTGCAATGCTAAATGGTGATAAAATTCCAGATCCTTCATACGTTAACACTTGTTACTCAGTTATTGCGCCAGGCGACGGCATTTCTGTTGCGATGGTTTATAACTATGCAAATGGAAAAATTAACAAGGTTAAAGGCTCTGGTGGTTTAACACCAGGCAAGTTTGATGCCAAAGCTCGTGCAAGAGAGCAGCAAAATGGCTATTCATGGTTTGATAATATCACCAATGATACATTTGGCTAAATAACGTCAAGTTTTAAAAAAGCTTAATAAGTCCGTACTCATGTACGGACTTTTTTTATGTTTTTTTTAAATTTTATGTTTTTTCCTTTTTTTTTTACCTATAATCTTAATTATATGGGTTTTATTGACCTTGGTCAATTATTACTATATTATTATATGATAATATAGTAATATTGAAAATTTGAGGAGAAAAGCATGTCTTGTGGGGGTAGTGATAAAAATAAAGTAAACTGCATGGAATGTGGCATACGAAAGGACTCGCTGTTTAAAGATTTGGATGATGAAGAGATCGTGCTAGCAGAGTCACACATTGATTTACAAAGGCAGTGTAAGCCAGGTGAGTATGTTATCAGTGAGCAGCATCAGGCAAAATCAAGCTACATTCTTGCTTCAGGCTGTGTAATTTTAGGCACTTATTTGGAAGATGGCTCTCGGCAAATATTCCAATTGGCCTTGCCTGGTGATGTAATCGGCTTTGGTGTTAATAAAGACAATGGGTATTTTGCACAAGCCATTTCCGATGTAAAAGTGTGTGTTATGAGTAACACCTCCTTGGATAATTTGGTAAAAAACCACAGTGCTGTTGCTGTGCGTCTGATTAAAAACCTTGCTAAAAGCAATTCTTCTTACCAGCAATATTTGTTAAACCTAGGTCGTAAAGATGCTAGACAAGCGCTAGCCTATCTAATAATGGATGTGACAGGGCGGCTTAAGAGGCAAGTTCCCGGGTGTTCACTTGATCATTCAAAGGCTTGTTTTTTTCCACTAAACCAAGAGGCGATGGCTGATACTTTAGGCATTACAAAGGTGCATGTTTCTCGTGTGATATCTCAATTCAAAAAAGAAGGCTTGATTGAGTGTAGTCATAAAAAACTAAAAGTGTTAAATCAAGAAAAACTTGGTGAAATAGGTAACTACGCCGCTAGTATTTAATTTATTTCTTTATTGTTTTTAAAGTTTTTTTCTGCCCATATTTTTCCTGATTTATCCCACCAGGTAGATTGCCCGTCTAGTTGGTTGTTTTTGTAATGGTAGCGCTTCATTTTTTTACCATTGGAAAAAAACCAAGTTTTTGGTCCGTTTAAGGCGCCATATTGATAGCTTATCTCAATTTTCTTGTGACCATTTTTTCGCCAAAAAGTGCTAACTCCGTGCTCAACGCCGTTGTCGAAGTTGGCTATAAAATCTTTGTTGCCATTAGGTAGGTAGAATATTGATTGCCCTTGTTCTTTGCCGTCTTTGTAGTTAGACTTTCTAATAATTTGCCCATTTTTGTGTTTACTGATTACTTTCCCGGTGAACACCTTCGAGCTGCCTTTTTTATAAATTGTGCCATTAATACTGATGGTATCACTTGCGTCCAAAGTGGCATCTGAACAGGAGGCTGTAAAAAATAGTAACAGGCAAGCAATGACAAGGTTTTTAATCATTACTAGACTTTATTTTCAGCGATAGACTTAGACTCTCCTGTCTTTACTTCTTCTTTCATTGATTTTTTAAAGCCTTTAATGGTGCTACCTAAATCGGTGCCAATATTTTTTAGACGTTTTCCGCCAAAAAGTAATAACACAATTGCTAAAATAATAACGAGTTCAAATGGTCCAGGCATCATGCTTTATCCTTATAATTATGATTAAATTTACCTAATTTTAACAAGTTAAAATACTACTGTGTCGCCTATTTGACAAGGCTTTGCTATTGTTAACATAGGTTAATTATTATTTGTATTTTTAGTTAAAATATTGACTTGATATTTCATTATTAATAAGTATATGACGAATTGGATCCAACGTTGGAATGAGGGAAAAATTGGTTGGCATCGAGAGGTGCCAAACTCAAAATTAATAGAGTTTATTGACCATCTTCAGCTAAAAATTGCTGACACGGTATTTGTTCCATTGTGTGGCAAGAGTGTGGATATGCTGTATCTACTAGAGCAGGGTTATCAAGTCATTGGTGTTGAGCTGAGTACGATAGCTGTTGAACAATTTTTCTCAGAGAACTCAATCCCATTTGAGGTTTTTCAAGAGCCTGATTTTGTTATTTATCAGTCAGATAAGTTGCGTATTTATTGTGGTGACTATTTTAAATTAAACGCAAAACATTTAGCGTCAGTTGTGGCGGTGTATGATCGGGCGGCTTTAATCGCATTGACAGCGGGGTTAAGGGTGAAATACGCACAGCACTTATACGCTATAATAGCCAAAGATTGCCGGATACTATTATTAACTTTGAATTATCCGCAATCGCAAATAAGTGGTCCGCCTTATGCAGTAAATGAGGCTGAAGTGGTATCACTTTACAAGAATGGGTTCGAGTGTCAACTATTACAATGCTTTAATGACATAGAAAATGAGCCTAAGTTTCAACGTGCAAACGTTGATTTTATTGAAAAAGCAACTTATTGTTTGCGTAAATATTAAGAGGAAGAAATGGCTAAAAAAATAAAGGGCGTGGTGGCACAATTTGGCACCAAGGGATATGGATTTATTACTGGTGATGATGAGGAAAAGTACTTTGTCCATCAAAAAAACATCTTTAACAAATCTCGTCTTAAAGCGGGCACAAGAGTTGTGTTTAAAGCTCAAGAATCAGAAAAAGGCTTGGTAGCAAGTGATGTAGAGCTTGAAAATGGTTCTGAAAAAGTAAACACATCAACCAACACATCTTCAGGTTTATCGGCTGGCACTATTAAGGCTGCCTTAAGTATTTTATTTATTGCCCAAGCTGTGGTGATTTATAAAGTATTTTTCACAAGTGTAGCTGGCTAAATGAAAAAACTGCTACCACTGTTACTATTACCCTTGTTTTTAACTGGCTGCTTTTCGACACCTGCAGTCACTGTTAATAACATTTGCACCTTAATGGATGAAGAGGTGAGTTGGTATCGTTCAGTTAAGGCGGTTGAGAAAAAATATGATGTCCCTGTGCACGTATTATTAGCAGTCGTATATCAAGAATCACGTTTTGCTTCAGATGCCAAGCCACCTAGAGAAAAGTTGTTTGGCATAGTGCCTTGGTTTAGGCCGACAACCGCCTATGGTTTTGCCCAAGCAGTGGATGGCACATGGGATTGGTACAAGCTTAAAACAGGCAATCATAATGCAGATCGAGATGATTTTGACGATGCTGTAGATTTTATGGGCTGGTACATGAATCAATCTAATAAGCGTTCAGGTGTTGCTAAATCAGATGCTTATCATCAGTATTTGGCATACCATGAAGGCCATGGCGGTTTTAATAAAAAAACTTACCAAAAAAAACCTTGGCTAATGAAAGTGGCTCGTAAAGTTGAAAATAATGCTAAGCGTTATAATCGCCAGCTAAATCAATGTGCTTCCGAGCTAAATAGTAATAGTATTTGGAGCTTGTTTTAATCTGGCAATCAAGATCCATTAGATTAGAACAAGTCGTACTTTTTTTGAGAAAGAAATAGCATTAACTACCATGTGGATAAAAGTCTTAGACAAAATACCAAAAGAAGGCACAATGAGTGCCTTTCAAGTTAAAGGAAAAAAGCTTTTTATAACACTAACAGGTGGTGAGCTATTTTGCGCTGAGAATCGTTGTCCACATGAAGATATCGAATTAACACTGGGTTGCTTAAAAAAAGGTAGTGTTGTGTGTTCGTTGCATGGCTTTAGTTTTGATTTGGCCACGGGTAAAAGCTCTGATAATGATGTGGATAATATGAAAACCTATCCAGTAAAATTAGAAAATAACGAAATATACATACAACTATGACTTCTACAGAATTAATGAAATCCATCATCCAGCGTATTGCTACGGGTCCAGAGTTAAGTAAAGATTTAGATTTTGACGAAACCAAAGCTGGCATGCAGGCTATTTTGCGTGGCGAAATCGACGATGTGCAGTCAGCTATTTTCTTTATCGCTCTGCGTATGAAGCGTGAAACTGAAGAAGAAAATAAGGGTGTATTAGCAGCCATCTTGGCAGAGAGCGACAAGCGGCAAGTTAATGTCGATGATTTGGTTGATTTGGGTGATCCGTACAGTGGTTACAATCGCTCTATTCCGATTTCATCATTCTTGCCGGTGGTTTTGGCTGAGTTGGGCTTGCCGTGTGTAATACACGGATTAAATAGTGTTAGCCCTAAATTTGGGCTAACGCATAGGCACATTATTCAAGCAATGGGGCTGAATGCAGATCTTTCAACAGCTGAGGCTAAGACTAGGTTGGAAGATGGCTCAATTGGCTGGAGTTACATTGATCAAGCGAGCTACTGTAAGGGTTTGCACAATTTAGTGCCGCTTCGTGATCGTATTATTAAGCGTACGGTTATCAATACGGTAGAAACACTTATCACCCCACTTAGAGGTCGTAAAACGCATTCTATTTTGGGATATGTGCATAAACCTTATCCACCAAAATATGCCGCATTGGTAAAAGAATCTGGCATGGAAACAGCACTACTAATCCGTGGTGTTGAGGGTGGTGTGATTCCATCATTGCGCCAAAAAGGTTTAATGGTGTCTTATGAAGGTATTGATGAAAAAGACCGTGTTGATATCGAACCAACATCATTAGGTATTGAGCAGGACATGCGTGCAATTTCTTTTCCGGCTGACATGGATGTGCATAACAACATTAATGAACTGGCAGACTACACAGTTAAACTTGGCAAAGCAGCCCTATCAGGTGAGAAGGGTATGTTTTATGATGGTCTGGTGTTAAGTGCCTCATTGGTGCTTTGGCACACCAAGAAAGTCACGTCACTACTTGAGGCAGCTGATTTGGTACGAAGTGCACTTGACTCTGGTAAGGTATTAGCTAGGCTGAAATAGGAAATTAACCAGCTATTTAGTTTTATCTGCTTTAAAAAAGTATCAGAAACCCAAAAGCCACTTAATAAGCGGCTTTTGAGCAGAGGGAGTTTTATTTTTTAGCTATGTGAAGCAGGGGCTGCGCACAGTTCTCGTTTGGTAAAGTATCTGCGTAAAACAACAGCAGGGCTGTAACCTTTTTTAATCAGTTTTTTACTTGTCTTTTTGTCATTTATATATCCTTTGTTTTAAATAGTGTTCATTTGTATATACGCAATCAATTTGCTAATAGTTTCAAAAAATATGATTTTATTTCAATTAATTAACAATGGTTATTTCAGCGTTAACTTTTGCGTTGTGCGTAAAGACAAGATCATTGCCCGATGCAGCTTGATGACAAGCAATACAGCCTTTATCTTTACCAGCTCTGGTGATAGAGTTTTTTACAAATAACTCGCCATTAGGCTTGTATTTAGCCCAAAACCAATCCTTATGTGCCGGATCATAATCAGGTCTTTTTTGCATAACTGTTAGTGCTTTAAGCCATTTTTTAGGATCTTTAGCAACTTTCTCAGGGGTGATACTTGGTCCACCATAATTAAACTTAACAATGGTTCTTTGACCGTTGATATTGCCTTCTACTACCGCTCTAACTGGTCCGTGCGGTGGGCCGCCAACGTATAGGTTTTGAGGTGCTTGCATGAATGATTTTTGTTTTAATTGTTCAAATAAATTCTTAGCGATTTCTTGATCTGTTTGTGCAAAAGCACTGGCTGATAACGTTATTAGTGTGGCGATTATGGTTTTTTTCATTTTTTTTATCCTTGTTTTTTTATATTAATATTGCTGCTTTTTGTAACAGTACTTAGTTATACGAGTAGGTTTTAAAATAGTTTCAAAATAATAATAAAAAAAATTTGATTAAATTTTAGACGTTAAAAAAGCCGCTCATAGAGCGGCTTTAAGTTATTTCTTAGCTTTTAGTTGATTCACCTTTGGCGTAAACTGCGCCTAATACTGCACCAAAGACAATGTGGCCAATCAAACTACCGATGATAGCCATCATATCACCACCTGACCAAAAACCATTACCCATCATCGGCATCATCATAGATTGTGCAATAACAAATGGAATCATCGCAAAGATAATACCGCGAACGGCGTATGAGCCACTCAGTCTGTTAATAAAGACCGACGCATAAACTGCTGTTAGTACGATACCAACCACAAAGTGTATCATCCAACCAGCCATATATGGCATTGCCATCATTGGATTGTTAGTGCCTAGCATCGTACCAAAATCCATTTTAGGCATCCCCATCATGGGTGCTACCATAACGGCCACAATTGACATAACCGCTGTTGCTGCGATACCGGCTGTCATTACTTTTGTTGTATTCATTTTTTCACCTCTTTTGTTATTAATAAATATCGTCTTGTTAACGACACTTAGTTATACGAGGTGTATTTTAAAAGAGTTTCAAAATAATTAAAATAAGTTAAGAGATTTGATTGCGATACTCAATACGAGTTGGTTGATTCATTGGCTTATCAGATGATTCAATAGAAATAATTGCTTCACCACCTTGAAGCATTTGGGCGATTTTTGGACTCATGGATACCGTTTTATTGCCACTATTAGGTAGGGTACTAACGAAGTAAGTTGCCCCATCTTTTTGTACCCACAAGGCGCATACTTCATTTTTCCCTACTAACATTGGGCTAACTGAGGCAATTGATAGTTTGCGGTTGTCAATATCAGCATTTACTTCCCAGCCTACTTTAGCATTAATAATAGCCATGGAGTATGAATCGGCTACTGGTGATGTTTGTTGAAATAACATCAGACTGCCAAATGCCATAAATATAGCAGGTAGCACATACAGCCACATTCTGAAACGCGACATGAGCGTATCTTGCCAAGTTTCTTTTTCGGATTTAATTTTTTGGCTAATGTTGTTCCAGATTTTTTTACTACTGTCTTTGTCGAGTGGTGCTTGTAATTGTAAGGCAGATAGCTTTAAGTGAGCTTGCTCTACTTCTGTTAAGAATTCTGGTGTCAGTTCAATGTCGGCTTTTTCTTCTTTACTTAAAAGACCTAATGCATATTCATAAGCAAGTGTATTTTGATTAGGCATGTGCAGCCTCCAAGCATTTTTTTAAAATAGGTAATGATCTTGATACCCAGGTTTTAACAGTGCTGACTGGTGAGCCAACCGCTTTGGCGATGTTGTCATAAGTGAGGCCGTTAAAATAAGCCATAAACACCACGGTTTTTGATTCTGCTTTGAGTTGTCCTAAGCAATCATGCAATTGCTTACTGGCGTCTTTTGCTTCTAAGCTGTCCAAAAAATGCACCTGATCGTCTTTAATAATGCTCATTTCAAAGTCATCTTGAATGGGTAGCTCGTGCTTGCGCACGTAATCAATTGCATGGTTTCTAGCAATGGTGGACATCCATGTCATCATATTGGCCCTCGTAGTATCATAGGTTTCGATTCGATTCCATATCTTTACATAAGTCTCCTGTAGGCAATCCTCAGAGAGTTCTTTTCTCTTTAATATACGGATGATGACACCAAAAAGACGCACAGAGGTCAATTTATATATTTTTTCAAAATTTTTCTGAGTTTTGTTTTGTTGTAATTTGTCAAAGTAATAATCCAGATTTTTATCCATGATTGAAACTATTAGGAAAGATACAACGTATTTTAAAGTGTAGAAGAGATAAAAAGCATATTTAATCCAGGTAGCAATAAGGAGTTGGTGATGACAGTTGATAAGGGTATTAAGATATTAAGCGGAACCATGGTGATTATTTCAGTACTATTAGGTATGAATCTGAGCGATGCCTGGTTTTACTTAACTTTGTTTATAGGGTTTATGTTGATACAGTCGGCTTTTACAGGGTTTTGCCCTTGTGGAGGTTTGGCTAAAGTTTTAGGGGCTAAAGAGATATCTTGCGCTCGCAATAAAACAAAATCGGAGTAGTGGCAATGAGTATGACTTTAAAAGAATGCAAAGCATTAATACAATCCAATCCGTGTTATGCGCCTCAAGCGATTGCAATGTATTACGAGGATCAACAAAATTTTGATCCTGAACGAAAATGGCAAGCAAAGTTTTCAACCTATAGTACCTGTCGATATATCGATTATGGCAATACTCATTGGGATATTAATAAAAAAAATAGCGAGGTTTAAATGAAAGTCACTAATCAGTTAAAAAGTATTATCATTATTATTGGGATTACGTCTGCGGTGTTTGTGAGTAGCTGCAATGCTCAAAACTCCCCCTCTAAAAATGGTTTTGATTTATCTAATGCAAGCATTCCTGTCGAAAAAATATTGTCTGGTGGACCTGGAAAAGATGGTATTCCTGCGATTGATCACCCAGTGTTGGTCGACAAAGATCAGGCTGATTTTATCAAAGACAGTGATCGAGTATTAGCATTGACAATTGGCAGCGTCGCTAAAGCTTATCCTATTAATATTTTGAACTGGCATGAGATTGTGAATGACAAAATTGGCGATCAAGCCTTTGTTGTTACTTACTGTCCATTATGTGGGACAGGGGCGATATTTTCAGCAGATATCAGGGGTAGACATTCTAGTTTTGGTGTATCAGGGTTGTTGTATAACTCCGATGTGCTTTTGTATGATGACCTGACAGAATCATTATTTTCTCAAATTTTATCTAAAGCGGTTAGCGGTCCGTTAGTTGGTGAGCATCTAAAGCCACTCGTTAGTACGCATACCACCTGGGGAAAATGGAAAGAGCTACATCCAAATACTCAGATTTTATCAACCAATACTGGATATGCAAGAGACTATACGCGTAACCCTTATGAGGGCTATGCATCTAGTAGGGTGTTATATTTTCCAGTGCCAAGTTCAACAGGTAGCCCTGGTTCTTTCCATCCCAAAGAAACTGTGGTTGGGTTGATTGATGGGAATCGAATTAAAGCTTATCCATTTAGTGAGCTAAATAAAAATAACCAATCCAGTTTTAAGGATTTAATTGCCGGAAAGCAGTATCAAATTATATGGGATGGTCAGAATAAATCCGCTCAAATTAAAGATGAAAATGGCCAGATAATTCCCACTATTCAAGGCTTTTATTTTGCTTGGATGGCGTTTTATCCAGACTCAGAAGTATACATATTAAAATAATAAAAATTTCTTTGGATTAACGGTTGAATTTATCCTGATTAGGCGTAAGATGACCTTAAAATATTCGGGGGAATAATGGACTCGTTTGAGACATCCAATACAGTTTTAAATATAATGCCAACCTTATTTGTTTGGCTATTAGGGATAGTATTCGCCATTATTATGGTGACTTTTATTTTTGACGTCACGCAAAGTAAAAATGCCATTCTAAGAAACTACCCAGTAGTAGGTCATTTTCGCTACCTATTTAGCAATTTAGGCGAATTTTTTCGTCAATATTTCTTTGCCATGGATAGAGAGGAGATGCCTTTTAATCGTGCTGAACGTGAGTGGGTAAATCGCGCCTCAAAAGGTAAAGATAATACGATAGCTTTTGGGTCGACAAAAAATCTTAACATCCCTGGTTCAACCATCTTTATTAATTGCCCTTTTCCAATGCTTGATAGTGATGCTGTAGAAACTAGGACAGTGACAATTGGCGAGAGTTACAGCAAGTACCCTTACGCGGCGAAATCAATTTTCAATATTTCAGGTATGAGTTATGGCGCTATTTCTAAGCCTGCCGTATTGGCCTTATCTGCAGGTGCCAAAATAGCAGACTGTTGGATGAATACAGGTGAGGGTGGTTTGAGTCCTTATCATCTTGAGGGTGGTGCAGATTTGGTTTTTCAGATTGGTACCGCTAAATATGGCGTCAGACATGAAGATGGTAGTTTAGATGATCAAAAATTGGCAGATATTGCTGAGCACGATCAAGTAAAAATGTTTGAAATAAAAGTTTCTCAAGGCGCCAAACCTGGCAAAGGAGGTATTTTGCCGGGCGTTAAGGTGACAGAGGAAATTTCAATTATTAGAGGTATACCAAAAGGTGTGGAGTCAAACTCCCCTAATCGTCATGTTGAAATCTCTAATGCCAGTGAATTGCTAGATATGATTAATCATGTTCGAGATGTTACCGAGAAGCCGGTTGGTTTTAAAACAGTTATTGGCCATATTCGTTGGTTAGAGGCTTTGTTGGATGAAGTGAATAAACGTGGCATTCAAAGTGCACCTGATTTTATTACCGTTGATGGTGGTGATGGTGGCACGGGTGCAGCGCCTATGGCACTAATGGATAACGTGGGTCTACCACTAAAAGAAGCATTACCCTTAGTGGTGGATAAAATCATGCAATGTGGCTTGGAAGATAGAATTAAAGTGGTTGCCTCTGGAAAAATGATCACCCCATCCGATGTGGCTTGGGCAATTTGTGCAGGCGCTGACTTTGTTACTTCAGCACGTGGATTTATGTTCGCTATTGGCTGTATCCAATCACTAAAATGCAATAAAAACACCTGTCCAACGGGTGTTACAACGCACAATAAGCGCCTACAAAAAGGCTTAGATCCTAAGAGTAAATCAGTTAAAGTTGCAAACTATGTTAATAATATGACTAAAACAGTCGAAGTGATCGCACACTCGTGTGGTGTTGAAGAGGTGCGTCTTTTAAATCGAGCGCACGTTAGAATTGTTCAGGTTGATGGCAAGTCTATTCCTATGAATGAATTATGCCCAATATGTGTTGAAGGAGATAACGAATGAAGGCGTCAGACCTATTTGTAAAAGCGTTAGAAAATGAGGGTGTAGAGTATATTTTTGGCATTCCTGGTGAGGAGAATCTAGATTTACTCGATTCATTGCGAGGTTCAAAAATCAAATTTATTTTAACCCGTCATGAGCAGGCCGCCGCCTTTATGGCGGCCACTTATGGTCGTTTAACAGGTAAAGCTGGCGTTTGTTTGGCAACTTTAGGTCCAGGTGCAACAAATTTAGTCACCGCTATTGCCTATGCGCAGCTTGGCGCTATGCCTATGGTGGTGATCACAGGGCAAAAGCCAATTAAAGCAGGTTTACAAGGAAAATTCCAAATTTTAGATATTGTTAGAATGATGGAGCCTCTGGTTAAGGACTCTGATCAAATTGTTTATGGAAGGCAGATTCCTGCGCTGGTTCGCGGTGCGTTTCGTATTGCTGAAGAAGAGCGTCCAGGTGCAGTACATTTGGAATTGCCAGAGGATATTGCCAGAGAAGAGGTGGAAGATGAAAGTGTCTTTCCTAGACAGACGATCCACCGAGTGTTCGCTAGTGATCGTGCCATTGAGAAAGCGGTTAAAGTTATTAAAGCCGCCAAAAGACCATTATTACTCGTGGGTGCAGGTGCTAATCGTAAACGTATTCGCAAGCCGTTGTCAGATTTTGTTAATAAGACAGGGATTATGTTTTTCAACACCCAAATGGGCAAGGGTGTTTTAAGTGGCGATGACTCTCATTTTATTGGAACCGCTGCATTCTCCTCAAAAGATTATGTACATGAGGCTATCAAGGCGGCTGATTTAATTATTAATGTGGGTCATGACATCATTGAAAAACCACCTTTTATCATGAGAGGTAATGAGCAAAAAGTCATTCATGTTAATTTTCATTCTGCACAAATTAAAGACATTTACTACCCGCAAGTTGAAGTGGTCGGCAATATTTCCAACACCATGGACCGGATTAATGAGGCTCTCGATGAGTGTTATGCTTGTAATCGAGATTGGATTAAACCAATTCGTGAAAAAACTAGAGCGGCCATTCACTCCTTGGATGATGATACTTCTTTCCCAATGTTGCCACAACGCGTGGTATCAGATGTGAGAAAAGTGCTTGACGACGATGGCATTGTCTCATTAGATAACGGCATGTTTAAGCTTTGGTTTGCCAGACATTACCATACCCATCAGCCTAATACCTTGTTGTTAGATAACGCTTTAGCAACTATGGGTGCTGGCTTGCCAGCAGCAATGACTTGTGCACTGATGTATCCTGATCGTCAAGTGGTTGCAGTATGTGGTGATGGTGGCTTTATGATGAACTCTCAGGAGTTGGAAACTGCTGTAAGACTTAAACTTAATTTAATCACCATTATTTTTAATGATAGTGGTTATGGCATGATTAAATGGAAACAAGCAGGGCAAGAATTGCCTGATTTTGCACTTGATTTTAATAACCCAGACTTCGTAATGTATGCACAAAGTTATGGTGCCACTGGCCATAGAATTGGCTCAAGTGAAGAGTTAATCCCTATCATGAAGCAAGCATTTAAAGAGGGTGGTGTGCATGTGATTGATCTGCCAATTGATTACTCACAAAACACCAAAACATTGCTCGATGATTTAAAGCAATTTAATAACTAGGATGGATATGTCAAATTTATTACACGTTAAGCAGGCCTATACCGGTAAGGTGTTAAAAACACTAGAAATGCATGATAGTGAGCAGGTAAATAGTATGTTAGAGACCGCTCAAGCGCTACATCAACAAGGTGCCTTGCCTATTTATGAGCGGGTTAATATATTAAGAAAATTGGCTGATTTGGTGGCTAATGAGCACGAACAATTTTCACAACTTATTGCGAACGAGGGTGGCAAGCCAATTCGAGATGCTCGCGTTGAGGTAACGCGTGCAGTTGGCGGTATTCATATTGCAATTGCTGAAATCCAAAAAATCCAGGGTGACGAGATACCCATGGATTTAAGCGCTGCTGGCGCTGGTAGAAAGGCTTTTACAATTATGGAGCCGATTGGCGTTGTGGTGGCGGTTAGTGCTTTCAACCATCCGCTAAATTTAGCCATTCATCAAGTGATTCCTGCTGTGGCAGCAGGTTGTCCAGTGATTATCAAGCCAGCAGCTGTGACACCATTATCTACTTTGCGCTTGGCTGAGCTAATTGCACAAGCGGGCCTGGCTGACGGCTGGGTGCAAGTTGCACTCACCAATCGAGAAAATTCTGAAAAACTGGTAACCGATTCACGAGTTGCCTTTTTTAGCTTTATTGGTTCTGCACAAGTTGGTTGGTATCTAAAATCAAAACTAGCACCAGGTGTGCGTTGTGCGCTGGAGCATGGCGGCGTAGCGCCACTTATTTTTGATCAATATACTGATGAAGTGGGATTTGTTAATGGCGTGGTGAAGGCAAGTATGTATCACTCAGGTCAAGTTTGTGTTTCTGTTCAACGTGTATATGTACCGCAAGAGAGAGCCGATGAGCTGGCGCAAAAAATTGCCGATATTGCTGCTAAGCAGATTGTTGGTGATGCGATTAATGAAGACAGCGATTTAGGTCCACTTATCTTGCCAAAAGAAACTGACAGGATAGAATCATGGGTTGATGAGGCCGCTACACAGGGTGCGCAGGTAATTACAGGCGGTAAGCGTATTAACGCGGTGAGTTATGAGCCGACTGTTTTGCTTAATCCTTCCAAACAATCCAAGGTTTCTACTCATGAGATTTTTGGACCTGTTGTTTGTGTGTATGGTTATCAAGATATTAATGAGGCGATTGCAGATGCTAACAGCCTGGATGTTTCATTCCAAGCAGCTGTATTTAGTGATGATGTTTCTAAAGCCATGGATATTGCAAAAAAACTAGAAGCCTCAGCAGTGATGATTAATGATTACACCACCTTTAGAGTAGACTGGATGCCATTTGCAGGGCGTAAGCACTCAGGTTATGGTGTTGGCGGTATTGGCTACAGCATGAAAGATATGCTTGAGCACAAAATGCTGGTTATTAAAAATTAACTACAACTTTTTATTTTATCAATAAGAGTAGAGGTTGATGACTTCCGGATTTTGCTAGGTTTTAAACTGATGATTGTGTAGGGAGGCGTATTCACCTTTCTGATCAAGCAACTGTTGATGAGAACCTTGTTCAATGATATTTCCCTGGCGCAAGACGATAATTCTGTCAGCTTTTTGAATGGTGCTCAATCTGTGTGCAATGATAATGGTGGTGCGATCTTTTTGCATTTCATCAATTGCAGCTTGCACCTGTTTTTCTGTTGCCGAGTCAAGTGCTGAAGTAGCTTCATCTAAAATAAGAATTGGACTATCTTTGGCAATCGCTCTGGCGATAGCTAGGCGTTGGCGCTGACCACCCGAAAGTTTGGTGCCATCTTCACCGATTTCACTATCAAAACCATATTCCATTTGCTCAATAAACTGGGCAGCATTAGCAACTTTAGCAGCATGCTTAACCTTTTCATCGCTCATTACATCGGCTTGTCCAAGTGCAATATTGCCTTTAATAGTGTCATTAAATAAACGCACATTTTGATCAACAAAAGAGATTTGAGCGCGCAATGAGTCAATATCAAAATCGTTAATATCAACGCCATCTATCGTAATAGAGCCTTGTGTTGGGTTATAAAACCGAGCAATTAATTGAATAATGGTGGTTTTTCCACTGCCAGTGGAGCCAACAAGGGCAATAGTTTCACCCGGGGTGATATCTAAATTAATGCTATTAAGAACTGTTTTGTTATCTTGATAGGCAAATGAAACGTTGTTGAATTTAATACCACCTTTTGATCTTGATAAGACTTTTGACCCTTGGTTTTTCTCCTCGGTTTCATCAATAAGACCAAAAACACTTTCGCCAGCAGCCATGGCAGTTTGCAGAGGTTTGTTAATGTTAACCAAACTTTTGGCTGGTTTAATCAGCATGCCCATGGCAGTAAAGAAAGACAAAAATTCACCAGCACTCATTTGTAAAGAGGTTGAGGAAAAATACACCACACTGCCCAAAGATAGTCCAATTAAAATATTGACAAAACCAGTATTGAATGCACCTGTCATGTCAACTTTAAAGCGTTGTTGACGAATATTCTTAATAAGATTATTAAACTTAGAGCTCTCTTGGTTTTGTGCGTGATAAATTTTAACCAGTGATGATCCAGAGATATTTTCATCCAATAGGTGTGTCATGTTGCCCATTGATTGTTGTACCTTGGTACTGGCACTACGCATACGATTTGATGACAGTTTGACGGCTAAATACACCAGAGGTAGAAGAATAATTAAACTCAAACTAAGTTGCCAATTTTTATAAAATAAGTAGCCAATGAGAATGACAACTGTCATGGATGATTTGATAAAATCAAGCCAAATAGTAGAGGCGGCTGCAGCAATTTGTTCGACATCAAAAGTAAGTTTTGATAAAGTTTTTCCAGTGGGATTTTTGTCAAAATAAGACTTAGGTAATTTGAGTAATTTGGCAAACATAGCCTCTCTCAAATCCATAATAACTTTGTTAGATACCCATGAACTGGCCGCTGTTGAGGTGAGTGCAAAAACAGAGCTCAAAACAATAATACCAAACAGTGCCAGTGCATAAATAAAGGCCGAGCTTTCACTACGCTCACCCGCAAATAGCTCGTCAACAATTTGTCCGGTAATTTCTGGAATGGCACTTTCTAGAGCGGTTGCCAGCATCATCATCACTGAGGTGAAGATGAGTTTGCCGATATGTGGCTTTAAATAAACAAATAAGCGAGAAACAAACTGTTTGTACTGCATAGGTAAAAAATTGATTTCGACAGCTCCATATTCTACACAGTTTTGTGTATCATAACCATTTCAACTTTGTTACTTTTTATGGCAACAAAATACATCTTTATTACCGGTGGTGTTGTATCTTCACTTGGTAAAGGTATCGCTTCAGCTTCTTTAGCCTCTATCCTAGAATCGCGTGGTTTAAACGTAACCATGCTTAAGCTCGACCCTTATATTAATGTTGATCCGGGTACCATGAGTCCTTTTCAACATGGTGAGGTTTTTGTAACTAACGATGGTGCGGAAACCGATCTTGATTTAGGTCACTACGAGCGTTTCATTCGTCAGCAGTTAGGCAAAAAAAATAACTTCACTGCAGGTCGTGTTTATGAAAATGTCATTGAGCGTGAGCGTCGTGGTGACTATCTTGGTGCAACGGTTCAAATTATTCCGCACATTACCAATGAAATTAAAGCATTGGCTCAAGCAGGCGCTAAAGGTGCTGATGTGGCGCTGGTTGAGATTGGTGGTACGGCAGGTGACATTGAATCACTGCCTTTTTTAGAAGCAATCAGACAAATGAGTCTTGAGCTGGGTCGTGACAACACACTGTTTATTCACTTAACCTTACTGCCTTATATTAAAGTAGCGGGCGAGTTAAAAACTAAGCCAACACAGCATTCTGTTAAAGAATTGCGCGGCATTGGTATTCAGCCAGATATCTTAATTTGCCGTTCGGAGCATCCACTGCCTGATGCAGAGCGCGCCAAAATTGCACTATTTACTAACGTTCCAGAAGATTCTGTCTTTACCTCATTAGATGTAGATACCATTTACAAAGTTCCTAGGGCATTGCACGAACAAGGCTTGGATGATGTTGTTATTAAAAGACTTCACCTTGATTGCCAGCCAACAGATTTAAGCGAATGGGATGAAGTTATTAAAAAACTTAACACACCTAAATCTAGTGTTGATATTGCCATGGTGGGTAAGTACATTGACTTAACAGAAGCTTATAAGTCTTTGTCTGAAGCGCTACTTCATGCGGGTATTAATACTGCTACAAAGGTAAACATTCATTATTTTGACTCTGAAGAGATTGAAAAAAATGGCACGGATTGCTTAAGTGAAATGAGCGCTATATTAGTACCAGGTGGTTTTGGCAATCGAGGTGTTGAAGGTAAGATTGCAACAGCACAGTATGCACGTGAAAACAAAATTCCGTACTTGGGTATTTGTTTAGGTATGCAGGTTGCTGTTATTGAATATGCTCGTAACGTGGCTGGTATGACCGATGCCAATAGTACTGAGTTTAATCAAAACACGCCTTATCCAATTGTTGGTCTGATCACTGAGTGGCAAGATGAAGATGGAAGTACTCAAACTCGTAGTGAAGATTCTGATTTGGGCGGTACGATGCGTCTGGGTGGTCAAGAGTGTGCAATGGTTGATGGCACTAAGTCAAGAGAAATTTACGCCCAAGGTATCATCACAGAGCGCCACCGTCATCGTTATGAAGTGAATAACACGCTGATTGAGCAAGTTGAAAAAGCAGGCTTGGTGGTTTCGGGAAAATCTATTGACGGTACTTTGGTTGAGATGGTTGAGGTGAAAGATCACCCTTGGTTTATTGCTTGTCAATTCCACCCGGAATTTACCTCTACTCCAAGAGATGGTCACCCATTATTTGAAAGTTTCATTCAAGCAGCTAACAAGGCGCATAACTTAATCCTATCTTCTTAAGTGTTTAAAAAAGTTTTAAAGCATTGGGATAGCGATGATTTTCCCCAGTATTTTAAACACGCTTTCAACACCTTAAAACTTGAAGATTTACCCCTTTTTCAACACTGTACCCATAGTGGTGTTATTGATGAAGATAGTGTCGAAGTTAGGGTTTTATCACGCTCAATGGATGAGCAAATTGCACACCTAACCATTGGTGTATTTTTTTGCGAGGTGTTATCAGGTTGCGCTTGTAGTGATGATCCTTCTCAAGCTATGATGCTTGAGAATTCCTATTGCGAACTGCGTATGGACATTGACTGTACTAGTGCACAGATAGAATTTTTAGACTGAACAGTTTTAACAATTAACGCTTTTTTCTCTTCTTGATAAACTGCATTAAACGACGTTTTTTAGTCACTTGACGTGCGCTGAGTTCGTTCTTATTGTCTTTAAATGGATTCTCTCCACTCTTATATTCGATTCTCAGCGGTGTATTGGTTAACTTTAGTGCATTGATAAAGAAATTCTTCAAATAACGATCATATGCATTAGGAACGTTCTGAAGGTGGTTGCCGTGAAAGGTAAGTGTTGGCGGAAAAACATCGGTTTGGTTAACGTATTTAATTTTCAAACGTCTACCTTTGACCGGTGGCGGCTGATGACCTGCATTGGCACTCTCTAAAATTTTATTTAAAGTTGAGGTGGAGTGCTGGGTGCTGGCATTTTTGTAAGACTTGATAATAGGCTCAAAAAGCTTACCAACACCCGATCCATGCAAGGCAGAAATATAATGCACACTCGCATAATTGACAAACGAGAGCTTAACATCTAATTTTCGTTTAACTTCTGATTTTTGATATTCGTCTAGACCGTCCCACTTATTGATCACAATTAGTAGCGCTCGGCCTTTATCAGCAATCATGCCAAGTAGCGTTGCATCTTGCTCGGTAACCCCTTCACGAGCATCCAACACCAAAATAACCACATGCGATCGATCTAGCGCATCAATGGCTTTGATAATGGAAAAAATTTCAATTTTTTCATGAGTAGAGCGTTTGCGTCGTATGCCCGCTGTATCAATTAGTGTATATTTTTGACCTTCACGCTCAAAAGGTATATAGATGCTGTCACGTGTTGTACCAGGCATGTCAATTGCCAATACTCTCTCTTCACCTAGGATTCGGTTAATCAGAGTTGATTTTCCAACATTGGGTCTACCCAGTACAGCCACGGCAATACCATCTACTTCCTCGATTTCTTCCTCTTCTTGCTGAGGTAGTAATGGCAAGGTGTGATCAATTAAGTCGGCAATCCCTTGCCCATGTTCTGCTGAAATTAGCCAAGGTGTGCCAAGGCCTAATTCATAAAATTCAGCAGCCATTGCCTCGTCTAATCCTTCTGATTTGTTACACACAAGAACCACTTCTTTTTTAAGTCGTCTTAGGCGAGAAGCAATTTCTAAATCTAGACCAATAACACCATCTCGACTGCTAACAATAAAATAAATAACATCTGACTCTTCAAGAGCGTTCAGCACCTGACCTTGGATGCCACTATCAACAACATTATCTTCATTGGTAAGCCCGCCAGTATCGATAATAGTGGCAAAAGTTTCACTGTCATCATCGAGCAAAACTTCCGCATATTGACGATCACGTGTTAAACCCTCAAAGTCAGACACCAGCGCCTGACGAGAATGACTTAGTCGGTTAAATAAGGTAGACTTGCCCACATTTGGGCGTCCAACAAGAGAGATGGTAGGTAAGCCCATGGTGATTTATAGTTAGTTAAGGTCGGCCAGTTTAATACTGATTAAACTTTGCAGTTCAGAATCTTTAGAGATCTGACTTAAAGCAAGCTTGTAGTGTTCTTTAGCTTTTTCAATTTGGTTGTTAGCAGTATAAATATCCCCTTTTAATTGACTGTATAAGCCATTAAATTCCCCAGGATTTTTACCATTGAGTGTCTCAATAGCTTGCTTGAATTTGCCCATTTCAAGTTGTATGGTTGCCATTCTCATTGTTGCAACAATAGCGATCAAATCGTTCTCAGCATTCACCAAGCCAGATAGGTGCTGTAAGGCAGATTCATAATCTTGTTTTTTAACTGCAGATTTTGCCAACATTAAAATAGCTTGTTGCGTATAGCCACTGTCAGCATGGTTAGCACTTAATGCATCAAAAGCGGCTTCATTGTTCGCAGAGGTTGTATTCAGATAAAGCGATCTTGCCTCAACAGATTGCTGTTGCTGATAAGTTTTGTAAGCGCCCAATCCCCAAATTCCACCCAGACCAAGTGCAATGCCAACAATAATCTGTAGACTATTATCCTTAAGCCATTTTTTGATTTGCTGAGCTTGCTCGTCTTCAGTTTCGCCTATTTCAATAAAATTTTTCATGTGTAATCCTTAAAATACTTAATCGCCTCATCAAGACTTAGCGTTTGTTGCTGTTCTTGAGATTTTAATGGTTTAATGCTTACTTGGTTATTATTTAACTCTTCTTCGCCCAAGATAAGTGCAAAGTCAGCGTCAGCTTTATCTGCCTTTTTAAATTGACTCTTAAAACTGCCTAGAGTAATGTCATTATAGATAATTGCACCAGCAATAGCCTCATGAAGAGTGTTGGCTATTTGCATCGATTTTAGCTGAGCCTGCTCATTTGGCGTAATGATGTAAATAGCAAGCTGTTGATTGGTGATGGCAATTTTTTGTTCTTCTAAAAGTAAAATTAGACGCTCTAGGCCGATAGCCAGTCCAACGGCAGGGGTTGGCTTGCCCCCCATTTTTTCGACCAAACCATCGTAGCGTCCGCCTGCACAGATTGTGCCTTGTGCGCCCAAGTCAGTTGTGGTCCATTCGAACACGCTGCGATTGTAATAATCAAGACCACGAACTAGACGTGTATTGATAACAAAATCAATATTTAAAATATCTAGATAATCTTTAAATTGATCAAAATGTTGAGCAGATTCTTCATCTAAATGTTCCATCAGTTTTGGCGCGTGGTTGATTAAAGCCTGCATGTCTTTATTTTTACTGTCAAGAATCCTCAATGGATTGGTCTCAAGGCGCCTTAAGCTGTCTTCATCGAGTTGGTCTTTATGTGCTGAAAAATACTCAACCAAAATCTCTCGATAGCTTTCTCTAGCTTCGCTAGAGCCTAGGGTGTTAATTTCAAGCGTGACATTTTTCAAGCCCAACTTTTGCCATAAGCTGTGCGTTATCATCATTAACTCTGCATCGACTTTGGCATTGGGTGCGCCAAATACTTCAAGACCCACCTGGTGAAATTGACGGTAACGTCCTTTTTGAGGGCGCTCATGCCTAAACATAGCACCTTGGTAAAAGACTTTTTGAATACCTTCACGTGGCAAATTGTGTTCAATCATCATGCGCACACAACCGGCAGTTCCTTCGGGGCGTAGGCTTAAAGAGTCGCCATTAGTCTCATGCCAAGAGTACATTTCCTTTTCCACGATATCGGTTGCTTGGCCGATAGCACGACAAAAAGTGTCAGTTTTTTCAACCACAGGCGTACGAATATTCTTATAGCCGTAAGAAATAAATAAATCAGCAATGGTGCGTTCTACAAATGCCCAAAGATCAGAGTCTTTGGGTAGTAGATCGTTCATGCCACGAATGGCCTGGATTTTTTTGCTCATTTTAGATATCTGAGATAATATTAAAGGGCTATTTTACCAATAATTACTAAGATTTTTCCCGTATTAAGTATCACTAACTTTGTAATAAGTAAAAAGGATAAAAAACACCAGAGTGGCAAAAAATAAACGAATACCAATAAGTAGAAAAATATCTGCACCGAAAAAGACAAATAGTAGAGTGTCCTCAATAATAGCGTGAGCCACCATCAGAAAATAACACACTGAAATAATTTGTCTTTTACTCATATAGCGAGCTTCTTTTAATAGCACACCTGCGCCATAAGTAATACCAATAAGCAAGCCGGTGATAAGTGCCATAATGGTGCTGAGGTGGTGATCAAATTTTTGTAAAAATTTAAACCCTTTGATCACGGTAACGATAAAAATAACCAGACTAACTAGAGCAATAATTTCAATCGTCAGCACAACCGCTTCACGACTTTTTTGTAATATAAAGTCGGTGAAATTGTCCGGGGTTGTAAGTGTGGTTTGATATAGGGCGCTGGCAACATGGTCTGGATTGTCAAACAAAAGCTCTGTTGGAATAATTAACAGCGGTGTGAGCACTACAAACGCCATGATTAATCTAAAACTAACGGAGTGAATCCAATCAACACCCAGTTTTTTCATAATGGCTGACTCGACTGGAATGGAGTGCAATACACCCAAGAAAAGCCCTAGTATTGTCCAATCATAAACGCTTAATCCTAGTGGGGCAGCAAAAGCAATGGCAGCATATAAATTCAGAAAGACTCCTGATGCTAATGCAAGGGCCGCTTCTGGTGGTAGATTAAGTAGGGTGGTGAAAGGTTCAAACACTTGAGCGATAATTGGCATTAGCTCAAAATACATCAGCAATTCTGCCAATAAAAAGTAAGGGATGACTGTAGATACAATAATTTTAGCAGTGGAGACCGAACTACTTAAAAATGCTTGAGTGTCAAAATTCACGAATTAGAAATACCATTAGGAACGTGTCCAGTAGGGACATATTGAGAGGCGGATTCGCAGTGTGAGTGTTGGTCATCAAAGAAGATGTCTGCACTAAATTCTTTTAAGAATACGCCTTTATCCAGACCGCCTAAAAAGAAGGATTCATCAATACGAATACCCCATTCACGCATAGTGTGAATAACCCGTTTATGCGAGGGGGCAGAGCGTGCAGTGACGAGCGCTGTACGAATTGGGTTATTCTCAACAGGAAAGGCTGATTGAATCTTGTGCAATGATTTTAAAAAACACTTAAATGGCCCGGCTTTAAGCTCTACATTGGCAGATTTTCGCTCATTTTCTTCAAAGGCATCAATGCCTTTTTCTTGGAATATTTTCTCTGCTTCATCGGAGAAAATTACCGCATCACCATCAAAGGCGATTCTAAGCTGGGTTTCGTGAGCACCTTGCGAACTTGTGCCAACAATGGAGGCAGCTGCAAATCCAGATTCTAACGCTTTTTGTACATCTTGGTAATTACTTGATAAGAATAAATCAGCTTCAAAGGCACCTACCAAATTGTGTGTAGCCTCACCACGAGTAAAGGCTGCACGAGAAATATTAAGTCCGTAATGTTCAATTGAATTAAAAATTCGCAAACCTGTATCTGCGCTGTTTCTAGAAAGCAAGATAACATCAATTGGATTTTTCTTGGTGTTGAGTGTGAGTAGTTTTTTCACCAAAGAAAATCCGACACCAGGCGGTAAAATCACTTCTTCATTTTCTTCTTGATGTTTGGCATACGCCTCAACTCCTTGTTGTTTGAAGATTTGATGAGACTCATCTAAATCGAATAAGGCTCTAGATGAAATTGCTACTACAAGCTTGTCTTTTGCTTTTGGGTCTACAGAGTCTGCCATGATTTTCCTTGATATTTGTCCAAACAATAATCCAACCACTTCTCAAGAAAGAGGTTTAATTCCCATTGTATATTCATGTCGCTACATTGTGTTAGATATGGATGATCACTATTTAATACAGTTTCGTTGCAAACTGAAAGCACTTCCACTAGCTGAGCATCAAAATAAATTTTAAACTTAATATCTGGCTTGTGAATGTCGTTTTGCAAAATGTGAGTCAGCGTGAAAATTGCTGTATGAGCAAAACATTGATCAACAATTAGATGCAAATCTGGATGATTAGAATGGCGAATAACACTGCTATGAGCAGTTTGTTTAATAAGCGGAATAAGCTTGAATATTTTTTGATAATTTATTTCAAACAGTTGCGACACGTCGCTATACGTCTTTGCTTGTCGTGAATTGTACAAATTATGTAAATATTGAGCGTCTAAATCCATTGTGTTTTAAGGTTAATTGTTCCGTTTTGGTTGAGTTCATACTCATTAAAACCAATTCTTGTTTCCTGGTTAAATTGTAAGGCGGTCGATGGGCAAGAGATAATCCTTTTATCTAATTGAGAGAATTCACCGGCCTCATGTGCATGACCAAAAATAATCATACGTATTTTAGAGTGTTTGTCCAACACTTGAAACAAATCCAATGGGTTTTCCAGTGATAATTCATCATCCCAACTGCTGTTCATCGGCACAATCGGATGATGCAAAGTAATTATGATGTGTTCAGCACTGGAATCTAAACAGGCTTTATCCAGTTCAAAAAGTGCTGTGCTAGCAACCAGGCCACTGGTTTTCCCAACTTGTACCGAGTTAATTTTAATAATTTCCCAATTGTCCAACTTAAAACTGTTGAATAAGTTTTCTTTAAAAACCTCTCCTAGATTTTGTGCATGATCATGATTACCCTCAATTACAAAAATCGGTTGCTTAATGGGGGATAGTATTGATTTTAAAATCTGATAAGAGCTTGTAGTGCCGTGATGCGTCAAATCACCATTAATCAGTAGTGCATCAAATTTACTACTTTGAAGGCGTTCAATAACAGATTGAAGGTTTTGTTGAGAATCAACCCCCATAGCGATGCGCTGATCGTCAATATGACAATCACTAATTTGAATAAGCTTAGGCATGCTGAGTAAAGGTTACGCGAGCGCTAACCCCAGTTAAAAGCTCGTAGCCAATGGTATCGCTATAGGCGGCAATTGTCTCAACTCGAAGCTTGTCATTTCCCCATAAAATAGCGCGATCACCAACCTGAGCATTTATCTTGCCAACATCCACACAAATCAGATCCATCGATACACGGCCAGCTAAAGAGCATAAGGTATTATTAATGAGGACTGGTGTGCCATTTTTAGCATGTCGAGGATAGCCATCGCCATAACCGATACCAACAATGGCAATTGTTGTATCTTTATTAGCCTGCCAAGTGGCGCCGTAGCCAACGCTTTCTCCTGCTTTGACTGATTTTAAGCTGAGAATGGGTGCAGATAACTCCATAGCGGGCAGTAATTGTTGGTTAATGCTGGCAAATGGTGAGACGCCATACAGCATTATGCCCGGACGAACAAAATCAAAATGCGATTCACGCAAGGATAAAATTGCAGCGGAATTAGCCATGGACTGGGGAAACTCTTGCGTATTAAGCTGATTAAAGTATTTGAGTTGCTGAGTGTTTTTAATGTGTTCAGGCTCATCCGCACAAGCAAAATGACTCATGATGCATTCGATATGAATATTTGAGTTATTTTGCAGTTGGCTTAAGCTTTGCTGTAGTTGCACATTTGAAAGGCCCAAACGGTACATGCCGGTATCAACCTTAATCCATACTTTAATAGGACTTTTGCAATTGTTAAGATGCTCAAGTTGGGTGATATCATGAACAACAATTTGGCAATTTAGCTGGATAGCTTCGTGTAAGTCGTTTTCACTAAAAATCCCGGATAAAAGTAAAATTGGCTTTTGGGTTAACTCGCGTAATTTTTGCACTTCACTGAGTTCGCTAACAGCGAGTATGTCAGCTGTAAATAAAGGCTTGGCTAATTCAAGATGATGCCCATAAGCATTGGCCTTGACCATACTGACAATTTTTGCCTGAGGGGCGTATTTGCGAACAATCGATAGATTATGCGCTAATGCTGATTGTGAGATGGCTGCGACAGCATGCATAGGCGCTTAAAAAGCTAAAAAGCCTCTTGATCGAAATTGGAGATGTTGTTATTGTAAGCGGCATCCATTTGTTCATCAGGCATGCCTTGAAATTGGTCTTCATTGGCCAAATCTTCAAAGCGCGCATATTCACCAATAAAGGCCAGTTTAAGTCTGCCTGTAGATCCATTTCTATGCTTGGCAATTTGCAAGTCTGCCTTACCAATTTCTTCAGGATTTGAGTAAGAGTCATCATGGTATTGTTGATCACGATAGATAAAAGCAATGATGTCTGCATCTTGCTCAATTGATCCAGATTCACGCAAGTCTGACATTTGTGGCATACGACCTTTGCCAGCTTTAGGGCGTGATTCTACGCCACGGTTAAGCTGAGATAGGGCGATAACAGGCACATTAATCTCTTTGGCAAGTGCCTTAAGAGATCGAGAAATTTCTGAAATTTCTTGAACGCGGTTGTCACTCTTGCCGTGAACCACCATGAGCTGTAAATAATCCACCATAATTAGTGATAAATCAGGATACTGACGCTTAAGGCGACGACACTTGGCTCGAATTTCTGTTGGGGTGATAGAAGGGGTTTCGTCAATTAAGACGGTTGATTTTTCTAGTGCCAAAACTGCATGATTAAAACTATTCCAATCGGTTTCAGTCATGGTGTCTTTTAAATTTTCACCCTTAATATGGCCAAACGAGGTAATCATGCGCATCACCAAAGATTCTGTCGGCATCTCTAGACTGAATACAGCAACAGGCTTTGGCTCTTTAGCTGTGATAGCCACATGCTCAACAATATTCATTGAAAAGGCAGTTTTACCCATCGAAGGTCGACCTGCAACAATAATCAAATCACCATTTTGCAGCCCGGAGGTAATCTTATCTAGCTCAGTAAAGCCAGTTTCTAAGCCTGTCACACCTTCAGTTTCTTGCATTTCATGCACACGATTCACCACATCTTTAATGATATCTTTGACATTGATAACATCTTGCTTGCCACGAGTAACCTGCTCTGCAATTTCAAAAATTTTCTTTTCAGAAAGATCAATCAGCTGCTGCACTTCCATTTCTTTAGGGTTGTAAGCCGTATCTGCAATTTCATGACTAGCGATAATCAGTTGACGATAAACACTAAGCTCACGCACATGTTTGGCATAGGCTTCAATATTTGAAATACTTGGGGTATTCTCCGCAATTTGTGCCAAATAAACAAAGCCGCCAATGGTTTCTTCATTGCCCGTTTTCTTAACATGCTCTTTGACCGTCAAAATATCAGCAGGCTGGTCATGATGCATGAGTGTGGAGATGGCCTCAAAAATAATTCGATGAGAAGCGTTATAAAAATCAGCTTCAGTAAGGATATCAGCCACCTGATCCCAAGCGTCGTTATGTAGCAGTAGGCCACCCAAAACAGATTGTTCTGAGTCTAGGGAATTAGGTGGAATTTTGAGGTTTTCAATGTTCATAGGTTTGTCTAAAAAATAAAAAACCCTCTTGCGAGGGTTCTTAATTTTAACTCAATTTTAAGTTAAATTTTTACTCTTCTTCTTGCGCTTCTACAACCACTTTAATGGCAACTGAAATTGAAGAGTGCAACGTAACGCTGACGTCGTATTCACCAGTATGGCGAATAGCTTCTGGCATATTAACATTGCGTTTTTCAACTTCAAAACCAGCAGTAGCTAGGCTTGCAGAAATATCAGCAGTTGTGATAGAGCCAAATAACTTGCCTTCATCACCAGCATTTGCAGCAATTGTGCAAACTGTACCAGCCATCTTAGCTTCAATTGTTTGTGCATCTTTAAGGCTTGCTGCTTCTTTAGCTTCTAAGCCAGCTTTAATAGTTTCAAACTCGGCTAAGTTTGCTTTCGTTGCTGGCTTAGCTTTGCCTTGAGGGATTAAAAAGTTACGAGCATAACCCGCCTTTACATTCGCAAGATCGCCTAAGGCGCCTACTTTTTGAATGGTTTCTAATAAAATTACTTGCATGATCAGAACTCCTATTTCTTGTGCTTATCAGTGTAAGGAATAAG
>JABGQC010000030.1 GCA_018644675.1 Candidatus Thioglobus sp.
CTTATAGTTTGTATTATAAGGCTATCTTTGTGTCCAAGTTTTTCAGACCACTACAAATTAACGGACCACTGCTCAGATTAGTACTTCTATTCAAGCAAAGTTTCTGTTAATATATTAATTCTAAAGGGGTTTATGAAAAATACCAGTACGCTCCAAACACAATAGGATGGTTCACCATGAAAAAATCAATCATAAAGAAGATAGTAGTCAGTTCGATGTTTGTATTAATGCCTGTATCAAGCTATGCCAATGATGTTGTTACTGATAAGAGTATTGCCATGGAGTTGTCTCGTGATATAGCCAATGAAACCATTAACGCCTGTCGTAAAGACGGTTACCATGTTAGTGCCGTGGTGGTTGATCGCTTTGGCTTAATGCGCGCAGCATTGCGAGATGACCTAGCATCGCGCTTTACTTTAGAAATTGCTCAGCGTAAGGCTAATATGACAGTTATGGCGTGGACGGATAGTGGTGTATTTAAAAATGCACGCTCGGACATACAGCAAGAGTTAAATCACATTGAAGGCCTTATTGTTATGGAGGGTGGGATTAAGATCACTGCCGGAGGTTATAATATTGGTGCCATTGGCGTTAGTGGTGCTCCGGGCGGAGACAAAGACGCCGCTTGTGCCCGTACAGCCTTAGGTAAGTTATCTGAACGCATTGAATTTGCAATTGATGATTAAACAACGTCAGACAGTCTAAAGACTGGCGTTTATGATTATGTAGTCATCTCTTGTGTCTAGGTTTGTCAGACCTCCCTAGAACATCTAAAAATACCCTATACCGCCCTACTAAACCACCTTTTATCACTTTAAAATGATATAGAGGGTTTTAAGTAGTTCTTTGTTACGGTTATGTTGCGACTTTTAACTTTTTTAGACACCATATTTACGACCCTTTGTTACAATTCAAATTATACAAATTTACTAAATAAACTTAATCAAAATGCTTCACAACATCCATACTTTTGTGCAGTACGCGAATGATAAAAATATCACTGCTTTTCTTTTTATAAAAAACTGCGTGAGATTGATGATAAAAACAAAAATAACCAAAACCAACATGGTCATAATTTAAGCCGATATCGGGGTTTTTTGAAAGAGTTTGAAAACACTTATCTAGTGACTGATGATATGCCATGTAGTGGTCTGACAAACTGTAGTGGTCCGTTAATCTTGGACACATTCCAAGTTAATACCAACTGTAGCGGTCTGATTTATCTGGACAAATCTCAGGATACTACATAGTGTAATTTTTTATACAGAATTACAATCTTAACAAACCCTTTAAAAGATAATAAATCTGCGGATACATATTCCTTTAGTCAAAATATCAAAAACAGCCAATATCGATCAAAAACACTCAAGTTTTTTATTAAATGAAGAAAAAAGCCGACATATTGTCGACAATTTGTCGGCTTTTTTAGGTCTTTTCGATAGGCGTAAAAAAGGGATTCGCTCGGAATCCCTTATGGTGTATGGTGGGGCGTGAGCGATTTGAACGCTCGACCAGCGGATTAAAAGTCCGATGCTCTACCAACTGAGCTAACGCCCCATATTAGTTTTTTCAACACTAAGTGTAAAAAGTGAAATTATACATTATCTCGATTTAAAAACAACAAAATTTAGCCTTTATTTACCATTTCTTTTAAGCTTTTTCCTGGCTTAAAAAATGGCACGTATTTCTCCCCTACCCGTGTTCTCTCACTGGTTTTTGGATTGATACCTTGGCGCGCCTTTCGATGTTTTTTTAAAAAACCACCAAAGCCCCTAATCTCAACGCCTTCACCCGATACAATCGATTGTGAAATCTTTTCCAAGATACAATCAACCGCTAATTTGACATCGGACTTCGCTAAATTACTTCGCTCAGTTAAGGTTTGAACTAAATCGGTTTTTTTCATAATTTCACCATAAAAAAAGGCCGCTTTGTATCACTACTCAGCGGCCTTTTTAGTCAACAAGATTTACTTATCTTTTGCTTGCTTAAGTAAGTCACCTAATGTTGAGCCAGTAGCCTCATCAGAAGACTGCTTGTTGTAGTCTGCCATAGCCGCTTGCTCTTCAACTGAATCCTTAGCTTTAATACTAACAGAAACATTGCGAGATCTTCTATCAACATTCATGATAACCACTTCAACTTCTGCACCTGTCTTAAGTACTGTTGTTGCGTCTTCAACACGCTCTTGTGAAATTTCACCAGCTTTTAAGTAACCAGTAATATCGTCAGCTAGGGCGATAACCGCACCACGTGGATCAACTTCTAGGATAGTACCTTTAACGATAGAACCTTTCTTATTAGCAGAAGCATACTGCATGAAGTCATCTTCAGACAATTGCTTGATACCTAAAGAGATACGCTCTTTTTCTGCATCAATGTTAAGAATAACAACTTCTAATTCTTGACCTTTTGAGTAGCTAGATACCAGCTCTTCAGAAGACTGCTTATCCCAAGAGATATCAGCTAAGTGAATTAGACCGTCGATGCCGCCTTGTAGGCCAACAAATAAACCAAAGTCAGTAATTGACTTAACATTAACGATGATTTTGTCGCCTTTGTTTTGAGTTGCTTCGAATGCTTCCCAAGGGTTTTCTAATGCTTGCTTCATTGATAATGAAATACGGTGCTTAGATTCTTGTACGTCTAAGATAACAACATCAACTTCTTGACCTAATTTAACAATCTTAGAAGGACGTGCATTAGCATTTGTCCAGTCCATTTCTGAAACGTGAACTAAACCTTCAACACCATCTTCGATGCGCACAAACGCTCCGTAATCAGTAAGGTTAGATACTGTACCAGTAACCTTTTTACCGATTGGTAAACGATCTGAAATACTATCCCAAGGACTAGCAGTAAGCTGCTTAAGACCTAGTGATACACGCATCTTCTCTTTATCGTAGTTAAGAACCTTAACTTTAATCTTGTCGCCAATTGTTAGCTTCTCAGATGGGTGATTAACACGCGTCCAAGAAATATCTGTAATGTGTAGTAAACCATCAACACCACCAAGATCAACAAATGCACCGTAGTCAGCCAAGTTCTTAACGATACCTTCGATTTCTTTACCTTCTTCAAGTGTTTCAAGTAACGCCTCACGATCTGCAGAGTTAGCTTCTTGCATAACTGCTTTTCTAGAAATAACGATGTTGTTTCTAACTTCGTCCATCTTGATAACGATCGCTTCAATCTCTTGACCTGTTAGGTATGAGAAATCTTTAACAGGGCGTACATCAACTAATGAGCCTGGTAAGAATGCTTTAACCACACCAATATCAACTGTCAAACCACCTTTAACAGCGCCAGTAACAATACCAGTAACTGTTTCTTTTGAATTCATTGCCAATTCAAGTGACTGCCACAACTTAATACGCTTAGCATCAGCGTGTGACAATAGTGTATTACCCAGGCCATCGTCGATTGATTTTAGAGCAACTTCTACAACATCGCCCTCTGCAACTTCTAATTCACCTTTTGGGTTTTTAAATTCGTCTAGAGAGATAAAACCCTCTGATTTTAGTCCAACGTTTACAATCGCTTTTTCACGATTAAGACTAACTACAGTACCCATTAATAAGGCACCTACTTTTACGTTTTGTTGTTCTACACTGTTTTCAAACAGTTCAGCAAATGATTCTGACATATATTCTTCTTTGATATTGACCGGTAATTTTTTAGGCTATGTACGGTATCCGCCTAATGCATATCGGGTTAGTTTATTTATAAAGCTTAACCGCTTAAGCTTTAACCAATTCGCTCACTTGAGCGACTACCTCCATCAGTGATAACTCAGTGGTATCAATGATAAGAGCATCTTTTGCAGGTTTTAAAGGGGAGTGTTTACGCGAACTATCACGCGCATCACGAGCTTCAACCTCTGCTAAGATTTGCGATATTATACCCTCATGACCTTGCGCTTGCAATTGTTTTAGGCGCCTATTAGCACGCGCATCACTGCTTGCACTTAGATAAACTTTAAACTCAGCCTCTTTAAAAACCACCGTTCCCATATCACGACCGTCAGCCACCAAACCAGGAGCAACTGCAAAGTCTTGTTGACGTTTTAAAAGTGCACTACGCACCACGCCAATGGCGGCAATTTTGGAAGCCATTTCTCCAGTTTTCTCAGTACGTAAAATTGATGAAACCTCTTTACCATCTAAATAAACACTGACCAGTTCGCTTCCCTCTTGAGTTTTAAACTCTAAGTCTAAATTAGTGGCAATCTCCACTAGGACAACTTCATCTGCGATATCGACAGCTCTGCTGTCTACTGCCAAGGCAAAAGCACGGTAAATGGCGCCAGAATCAAGTAAGTTCCAGCCTTGTTGCTGAGCAATAATACGAGCAACACTACCCTTGCCAACCCCGCTTGGACCATCAATAGTTAAAACTGGCACACTCATTTAACTTCTGCTCTCATGTGTGGAAATAGCAACACATCACGAATTGATGGCGAATCGGTAAATAGCATAACCAGTCGATCTATACCAATACCTTCACCCGCAGTTGGTGGCATGCCGTATTCCAGTGCGCGAATGTAGTCTGAATCATAATGCATGGCTTCATCGTCACCCGCATCTTTTTCAGCCACTTGCGCTTTAAAACGCTCAGCTTGATCTTGAGCATCGTTTAGCTCAGAAAATCCATTAGCAATTTCTCGTCCACCAATAAACAACTCGAAACGATCAGTAATGAATGGATTATCGTCATTACGTCTAGCGAGTGGCGACACCTCTGTTGGATATTGAGTAATAAAGGTAGGTTGCATAAGTCGTTCTTCAACCGTTTTTTCAAAAATTTCAATTTGAATTTTTCCCAAACCCCAGCCATCTTTAACGTCAATACCTAGATTCTTAGCGGTTGTTTTAGCCTTGTTTTCATTTAGGTCTTCAGCGCTTAAATTTGGATTATATTCAAGAATTGAGTCAAACACACTAATGCGATTAAATGCCTTAGAGAAATCAAAATCATCACCTTGGTAGTGGATTGTGGCACTACCACACACATCCACTGCGATACCTCTAAACAACTTCTCAGTTAGATCCATCAGATCGTGATAAGTAGCATAGGCTTGGTAGAATTCAATCATGGTGAACTCTGGATTATGGCGAGTTGATAAACCTTCATTTCTAAAATTACGATTAATTTCAAATACACGATCCATGCCACCAACTACCAAACGCTTTAAATAAAGCTCTGGAGCAATACGTAAAAACATCGGCATATCGAGTGCATTATGATGTGTCTCAAATGGTTTGGCAGTTGCACCGCCTGGAATGGTTTGCAACATTGGCGTCTCTACTTCCATAAAGTCAGCAGCATTAAAAAAGTTACGAATATAGCTTACAATTGCGCTGCGACGTTTAAAGGTATTACGCGCCTCTTCATTAGTGATTAAATCAACATAGCGCTGACGATATCTAATTTCTTGATCTGATAAGCCATGAAATTTTTCAGGCAAGGGTCTTAGTGATTTGGTTAGGAGTTTAATACTGTCAATACGCACTGACAACTCGCCAACGTTGGTTTTAAACAGTGTGCCTGTGGCAGCTAAAATATCGCCAATATCCCATTTTTTAAACTGCTCATTATAAAAACCTTCTGGCAGCTCATCACGGGTGACAAATATTTGAATTTTCCCACTTGAGTCTTGCACAGTTGCAAAACTGGCTTTACCCATCACACGCTTAAGCATCATGCGCCCTGCTATTGATACCTTGATTGATTTCTCTTCCAGCTCTTCTTTAGAGAGCTGATCATAGTCATTAGTAATGGTTTGCGCCAAATGCTCAGGTTTAAAATCATTAACAAAAGGGTTGCCCGCTTCTCTTAATTTATCCAGTTTTGATTTTCTTTCAGCAATTAACTTATTGTCGTCTTGGTCGCTCATAATTTTAATGTTGTGTTTTGATTTCTAATTCTTGTTGTGCAAGCTCTTTAGCCTTGGCCAAATCTTGCTGTGCTTGGGTAGTGTTACCCATGCGCTTGTGCAAAGTGCCACGATTATAATAGGCTTGATAAAAATTTGCATCCAATTCAATGGCTTTATTTAAGTCTTTTAAGGCTAAATCATCCTTGTTAATTTTAATATAGGCATTGCCTCGATTATAAATCGCGGCTATGTAGTGTTTATCCAGGCTAATAGCTTGCGAATACGCATTAACCGCTTCATTACTCTTTTCTAGGCGATCATAACAATTTCCTAAGTTATTAAACGCACCACTATCCGTATTTTTAAGCAAAATAGCTTGCTCAAAATACTCGACAGCTGAGTTAAAATTTTCTTTTTCTTGCTCCAAATAGGCTAGGCAGAAATAAGCCTCAGCGCTATTTGGGTTGGCCCGAATGGCATTTGACATACTCTCAATTGCCAACTCATCATTACCTTGTAGTTGATGTAAATTACCCAAACTTAGGTGTGCATTAGCCTTGAGATTTTGATCTGCACTGGAGTGGTTGATTAACTTATTCCAAGCTTGAATAGCCAGCGAAAGTTCGCCATTCTTTTGATGTGCATACGCACCTACCATTAAATCGCTTAATTCTGCTTCTATACTCATACTAGGGTGATTATTAATTTTCTTAGATTGTGTCCAACGCGGTGCTCATACAGATACAAACCCTGATATCGCCCCAAGGCTAGCTCAGAATTAACAACAGGAATAGATTTTGACTCACCTGTTAATATAGAGCGAATATGGCCGGACATGTCAAAATCACCTTCATTATTATGACGATAATTTGGATTAGCATCTTGCACATTATTCTTAAAATAATCCTCAACATCCAAAAGCAGGTTGGCATCTTCATTGCCCGTAATCATTAGTGAGGCTGAAGTATGTGCAACAAACACATGACACAGATGAGTCTTAACACCTTTAATCAATGCATTTATTTGAGTGGTAATATCAACCGCACCACGTTCGCTGGTGGCAATCATTAACTCGTGTTGGGTCACTTTAATAAATCCTTAGCTTTTTGCGTGTCAATCGCTTGAGAAGTATTAGGAGATTTTCTACTCAAGGACCTTATAAAGAAAAATAAACCAAACGCTAAAAATGCAAATGGGGCGTACCACAACAAATATGTATTTTTATTCATGGGTGGCTTAAACACCACAAAATCACCATAACGATCTGTCATGTATTGGCGAATGCTATCATCCGTTTGATTATCGACAATCAGCTCACGCACCTTTTCACGCAGGTCTTTTGCCAACCCAGCATTCGAGCCGCCAATGCTTTGGCCTTGGCAAACTGGGCAGCGAATCTCGTCAATCAAGCTGCGGTATCTTTGTTCATGAGTATCATTTTTAAAACTATTTGCCTCAATACTTTCACCAAAAACTGGCTGAAAAGCCAGCAATGTAATACATAGGACAACTCTTTTAAATAGAGCCGTTGTTTGGGTAAAATTTCGCATACGCTATTCACGAACCATAAAACCTAGATTTTACACTTCTCAAGCGGTGTAAAAGGAGACCCATGCCATTAATTACACTTGACAGTATTTCTTTGAGTTTTTCAGACAAACCCATTCTCAATAAGGTTAGTTCAACCATTTTAAAAGGTGACAAAATTGCACTAATTGGTCGTAATGGTGAAGGAAAATCTACCTTTATGAGGATATTAGCCGGCACTATTGAACCTGATGATGGCAAGCTTAAAATAAAAAATGGTATAAAAATCAGCTATTTAGAGCAAATGCCACCTGAAGATAATGATAAAAATTTGTTTGACATTGTCTCCGAAGGATTGGGTGAAATTGGCAATATTATCGCTCAGTACCAACACTTAATAAATAACGGCGAACTAAATAAAGCTGGCGAATTCCAAGAGAAAATCGATCAACTTGATGGCTGGCAATATTTACACAAAATTGAGGCCATACTTAATCGATTTACACTAAACCCTCAAACCTCACTTTCTACTTTATCAGGAGGCTGGAGGCGTCGTGTCATGTTGGCACGCGCTTTGATTCAAGAGCCTGATGTATTACTGCTAGATGAGCCAACTAACCATATGGATATTACCGCCATTTTGGATTTAGAGCGTATGCTCAAAGAATACCATGGCACTTTAGTAATTATTAGTCACGATCGTTCATTTATCGCCGGCATTGTTAATAAAGTATTCGACCTAGATCGTGGACATTTAAGTGTGTTTGAGTGCGGCTATAAAGCCTATGTTAAGCGTAAAGATGAACAGCTTCACGCTGAAGAAATTGCCAACGCCCGTTTTGACAAAAAACTCGCGCAAGAAGAGGTGTGGATTCGCCAAGGCATTAAAGCCCGTCGCACCCGAAACGAAGGTAGGGTTAGGGCTTTAGAATCTATGCGCAAATCTTTTACTGATCGTCGAGCCAAAAAAGGCAATGTCAAAATTCATGCGTTAGAAGATGAAAACAGAGCTTCCAAGGTTGTTTTTGAAGTTAAAAAAATATCTTACGATATTGCAGGTCTAGAACTAGTTAAAGACTTTTCAACGCTGATTCTCAAAGGTGAAAAAATTGGCATCATTGGCGGCAATGGTAGTGGTAAATCAACATTTATTAAGTTATTACTAGACGAGTTACAGCCAACTAAAGGCTCAATAAGGCGCTCGAAAACAATTCAACTTGCTTATTTTGACCAAATGCGTGACAATCTTGACCCAAACATGAAGGCGATGGATTTTGTCTCTGGTGGCCGTGAACGCATTGAAATTGGTGGAAAAAGCAAACACATCATTGGCTACTTACGCCAGTTTTTATTTACTGGTAAACAAGCCATGGCACCTATTAGAATGTTTTCTGGTGGTGAGAAAAACCGACTCATGCTCGCTAAAATCTTATCTCAGCCTGCTAACTTACTGGTACTCGACGAGCCAACCAACGACTTGGATGTGGAAACTCTAGAGCTGCTGGAAGAGATGCTGGTTGATTATAACGGCACTTTAATTCTGATTTCTCATGATCGAACCTTCTTAAACAATGTTGTTGGCTCAACAGTGGTGTTAGATGGGGATGGGGTTATTAATCAATATGCAGGTGGTTATGATGATTATCTTATCCAAAAACAAGATAAGATAGCAGTACAAAAAACCAAAACAAAAGTCAAGCCAAAGGCTGAAAAACCGAGTAATAATAGCCCTAAAAAACTCACCTATAAACAACAACAAGAGCTAAAAAAATTGCCCGAAAAAATTGAAAAAACTGAAATTCAAATTGGAGAAATTCAAATGCTACTTTCAGATCCTGAGTTTTTTCAAACTGATGAATCTCAAGATGCACTCATTCGTCTGGCTAGACTAGAGGCAGACTTAGAACGCTACTTTGATAAATGGGGAGAGTTAGAATGAGTAAAAATATACCCTTAATTGTTGATTTAGATCACACGCTAATTAACACTGACTTATTGTATGAATCTTCCATTGGCGCGCTCAAGCAACAACCTTGGTTAATCTTAATCTATCCATTTTGGTTTTTTAAAGGCAAAGGCTACTTAAAGAGTCAGCTGGTTAAGCGCTTTAGTATTGATGTCACCAGCCTACCTTATATCCAAGCTACGATTGACTATATCAACGAGCGTAAAAAAATGGGTGATCAGGTTATCTTAGCAACCGCCTCTCACAAAGACTACGCATTCGCTGTCGCCAAACACATTAATTTATTTGATGATGTCATGGCTAGTAATTCAGAATTTAACTTATCCTCTCACAACAAAGCTAAAAAACTTATTGAACGCTTTGGCAATAAGGGTTTTGATTATATGGGTGATCATATGCGTGATATGCCAGTATGGGAGGCATCAAATCTGTCGATTCTGGTCAACGTTAACGACAAAATTATTAAAAATACTACTCACCTAAAGACACTATTACTCTCTCAAAAAGATTAGTTATCTAATAAATACGACAAACTACCTAGTAGCAAGTAAATGGCGGTAGTAACCACCAAGGTTGCTGCGATGACGCGAGCTATTTTTAGATTTTTTCCTAGCACTTTGTTGCTCACAAACCAAACGCAATAACCAATAACAAACGCAATAATTAAAAGACGAACTAAAAACATAAGGCCTACCTAGATGAGTTGAGTGATTGCGCTATTTTAGTCGCTAATGCCAAATTAATGCCATTGACTTTTTGAATTTCATCTATGGAAGCATTTTTAATCTCTTGCAAGCCACCAAAATAATTTAGCAATGCACTACGCCTAAGTTTTCCAACTCCTGTAATCGCTTCAAGTGGCGAAGTTGTGCGTTTTTTGGAGCGTTTTAAGCGGTGATTTTTAATCGCAAAACGATGCGATTCATCTCGAATGTGGTTCACCAACATAAGGGCAGGATCATGTGGTGCCAAATTAATCTTATTGACCTGAGAATCCTCAACCGTGATTAGGGTTTCCAGACCTGCTTTACGCTTTTCACCTTTAGCAACACCAACCAGCTGAATATCATCTATGCCGATAGAATTCATCACCATAATTGCTTGATTAAGCTGGCCCAAACCTCCATCAATTAGCACTAAATCAGGCAAAGGCTGTTGTTCTTTTAACAGCTTAGAATAGCGCCTAAAAATCACTTGATTCATGGCCGCATAATCATCACCCGGAGTAACGTTTTTAATATCGAATTGCCGATACTTCTTAACTTTTGGAACACCCTTTTCAAACACCACACACGAGGCTTTTGTTGCCTCCCCCATCATATGGCTAATATCAAAACACTCTATATATTCTGGGATTTTCTTTAAATTTAAAATACTCTGCAAATGTACTAGTGTTGATTTTTTTCTAAATCTTGCCAATAAGTTTTGATTTAAATTTTCTTTAACCGTAAGTTTGGCAATATTTAAATAATGCTTTTTGTCCTTATTAGGTGTATCAATAAGATGGGTGTTAAGCGCATCTGAGATGGTTTTTTTATCTTTAATTTTATGACTAACCAACAATTGCTTAGGGGTATCTTTACCCAAATAATAAAGTGGCAAAAAAGCACAAAGTACCACTTCAACTGCTTGATGAGTTGAATTTTTAGGTAGGATGAATTCTTGACCAACTTGCTTGCCGTTACGAATAAACAACACCTCAATTGCATTAACGCCATCTTGCTGGGTAATGGCAATAACATCCATATCGGCTGTAGAACTTGATGCGTGCTGTTCTTGAATTTTTCTCAAGTCAATCAGCTGGTCACGCAGTCGTGCGGCCAACTCAAAATCTTGATTTTGGGCGGCAATTTGCATTTTTTTCGAAATTTTATCCAGTGTTTGTTTACCTTTTCCCGAGAGAAACAAGGCCATCATTTTAACGTCTTGTTGGTAATTTTCATCATCGATATGGCCTACGCATGGCGCGCTACACAAGCCAATTTGATATTCCAAACAAGCTCTAGATCTAGATCGATAAGTTGCATTGGTACACTGCCTAACCCTAAATATTTTCTTTAACAAGATTAAAGAATCTCGCACAATATGCGCTGAAGGGTATGGCCCAAAATACTGATTTTTACTCTGCTTAGTGCCTCTAAAAAAACTCACTCTTGGATGTTGATCATTGCTAATGGCAATATAAGGATAACTTTTAGAATCCTTTAGCAAGATATTATATCTTGGCATATGCTGCTTAATAAGCTCCGCTTCAAGCAGCAATGCCTGAGTTTCAGTTTCAGTGACTAGAACCTCAAAACTACTAATATTAGCCACAAGTGCTCGAGTTTTTCCACTTTCATGCTGTTTGGAAAAATAGCTGGAAACTCGATTTTTTAGATTTTTAGCCTTGCCAACATAGATCACTAAACTGTGTTTATCCAGCATTTGATAAACACCAGAATTTTGCGTTAGATTATCGAGTTTTTCTTGAATAGACATAAGCGAAAAAGGTAAAATAAAAGCAAAATTTTATTCTTTATAAAGACAATGATTAAAACAGCACTTATTATATTATCTATTATCTACTCAAACCTGACTTTGGCGTCAGATAATTCTACAAATATTGCCGACATTATCGACCCGCCAAGCTCAGCTGCACTCAACATTATGGTGAGTGCGCTCACCTCATTAAAAGAGCTAAAAAAACAGGACAAAGCCTCAAAAGAAAATGTTGAGGCACTTATTCGATTAAAGCTTTTGCCTAATCTTGCTATGGGCGTCGCTGCTAAAATTGCTATGGATAAGCACTGGGATGGTTTAAATATTCAGCAAAAGCAGTTTTTTCAAAATTATATTTCAGAATCATTAATCCAAGACTATGTTGGCATACTATCCAGCTATGAAAAACTTGATAGCGTTCAAATATCAGTGGATCCAGATGTTAAACGCAAGGACAATAAAGCCATTGTTAAGCTTAATATTAGCATCAACAGTGATGATAAGCCATTTTCCATTTCTTTAAAAATGATTCGCCTCAATACATGGCATGTTTACGATGTGGTCTTTTCTGGTGTCAGCATTGTAAAAAATTATCGCGCTCAATTCGATTCCTACATTAAGCGTAAAGGTCTTGAGGCATTAATCACAAGATCTCAGCAAAAGCTAGACAGGATTAATAAAAAATAATGTACAAACTGGTTATCAAGGGTGGCAAAACTCTTAACGGCACGGTTAAGATTGCCGGCTCAAAAAACGCTGCTCTGCCGATTTTATTTGCCTCAATTTTGGCCGATGGCCCGCTAAAAGTCAACAACATACCGCACTTGAGTGATGTCTCAACCACACTCAGATTACTCATGGATATGGGTGCAGAATTTATTCTTGAGTCTGATAACTCACTACATATTGATGCCTCAAAACTAACAAAACTCACAGGTGAATACAGCTTAGTTAAAACCATGCGTGCATCAATTTTAGCGCTTGGACCTATGCTAGCTAAGTACAAAAAAGCTAAAATTTCCCTACCTGGAGGTTGTGCTATTGGCACCAGACCAGTTAATCTACACTTGAAAGCTTTAGAAGAACTAAGTGCTAAAATTGAAGTTAAAGGTGGCTATATCTATGCCACCACTGATCAGCTCATTGGTACTGACATACATTTTGAACAAGTGAGTGTAACAGCAACTGAAAACATCCTTATGGCCGCCACACTGGCTCAAGGGCAGAGCACTATTCATAACGCTGCTCAAGAGCCTGAAATTGTTGATTTAGCAAATTGTTTAATTAGCATGGGTGCCAAAATTACCGGCGCCGGCACTGCTATTATTTCTATTCAGGGTGTGTCTAATCTCTCTGGCATAAGTCATAGTGTTTGCCCTGATCGTATTGAAGCTGGAACCTATCTTGTTGCAGCTGCTATTACTGGTGGAAAAATCACCTTAAAAAACGCCCGCCCTCAATCAATGCAAGCCGTTATTGATAAACTAATAGAAACTGGTGCTGATATTAGCTATGGTAAAAATAGCATCACACTTGATATGAAAGGCGAACGCCCTAAAGCGGTCAATATTAAAACCAGTGCTTACCCAAATTTCCCAACGGATATGCAAGCACAATTTTGTGCGCTTAATTGCATTGCAGATGGACAATCAGCCATCACTGAAACCATTTTTGAAAATCGCTTTATGCACATTCCCGAGTTATCTCGTATGGGTGCACAGCTCACTTTAGAAGGTAACACGGTCATTTGTAAAGGTGTAAAATCGCTTACGGGTGCAAATTTAATGGCAACCGATCTGCGGGCTTCCGCTTCATTGGTGCTTGCAGGGCTTGCAGCAACTGGAACAACTACGATTGAACGCGTTTATCATCTTGATCGCGGATACGAAACCATTGAAGAAAAATTAAAATTACTAGGCGCTCAAATTGAACGCATACAAGATTAGAGAAAAAATACCATGTTAACCATTGCACTGTCTAAGGGCAGAATATTAGAACAAACCCTGCCCTTATTAAAAAAAGCAGGATTGGAAATCGCTGATGAAGAGCTTAACTCACGAAAACTCATTCTCGACACCAATCTTGACGATGTCAAAGTCATCATTATTCGTGCCACTGACGTACCTGTTTTTGTACAACATGGCGCTGCTGACATGGGTATTGCCGGAAAAGATGTATTGCTTGAGCATGGCTCTAATGGATTGTTTGAAATGCTAGATTTAGGTATTGCAAAATGCAAGCTCATGGTGGCTGCCAAATCTGAAAATTACCTGCAAGGCAGTATATTAAAAGTAGCAACCAAATACGTGAATTCTGCTAAACAGTATTTTGAGAAAAAAGGTCAGCCTTGTGAAATTATCAAATTATATGGCGCTATGGAGCTTGCTCCAGTAGTTGGTTTATCACACTGTATTGTGGATTTGGTGGATACTGGCAATACCTTAAAAGCCAATGGCCTTATCCCTCTAGATCATATTGAAGACATCAGTTCACGACTGGTTGTCAATAACGCTTCATTTAAAACTAAAAACACCGCCATTAAATCTTGGATTAATGCCATTGAGAAAAACCTATGATTACAAAACTTTCATCTAAACAGTCAGATTTTAAAGACAATTTAAGCAAACTTTTAGCTTGGGAGAGTGTCTCTAACGCTAACGTTGCAAAAACAGTAGACGACATTATTGCCAATATTCGCAGCCATGGCGACAAGGCTTTAGTAGATTACACCAATCAGTTTGACCGGATGAATGCTCATGATATGAGTGAACTCACTATCAAACTATCAGCACTCAAAGAAGCATTTGATACTCTCGGTGATAAAGAAAAAACCGCTCTAAAAACTGCAGCGGATCGCGTTCATAGCTATCACCAAAAACAAAAACAAGAGACTTGGACCTACACAGAAGATGACGGCACTATGCTTGGGCAAAAAATCACCCCATTAGACCGGGTTGGATTATACGTACCAGGTGGCAAGGCTGCCTATCCATCGTCCGTACTCATGAATGCCATCCCTGCTAAAGTAGCAGGTGTTGAAGAGTTAATCATGGTTGTGCCAACGCCTGACTCAATTACTAACCAGTTAGTACTAGCAGCGGCTTATATTTCAGGTGTAGATACAGTGTTTACAGTGGGTGGCGCACAAGCAGTTGCTGCACTGGCTTATGGCACACAAACCATCCCCAAGGTTGATAAGATTGTTGGTCCTGGTAATATTTATGTAGCCACAGCTAAGCGCGTGGTATTTGGTCAAGTGGGTATTGACATGATCGCCGGACCAAGTGAAATTTTGATTATTTGTGATGGCAAAACTAACCCAGATTGGATTGCAATGGATTTGTTCTCTCAAGCTGAACATGATGAAGATGCACAATCCATCCTGCTTTGTCCTGATGCAGACTTTATTGATCAAGTTGAGGCAAGCATTGCTAAACTATTACCAACCATGGAGCGCAAAGAAATTATCGCTACCGCTCTCAAAGACCGTGGTGCTTTAATCCTAACCAAAGACATGGATGAGGCTGTGGCACTTTCTAATCAAATTGCCCCTGAACATTTAGAGCTTTCTGTTGAAGATCCTCAGGCAATGCTTGACGGCATTAAACATGCAGGTGCAATCTTTATGGGTCGACACACTTGTGAATCATTAGGTGATTACTGCGCTGGTCCAAATCACGTCTTGCCTACTTCAGGTACAGCGCGCTTTTCATCGCCACTCGGCGTTTACGATTTCCAAAAGAAATCAAGCTTGATTATGGTGTCTGACGAAGGTGCTAATGTATTAGGTGAAATTGCTGCAACTTTGGCTGACGGCGAAGGCCTACAGGCTCACGCGCAGTCCGCCCGCTACCGAATCAAATAAAAATAACTGCGTCTTTTTCCTTCTGTTTTGTTAGATTTTTAAAATTTTCAATCGCATAGATTTACTATGCTTAATCAAATTTTACAAGATCTGCCTCACACAAGAAAAAAATACTGGCTATTTCCTGAATAGCTTACGTTCTAACAATAAAAATAGTGGGAATTTAGTCATTTCTATTATTTCGGAAATTTTTCCATTTTTTTATAGGTCTTAACTTTAGCCATATAAATTTAAAGAAAAGCCCTTTAAAAACTGCCAATTTGCCTTCAAACTAAGGAATCAAAGGGGTTTAAGTGTTTTTTGTTAGAAATTTTGATTTGATTTTGATTATTTCCAATATTTTTAATAGCTACTTATCCAAGTAGTGCATTAAACACAAAACCACCAACAATGGCCATGGTGAAAATAACACTTAAAAATGCCAATAACAACGGCCATTTAAAGATCT
>JABGQC010000043.1 GCA_018644675.1 Candidatus Thioglobus sp.
CATGCGTCCAAGACGCTCCATAGCGCGTAATTCATCATCAATATAATACATTTTTAGCGTATTTCGCTCCCATGGAGGGATGTTAGCCTCTTGTAATACCTTTTTAAGCGATTGTGAGTGGTTTTTCCCTGGTAATTTAATACGCTGGCCTTCGGTGCGAAAGCGAATGGAAAAATTTGGCAAATTTTCTAATTCAGACTGAATTGGGCATTTTTGCAGATTTTTTTCTGAATTAGTGTTGATAAAATACAATTTTTGTTGGTAGCGTCTAATTTCAAATTCGTCCCACCTTACTAAGGGCTCAGCATCGACTTTGGCGGATAATAGCGCCATAATTTGATCCAAGACTTTATCACTAGGTGCTAAAAAATTTAACTGATTAAGTTGATAGCGCAGTACATTTTTGATGCGATGAGCGTCGAGCCTTACAAGTGTATCAATTGTCAGCCGACCATCAGTATCAATCAAATTGTAAGACTGAATGTCAAGTTCGGCTAATTCGCGCGTGAGTTTGAGCGCTTCTGATTGGTGCCTGGCGCTACGGGCGAGTGATTTAGTGAGGTTTCGATAAATCTTTGATAATAAAGGGATAACTTCTAAACGTAATAAATTTCGCCTAAAGTTGGTGTCTTTGTTGCTATCATCTTCGATCCAGTTGAGTTTGTGCTCAGTGGCATAATCAATAACTTGCTGTTTTTCAATACCCAGCATAGGTCGATAGTGAACACCCAATCCTAAAGTTTTTTGCCGCGGCATTGACGCTAAACCTGCAACTCCAGAGCCTCGAAATAACTGCAGAAGTAGAGTTTCTGCTTGGTCATTTTGATGGTGTGCTGTGCATAGAACCTCATCTTTAGATAAATCACATGATAGTGAAAAATAGCGTTTTTTGCGTGCATTTTCTTCAATATTGGATGTTTTTTCTAGATGAAATCCAATACTCTTGTAGGGAACGTTGAGCTTTTGACACAGTTGCTGGCAAAAAATATGCCAATTATCAGAATGTTTAGATAGGTGGTGATTGCAATGTATAGCTCTTAGTTGATTGGGAAAATGAGTATGTAGATAGTGCAGTAAGACAACCGAGTCCATGCCACCACTCAGGCCTAGGACAATTTTTTTGCCCTGGAGGTGGTTATCTTTAGTCTTTAAATTGTCCAAATCCAAGTAGTTTTTCTTGTCTTGCTGCGAGTAAATCTTTCATTGAGATTTTTTTAATGGTGTTTAGTTCTTTTACTAAAGCCGCTTTTAATAAGGTCTTTGCTTTAGCTGGGTCACGATGAATGCCGCCTAATGGCTCATCAATGATGGTGTCAATCAAGCCTTCTTTTTTCAAATGGCTAGAGGTAAGCTTGAGAGATTCTGCTGCTAAGTTAGCTTTTGAGGCATCACTGTATAAGATAGAAGCACAGCCTTCTGGTGATATTACTGAGTAGATTGAGTATTCAAACATCATTATGGTATCTGCTACACCAATAGCCAGAGCACCACCAGAGCCGCCTTCGCCAATTACGACAGAGATAATTGGTGTGGCCAGGGTTGACATTTCAAACAGGTTTTTAGCAATAGCTTCAGATTGGCCACGCTCTTCTGCACCAATACCTGGATAGGCGCCAGGTGTATCGATAAAGGTAACAACAGGCATGTTGAACTTTTCAGCCATTTTCATTAGGCGTAGCGCTTTTCGGTAGCCTTCAGGGCGCGGCATACCAAAGTTGTATTTTAGTTTTTCTTGGGTTGAGCGACCTTTTTGCTGACCAATAAATATTACCGGTTGGCCGTCTAATTTGGCAATACCGCCTACAATCGCATGATCATCGCCATAGGCACGGTCACCATGCAGCTCGGTAAATTCTTCAAATACTGAGTCGATGTAATCAAGTGTATAAAGGCGCTTTGGGTGACGCGCTAGTTGAGAGATTTGCCAATCAGATAAAGACGAGAATATCTTCTTGGTTAAAGAAATGCTTTTGGCTTTTAAAGCGTCTGTTTCTTGTGCAATATCCGCTTTATCTTTCAGGTTGCAAAGTGCTTCTATTTTGTCTTCAAACTCAGCAATTGGCTGTTCAAAATCAAGATAATCTAAATTCATAAGGCGTTAAAATAAATATTTAAATAATGATTGAATTATAGCAGATGGAACTATTAACACTACTATCTTTGATGTTTGCTACATTTGTGTATGCCGTCTCTCCGGGCCCGGGCATATTTGCAGTATTAGCAACCTCAACACGCTACGGCCCTGTTGCCGCTTTATGGCTTTCTATAGGGCACGTAATTGGCGATATCTTGTATGTTTCAATTGCTATGTTTGCACTGACAATTTTGGCGCAAA
>JABGQC010000044.1 GCA_018644675.1 Candidatus Thioglobus sp.
TAAACGGCATTATTGAAGCCACAATTGCCAAGTTCAATCAGCAAGATTTGTTGGTGCATTTTGGTCCGGCCATTTCTCAAGAGAATTTTGAAGTGGGTCAGGATGTTTTCGATCAATTTGTAAATAAGAGTCAAACGCTTGAAAAAGCATTTATTCCGTTTAAAGATAAATACAAGCTCGACATCTACCAAGCAGCAAGCATTATTTTAAATGACTCAGGTGTTAAAAATATCAGTGGTGGCGATGAGTGTACATACGCACAATCAGCTGATTATTTTTCATATCGTCGAGATGGCGCTCAATCAGGACGCATGGCGCATTTAATTTGGATAGAATAATTTGGAGGAAGGCCTTGCCTTCCTCCAAATTACTACTTAGTTAGGGATTTGATGATTGCTTTTTTGAAGATTGGTGCAAAGATAAATAATAATGGAAATCCTACTATCCAAGCATACACAAAACTCGTTAGCCATTTTTCAATAGTTTGATCAACCCAGCCGATGTTCATGTAGGTCACTACAAAAGACATGATAAAAATCATAAAAGCCGACATCACAATGCTAAAAATTAAATGCACTTTCTTTTCCATGGTTACTCTTCTTTAGCCTTAACTTTTCCACTAATGCTAAAATCCATTTGCTTGGTATCTGTATTCAAATGATAATAATGCAGTGGTTTTTGCTTGCGCTGCTTTTGTTGAATCACACAGCCCACCACCTCAAACTTACCCTTAAGCTCGATTTCATCATGCTGTGTATTTAAAGGCACTAAGAATTTATCCCCACCGCGCTCAATGTACTGGCGAAAATACAGATCATCTTCATAGCGAATAACCGCATAAGCCCGATTATGCACCGCCATACCAGGATCAATAATAACAATACAATTTTCGCTAAACTCAGGCTCCATGTAGCTACCTAGGTTTTGTAGGGCAAAGGGTTCGGAATTAATTGAGCAGTTGCTTTCAAAAAGCTCTTGTGGGGTGTCGAAGTCACTCATGATTGGCAATATTTACAATAAAAGGTTGAACGTTGGTTTTGAATAAGTCGGCTAATTTTACCACCACATTTGCCGCATTTTTCCCCTTCGCGCCCATACACACTTAAAGTCTGGGTGAAATAGCCAGGTGTACCATCCACTTTTGAAAAATCTTTAAGTGTTGTGCCACCAGCTTTGATAGACTTTTTCAAAATTGATTTTATGTTTTTCGTCAGTACGCTGTAGCGTTTTTTTGACACACTGCCCGCTTTGCGCTCAGGATTTATACCACTCGCAAACAAACTTTCACAAGCATAGATGTTGCCCACACCAACAACAACCTTGCTGTCCATAATAAAAGCCTTGATGTTTTGCTGTTTATTGCGCGACATACTATATAAATAAGCCTCATCAAATTCATCCGCTAAAGGCTCAACCCCCAGAGAGTCTAGCAATGAATGTGAGTCATCTTCTGAAAACAACACCGCACCAAAACGTCTTGGATCGTTTAGACGCATGCTTTTGCCATGTGCAAACACAAGTTCAAAATGATCATGCTTAAGCAGTGGCTCACTGCTATCAACTACTTTAATCGAGCCGCTCATGCCCAAATGAATAATTAAGATGCCCACTTCAAAACGCATCAGCAAATATTTTCCGCGTCTATGGATATCTTTTAACCTTTGGTTGGCCAGTGTTTCGGGCAAATGCCCAGGTATCTCCCAGCGCAAGTTCACGCGGTGACGCACTGCATTGGCGACCACTTGATTTTTCAATAAAGGCAGTAAACCGTTCTTAGTAGTTTCAACTTCGGGTAGTTCAGGCATACAGTTAGTATAGTAATAAAATTAAAAAATGATTCATATCAAATAAATGACCCATTATAATAGTCAACTTTACAACAACGGAGAGAAAGATGGGTTTTATTAATTCAGTACAAAACAAAATTTTATTAGGCTTTGTTGCCGCTATTGCAACTATGTTTGCCCTAGACATTACCAACACCTTTACTATTACCGTGTGGGTGCACGTCATGGCAGGTGTTTTATGGATTGGTCTTTTATACTACTTTAACTTCGTTCAAGTACCAGGTATGGGTCAAGCGCTAGCGGATACTGATGGCCCAGGCCCAGCAGCGATTGGCAAATACATCGCCCCTCGCGCACTACTATGGTTCCGTATGGCAGCGGCAACAACTTGGTTGGTTGGTTTATCATTACTTGCGCAATCAGGCGGCGGCATGCAAGGCA
>JABGQC010000031.1 GCA_018644675.1 Candidatus Thioglobus sp.
TTTCTTTCCAACGGTTATGTTGGTAGACAACTATGGCGTGGTTTTGGAAAAAGTCTTAGGCGTTACCAATGAAGATTATTATTGGACCGATCTTGACAAGCTAATTGATAGCTCTACTCTAAAAATTAACAAACAACTTAGTGCAAAATTATGACCAATAACACACAAAATTCAAGCCAAACACACACGAATCAATCTTGGGGTGGACGCTTTAGCGAGCCAACTGATGAATTTGTCAAAATTTTTGGTGCTTCTGTCTTTTTTGACAAAATTTTAGCCCCATACGACATTGCCGGTTCTAGAGCGCACGCCACCATGTTGCAAGAAGTAGGCTTATTAACCGAAGACGAAAAAGACCAAATTCTAACGGGTCTGGATCAAATTTTGGAAGAAATCAATACAGGTAAGTTTGAATGGTCTGTTGCACTGGAAGATGTGCATATGAATATTGAATCACGTCTCACGCAATTGATTGGCAATGCGGGCAAAAAACTCCATACAGGCCGCTCTCGCAATGATCAAGTAGCGACTGATATTCGCCTATATCTGCGCGATCAAGTTGATGATATTCTAGTTGAGATTAATCGCTTACAACAGGCCTTGCTCGATTTAGCAGAAAAAGAAGCCAGCACCATCTTGCCAGGATTTACTCATCTCCAAGCAGCACAGCCTGTGAGTTTTGGCCACCATATGATGGCCTATTTTGAAATGCTAACTCGAGACGGCGAACGCTTAGTTGATTGTCGTAAGCGTATGAACTCCATGCCGCTAGGCTCTGCTGCCTTAGCAGGAACTACTTATCCAATAAACCGTGAAAGAACTGCCGAACTACTGAATTTTGATCGCATTTGCTTAAATTCACTTGATGGCGTTAGTGATCGCGATTTTGCCATTGAGTTCTTGTCTGCTGCCAGCATGATTATGATGCACCTATCACGCTTTTCAGAAGAGTTAATTTTATGGTCTTCTGCGCAGTTTAATTTTATAGAGCTACCAGATAGCTTTTGCACTGGCTCCTCTATCATGCCACAAAAGAAAAACCCTGATGTACCTGAACTTGTGCGTGGAAAAACAGGGCGCGTGTATGGCAATTTAACCTCCATGCTCACCATTATGAAATCTCAACCTTTGGCTTACAACAAAGACAATCAAGAAGACAAAGAGCCATTGTTTGATACAGTTGATACTCTTAAAGCTTGCCTGCGTGTATTTGCTGATATGGTACCAACCATCGAGACGCAACGTGACACCATGTATAACTCAACCAAAAAAGGCTACACTACAGCAACTGATTTGGCCGATTATCTAGTCAACAAAGGTTTAGCCTTTAGAGATGCACATGAGGTTGTTGGTAAGTCCGTTTCTTACGGCATCGAGCACCAAAAAGATTTGGCAGAGCTCAGCTTAGAAGAGCTACAACTGTTTGATGATCGCATTGAAAACGATGTGTTTGATATTTTGTCATTAGAAGGCTCACTTTGTGCGCGTGACCACCTAGGTGCAACTTCGCCTAATCAAGTTAAATACGCCATTAAGACTGCCAGAAAAAACTTAATCTAATGCGGGTTATTTTTGCGGGTACGCCTGAATTCTCAGTTGGCATACTCGAAGCGCTTGCTCAAGGTGAGCATAAATTAGTTGGTATATATTGCCAGCCCGACCGTCCCAAGGGTCGTGGTCGTGTATTAACTGCCTGCCCCGTTAAAGAAAAAGCACTTGAACTCAACTTACCGGTCTTTCAACCTGAAAGCCTAAAAGATAAGACAGCTCAACAACAATTAGCCAGCTTAAATGCTGATGTGATGGTGGTGGTAGCTTACGGGCAAATTTTACCAATAGAGGTGTTAGAGACACCTAAATACGGCTGTCTTAATATTCATGCCTCGCTACTGCCACGTTGGCGCGGGGCTGCACCGATTCAGCGTGCGATTATTTCCGGTGATAAGCAAACAGGGATTGGCATTATGCAAATGAATGAAGGCTTAGATACAGGCGACATCTTGCTGGAAAAAACTTGCGATATTCTTGAGTCTGATACTGCCCAATCTTTACATGACAAGCTAGCCATACTCGGTGCACAAGGCATTGTTAAAGCTTTAGCCAATCTTAACACCCTATCGCCAATCCCACAAAATGAAGCGGGCATTACCTACGCCAAAAAACTATCTAAAGATGAAGCCTGGATTGATTGGTCAAAATCGGCCGTACAAATCAACCAACAAATTAGAGCTTTTAACCCTTATCCAATTGCTCAAACAAATGCGAGCAGTAATAAATTCGAATCAAAAGTGTTACGCATTTTATCTGCCTGCGTCATAGGCAAGGCCTATGACGCAAAACCCGGTGAAGTGGCTGAATACGGCAAAGGGGTTTGCATTGTTGCAACGGGTGATGGTGCGCTAAGTTTAGAAAAAGTACAGCTTGCTGGCAAAAAAGCCGTCGATATTAAAGATTTCACAAACGCTTACACGCTAACAATACTGGAATAATCATGCCCCTTAAGCGTACCCTAACTTTGCCATTACTCACACTTTACGGGTTAGGCAATATTTTAGGCGCTGGTATTTATGTTCTAATTGGTAAGGTCTCAGGTGTAGCGGGCATGATGGCACCGTTATCATTTTTTGTCGCATCGCTATTGGTTGTTACAACAGCCTTTACTTACAGCGAACTATCATCGCGTTATCCTGTGAGTGCTGGTGAGGCGGTTTATTTGTTTAAAGCGTTTGGCAATCGACACCTGTCCTTTATAGTCGGCATTATGATTGTTATAACGGGCGTTCTATCTTCTGCCACGATCACTGTTGGCTTTATTGGTTATTTGGATATTTTTGTTGATTTATCCAGCCTTGTTACGATTACACTGCTATTAACAGTATTAGGGGTTTTAGCTATTTGGGGTATTAAAGAATCCGTCCAGGTGGCTGCACTTTTAACCTTAATAGAAATTACAGGATTACTGATTATCATTTGGTTTGGTCGTGACTATCTCCATAACATCGACACTCAAGCGTATTTAAACACTTTTAAATTTGGCGATTTAGCCATTTGGGGTGGTATATTTGCAGGCTCTTTTTTGGCATTTTATGCATTTATTGGTTTTGAGGATATGGTTAACGTCGCTGAAGAGGTTATTGAGCCAGAAAAAAATATGCCAAAAGCCATTATTCTGTCTCTTGCTATTGCCAGTGTTATTTACATATTGGTGTCACTAGTAGCTGTTAGCGCCGTACCACTAGACGCCCTATCTGCACACCAAGCACCACTAGCGCTTATTTACGAACAGCTTAGCGGACTTTCGCCCAACTTAATTGCCGTTATCGGTATGCTTGCCATTATTAACGGCGCACTCATACAAATTATTATGGCTTCTCGCGTTCTCTACGGCATGAGCAAGCAAAAATGGCTGCCTAGTATATTGAGCAACATTAACAAAACAACCAGAACCCCTGTTTACGCCACTTTAATTGTTGTACTTATTATTTATGTTTTGGCGCTTTGGTTGCCAATTATGACACTGGCAGAATTAACCAGTTTATTTATCTTAATTATTTTTTCACTAATGCATCTTGCGTTGCTGGTTATCAAGGCAAAGCAACCCAAACCTAGTAAAAATATCAGGCGCTATCATTTCAGCTTACCACTAATTGGGCTTATAACCAATACAGGCTTTATTGCCTTTTACTTACTATTTTGAGACTTTGCCGACAAAGCCAATTTGACGCCAAGCTTCATACGCCACAATAGAGACACAATTAGACAAATTTAAACTTCTAGATCCTGCTTGCATAGGTAGCGTAATGCCTGGGTATTGATCTAAAATCTCTTGTGGTAAGCCACGTGTTTCCGGGCCAAACAAAAATGAATCGCCTGCTTGGTACGCCACTTCAGCATAGTTTGTTTTTACTTTTGAACTCACTGCAAAAATACGCTCAGGCTTAGCTTTAGCTAAATAATCCTCAAAGTTTTCATACTCAGTCACTTGCGCCAATTCTTTGTAATCAAGCCCTGCACGTCTAAGCCGCTTATCGGTAATCTCAAAACCAAAAGGTTTAATCAAATGCAAACTGGCACCCATGTTGGCACTAAGACGGATCAGGCTGCCTGTGTTATTAGGTATTTCTGGCTCAAACAATACTAAATTTAACATAATATTTTATTTTGGTACTTGAATAAACGTTAATCATCCCATAGATAGAGACTAACTTAAACAAAATAGTGTAATAAAAGCTTATGAATATTGAAAAACTCACCTCTCAATTTCAACAAGATCTTGGTAGCGCTCAATCGCTTGCGATTAGCAGTAATAACAGTGCAATTGAAGGTGTGCATGTTCTGAGTGCTATGCTGTCTGATTCCAGCTCCAGTGTGAGCAATGCATTGACCTCAATCAAAATAGACACAACCACACTTAAAAACCAGATTGATCAGCAGATACAAAATCTAGCAGTTGTTAATAATCCTAATACCGATATCGGCATCTCTCAAAACTTACTACGCCTACTCACTGCTACTGAAAAAATAGCCACAGATAAAGGCGACGCTTATGTATCAACTGAATTATTTTTATTGGCAATTATTCAAGGATCAGACACAACCAGCAAACTACTAAAAGATGCCGGCGTTAATAAAGAAGCACTAACAAAAGCCATTGAAACCCTTAGAGGAGGACAAAACGTGAACGAACAAAATGCAGAAACACAGCGAGATGCGCTTAACAAATACACAACTGATTTGACCCAAATGGCCATTGATGGCAAACTTGATCCGGTTATTGGTCGTGATGGTGAGATTCGCCGCGCCATTCAAGTATTACAACGTCGCACCAAAAACAACCCTGTACTAATTGGTGAGCCTGGGGTGGGAAAAACTGCGATCGCCGAAGGCTTGGCTCAGCGTATTATTAACAACGAAGTGCCCGAAGGCATTAAAGGCAAACGTCTATTATCACTTGATATGGCTTCTTTGGTTGCAGGTGCTAAATATCGTGGAGAATTTGAAGAACGCCTAAAGGCAGTGCTTAAAGAGTTGGAAGCTGAGCAAGGGCAAGTGATTTTATTTATTGATGAACTTCACACCATGGTCGGTGCAGGCAAAGGCGATGGCGCTATGGATGCGGGCAATATGCTAAAACCGGCACTGGCTCGTGGCGATTTGCATTGTATGGGCGCCACCACCTTAAACGAATACCGTGAATATATTGAAAAAGATTCAGCGCTTGAGCGTCGCTTCCAAAAAGTATTGGTTGATGAGCCAACTGAGGAAGATACAGTTGCCATTTTGCGCGGGTTAAAAGAAAAATACGAAGTCCATCATGGTGTTGAGATTACTGACCCTGCTATTATTGCAGCCGTTACTTACTCCACGCGCTACATTACCGACAGACAACTACCCGATAAAGCCATTGATTTAATCGATGAAGCCGCTTCACAAATTCGCATGGAAATTGATTCAAAACCCGAATCTATGGATAAACTAGACCGAAAATTGGTACAGCTTAAAATCGAACGCATGGCGCTTAAAAAAGAGAAAGATAAGGCCTCTAAAGAGCGTCTTAAAGAGCTAGAGTCGGTGATTAAAAATCTTGAAAAAGAATACGCTGATTTTGATGAAATTTGGAAAAAAGAGAAATTAGTCGTGCAAGGTGCTCATCACTTAAAAGAGGAGCTAGAGCAGGCAAAATCTGAACTAGAAAACGCTCATCGAAATAATGACTTGGCTAAAATGAGTGAACTCCAGTATGGCATTATTCCTGAATTAGAGCAAAAAATTACACAAGCAGAAAATGCCGATACCGAGGAAATGACTCTACTTAGAAACAAAGTCACTGAAGATGAAATTGCTCATATTGTAGCGCGCTGGACTGGCATCCCAGTGGATAAAATGATGGAAGGTGAAAAAGACAAGCTCTTGCAAATGGAAAGCATCATTCATCAGCGTCTGGTTGGTCAAGATAAAGCCATTAAAGTTATTGCTGATGCAGTACGTCGCTCACGCGCAGGATTGTCTGATCCAAATCGCCCAGATGGCTCATTTATGTTTATGGGGCCAACGGGTGTGGGCAAAACTGAGCTTACTAAAGCTTTGGCAGATTTCTTGTTTGACACCGAGCAAGCTATTGTGCGAGTGGATATGAGTGAGTTTATGGAAAAACACTCTGTCTCTCGTTTGATTGGCGCACCTCCTGGTTATGTGGGTTATGAGCAAGGCGGTGTTTTAACCGAAGCAGTACGTCGTAAGCCATATTCAATTATCCTGCTAGATGAAGTTGAAAAAGCCCATCCTGATGTATTTAATATTCTTTTGCAAGTATTAGATGATGGACGCTTGACTGATGGACAGGGGCGTACGGTTGACTTTAAAAACACCGTTATTGTGATGACTTCAAATCTTGGCTCTCACTTGATTCAAGAGAATCCAGGCAAAGATGTATCAGCTGAGTTAATCAAATTAGTTGGTGAGCACTTTAGACCTGAGTTTGTTAATCGTATTGATGAAATCGTTACTTTCAATAGCCTAGGAAAAGATCAAATTGCAGGCATTGCCAAGATTCAAATTGAAATTTTATCTTCTAGATTAGCGGCTCTAGATCTTAAGTTAGAGATGAATGAAGCGGCGATGAATGTCATAGTAGATAGAGGTTATGATCCAGTATTTGGCGCCAGACCACTCAAACGCACCATTCAAAAATTACTGGAAAACCCTTTATCACAAAAGATTTTAGCCGGTGAATTCTTACCAGGTGCAACCATTAAAACGGATGTGGTTAACAATGAAATTGTATTTTCTTAAATTAAAAAAATATTGGAAATAATGCAAATCAGCCAGCTTAACGTCATTTAAGACGTTTAAATCACCCAAGAACCCCGTTAATCGGGGTTTTTTTTGGATAAAACCTCATTATTAAGCCCCATCTTTAATTGCTATAACAATACTTTTGGTTATTTTTAAAAATTTCACAAATTTTAATAATGACCAATCTTTAAGCGTTTACCGCCCCAGGGTTGTTGATATAATCAAGGCTTATGAATGATTATCTTAAAATTGCCAAAAATGGCCTATGGACCAATAATCAAGCCTTAGTAGCATTGTTAGGCTTGTGCCCACTGTTAGCGGTAACTAACAATATTGTCAATGCGATTGGTCTTGGTCTTGCCACCACTTTCGTTTTAATTGCATCAAACGTGACAGTATCAATTTTTCGCCATCAAATTCGCAAAGAAGTGCGTATCCCAATTTTCGTACTATTAATCGCCTCTTTTGTGACCATTGTTGAGCTATTAATGCAATCATACTTTTATGATTTGTATTTGATTTTGGGTATTTTTGTACCGCTGATCGTTACTAATTGTGCAATTTTAGCTCGTGCAGAAGCTTATGCCAGTAAGAATAGCTGGGGGAAGTCTGCCCTTGACGGACTAATGATGGGTATTGGATTTTCTATTATTTTGATTATTTTGGGTGCCATGCGCGAATTGATTGGTTCTGGAACTTTATTTGATCAATCTAGCTTAATACTGGGCTCTTTAGGTGATACGCTCAGCGTTACCGTCTTTAATGACTACCAAGGTACACTGCTTGCTATTTTGCCGCCTGGCGCTTTTATCGGCTTAGGGTTGATTGTGGCTGCTAAAAATTATTTTGATTTGAAAAAAGCTTAAAAAAAAGAGGAGAGAAATGAAAAAACTACTAGTTTTATTTATAACGGCACTTACCCTAAATGTAAGTGCTGAGGGTGAAGCAACTAAAGACGTATTTATAACGCCAGGTGTAATCTCTATTGATATAAATCACCAGGATAAGGTTGTAAAACTGCAGCGTAATCAAGATCAGGATAATGAAATTTCTGATTTTTATCTTAGAACAACTCGTGGAAAAGTTCAGCCAATGCATCCATTTGCACCGCATCTTGTTGAAACCATTGACGAGCTTGATGTTATTGACTATGTTAAAAAACGCTCAGATGGCGATGAATCAATTTTAGTAATTGACACTCGAACCCCTAATTGGCTGGTGTTTACAGGCGCCATTCCAACAGCAATCAACATCCCTTACACTCAATTTAAAAATAAAGAAAAAGCGCTAGAAATTATGGAAGACCAAATGGGTGTACAAGCAGATGATGTGTTTGATTTTTCTTATGCTAAAACCTTAGTTATGTACTGTAACGGCATCTGGTGTGGACAAACTCCAGCAGCTGTTAAAGCACTACTAAAATACGGCTACCCTGCTGCCAAGATTAAATATTACCGCGGTGGTATGAATGCTTGGAAATCTTTAGGCTTAACAACGGTTAACTTATAAGCTTTGAAAACCATTCAACAATACCTTGACAGTGGCGCGATTGATATTGCGCCACTGTTGTCTCTAGTGCTTAATAAAAGCAATGTCGAGCTAATCACTCAAAATGAATATCAGCTAACGCCCACTGAACAGCAAACATTGGATGCATATATACAACGACGCATGGATGGCATGCCTTTTTCCTATATTAGTGGCAACAAAGGCTTTTATCATTTAGATTTTAAAGTCACACCTGACACACTTATCCCCAGGCCAGAAACCGAGCTACTGATTGATATTGCACTAGATTTATTCCCAAAAAATCAAACTTGCAAACTACTAGATATGGGAACTGGCAGCGGAATTATTGCCATTACTTTAGCGGATAAAAATCCTCATTGGGCTGTTACTGCGACAGACTTCTCATCTGCAGCGCTTAAGATTGCCCAACAAAATGCAACCACTGATATTAACTTTGCACAAGGCAGCTGGTTTGATGCTGTACCCAACCAAACCTTTGATCTAATCATATCCAACCCACCTTATATTGAGCAAGGCGACGCTTATCTTAATGACCTAACTCATGAGCCAATTACCGCACTCACAGCCGGAAAAGATGGCTTAGATGATATTCGAATTATCATTGATCAAGCGCCTGATTATCTCAATAAAAATGGCTTTTTACTCTTAGAACATGGGCACAATCAACAATTAATAATTGTCGAATTATTATCCAAAAATTTTATCAACATACAAACATTCAAGGACTATAATTCTAATGACCGTGCCGTTTTGGCACAGCTCAAACAAACAACATAACTCTAGAGGAGAAATATGAAAAAATTTATAAAGTTATTCGCTGCAACTGCTTTTGTTGCTGCAACAACCGCCCACTCTGGCTGGTTTGATGACGATAAAGAAACCGTGAGTGCAAAGCAGGATAGTAAAGTCTATACCTTGACATTAGCTGAAACTTGGCCGAGTAATTTCCCTATTTTTGGTGATGCCACCAAGAAATTTGCTCAATTAGCTCATGATATGTCAGGTGGTCGTCTAGCTATTAGAATTGACTCAAAAAATAAACATAAATCAGCACTGGGTATTTTTGATTTTGTTAAATCTGGTCAATATGATTTAGGTCATTCCGCATCATACTACTGGAAAGGTAAAGATGCCAATACACTATACTTTACCACCATGCCATTTGGCATGACAGCCTCCGAGCAACACGCTTGGTTTGAGTATGGCGGCGGCCAAGAATTAATGGATAAGGTTTATGCTAAACATGGCATGAAATCCATTATTGGTGGTAATACTGGCAACCAAATGGGTGGCTGGTTTCAAAAAGAAATCAATACTGTTGAAGACCTTCAAGGTTTAAAAATGCGCATTCCTGGATTTGCGGGTGACGTTATGGCTAAAGTAGGTGCTAAACCAACCAACATACCTGCAGGTGAGCTTTACACAGCACTTGATCGCGGTACAATTGATGCGCTAGAATGGGTAGGTCCTTCACTTGATTTACGCATGGGCTTTCATAAGGTTGCGCCGTACTACTATACCGGTTGGCATGAGCCAGCAACAGAGTTGCAATTCTTAATCAATTTGAAAAAATTAAACTCACTGCCAAAAGACTTGCAAGACATTCTAACCAATGCCATGAAGCTTTCTGCTTATGATATGTATGCACATTCAGAACATGCCAGCGCTAAAAACTGGGCAGATATGAAGAAGGATTATCCAAATATCAAAGTTAAAACTTTCCCTAAGCCAGTCTTTGACGCTTTAAGAAAGGCTAATTCTGAGTTGCTAGAGGAGCGTGCTAAATCAGATCCTGTTGCTAAAGAGATTATTGACTCTCAGCAGGCTTACTTGGCCAAGGCACGTGCCTGGACTCAAATCTCTGATCAATCCTACTTAAATTCTTTAGGTAACTAAGATTCGATCAATCTATACCCGATGGTTAGAAAATCTAACCATCGGGCTTTTATTGCTTACAATCTTTAATGTCTTTATTGATGTTGTACTTCGTTACGCCTTCAATAATTCATCTATCGCCTTGCAGGAAATGGAGTGGCACCTATTTTCCTCGCTTTTTTTACTCGGTATTTCATACACATTGCAACAAGATGCACATGTGCGAGTCGATATTTTTTATGCCAATCTATTACCAAAAAAACAAGCTTTGATCAATATGATTGGCTTTGTTATTTTCATTCTACCCATCAGTCTTTTAATTACATATTACGGTCTTGATTTTGCTTATGGCGCTTATACAATTAACGAGCAAAGTGGTGATCCTGGTGGATTAACACACCGTTTTATTATTAAAAGTGTTATTCCAATAAGCTTCATCTTGGTTATTATCTCCGGATCTTTATTTGTACTGGACAATTACAAGAAGTTCGTTCGAGGTGATGTGTGATTGGCTTAATTATGTTTGGCATCACCTTGATGCTGCTCATGATTGGCTTTCCAGTGGCATTCACTTTTGCGGGTGTGGCTGTTATTTTTGGCACGCTCACCGAAGGTATTGATCTATTTGGATTTATACCTTATCGCATTATGAGTGTCATGCAGAACACCATCTTAATGGCGGTTCCGTTATTTATCTTTATGGGTATCGTCCTGCAAAAGACCAAATTAGCCGAACAATTATTGGAAGCAATGGGAGATTTATTTGGTGGCATTCGAGGCGGTTTAGCGGTTTCAACCATTCTAGTAGGGTCACTACTAGCAGCGTCTACCGGTGTGGTTGGTGCTAGCGTTATTGCTATGGGAGTTATTTCTCTGCCTGTGATGCTTAAGCATAATTACAAAAAAACACTTTCCACCGGGGTTATTTGCGCCTCAGGAACCTTGGGGCAAATCATTCCGCCTTCTATTGTGCTTATTATTTTGGCAGATGTGTTGGGCGTACCTGTTGGGGATTTATTTCGAAGTGCGGTAATGCCGTCGCTGGTCTTGGTTGGCGGCTATATTTTGTATGTGTTGATTGTCGCCCATTTTGACAAAACTGCTGCACCCGCTTTTGTCAGTAAAAATCATCATTTATCCAATACTCAAAAATACATATTAGTTGCAAAAGCTATTGTGCCGCCATTTTCGCTCATTATTGCTGTACTTGGATCAATATTTTCTGGCATTGCCACACCAACTGAATCCGCCTCAATTGGCGCAGTTGGTGCACTTGTATTATCCTTTATTTACCAAAGGCTAAACTGGAGCATGGTTCGCTCAGCAAGCATTGAAACAGTTAAAGTTACCTCAATGGTTTTTGCAATTTTGGTGGGTGCTACAGCCTTTTCCATGGTGTTTACTTACAGTGGTGGTGACACACTGGTTGAAGAATTTATTATGAGTTTGCCAGCCAAAGAAATGAGCTTTATTCTTATTTCAATGTTGATCATTCTTATCTTGGGATTTTTTATTGATTTCGTAGAAATATCACTGATTATTGTGCCAATTTTTTATCCAATTGCACTGTCATTAGGTATCGATATGCAGTGGTTTGCTATTTTGATTGCTATGAATCTGCAAGCATCATTCCTGACACCACCTTTTGGATTTAGCTTGTTTTATCTCAAAGGCGTCGCACCCAGCTCAATCAAAACCACTGATATTTACAAAGGAGTTATGCCTTTTATTATTATCCAAGTGAGTGTTTTAACCAGTTTAGTCCTCTTTCCAGAATGGTATGGATTTAGCGGTTTTTAAAACTTTGAGATAACTTCTTAAGCTTGTCTTTATAAACTGAATCAACCTCGCAGTATTTTTCCTGCTGAGTAAAATAATCCTCTTCCACCCAAGTGCTTGACGGCTTAAATTTTGGCACACTGCCATCGGCATAAACTACTGAATTATCAGTATAGATGGTAATATTTTGATCTTGAAATAAGATTGACTTATCAGCATGGACACTGGCTGATACGCCCAATAAGATAATAATAAATATTTTCTGAATAAACATCATTCTTTTATTCTACAACAAAATAATCAATAATGTAGTCAAGTTTTTGACGAGTATTTTTTCTTGCCACAAGGCAGATTTTGGAAATATGCAGGAGCATGGGTTAACCATGTGACTAAGTATTTTTAAAATCTAACGCAGTACTCTGTTTAGCACCCCCTTGAGGGGTGGCAAGGAAAAAGACGAAGTCAAAAAAAAGGTGAAGTTAGTCTATAAGCCGGGTTCTGTAATAGATAGTCATTCATCTACGCGCATCGTCACCAATACGCTTTAGCACTCTACCCGCTACCTTATGCGAGCCGCATCAATGGTAGCCTATTTGAGCTTGCTCCAAGTGGGGTTTACCTTGCCACGGTTGTCACCAAACGCGCGGTGCGCTCTTACCGCACCTTCTCACCCTTACCTGTCGAAACAGGCGGTTTAAATCTCTGCAGCACTTTCCATTAGGTCACCCTACCTAGCTGTTAGCTAGCACTTTGCTCTATGGAGCCCGGACTTTCCTCTGATGGGCAAACCCACCAGCGACTATCCGACCAACTTCAGGCGCTAATTATACTAGTTATGCATCGTTATGGTTGCGCTCAAGATGTGCAATAAATACCTAGCTGCAAACCTTGTGACTGATTAATTAACCAGCAACTCTTGGAAAATATTATGAATATTATTGCCTTGACTATCCACAGCAACCGTGACTGGCATGTTTTCTACTTCAAACTCATAAATGGCTTCCATACCAATATCTGAAA
>JABGQC010000045.1 GCA_018644675.1 Candidatus Thioglobus sp.
CAATATGAAAAACTGGTACCTAATTAAAACAAAGCCACAACAAGAGGCGATTGCCACTCAAAATTTGACCAATCAAAATTTTAATGTGTTTTTCCCTAAAGCAGTTATTAACAACAAAACCACGCCACTGTTTCTAAGCTATTTATTTATTGAGCTTGATGATAAAATTCAAAATTGGACGCCTATCCGCTCTACCAAAGGAGTTTCTAACTTTGTACGTTTTGGCTTAAGCTTTGCAAAAGTACCCAATCAAATTGTAAATTTAATCAAAACACAACAACAGCAAACTATTGAAAAAATGATGGATATCTGCTCTCATCACAAAGGTGATCATCTTGAAATTCAAACCGGTGCTTTCAAAGGTCAACAAGCTATTTTTCAAAACTACAATAGTAACGATAGAGTCACCGTACTTCTAAAGCTGATTGGCCAACAACAAGAAATAAAATTACTTGAAAAAGAAGTTGTTGCAATCTAGTTTACCTTGCGCTTATTAGCCCGCTATAATCATTAAAAATTAAACATTCATAACTTAACATTAGACCACTATGTGCGGAATCGTCGGCGGAATTTGTAAGAAAAACATCACATCGGTACTGATTGACGGACTAAAGCGCTTAGAATATCGTGGTTACGATTCTGCTGGTGTGGTGGTTTTATCAGCGGATAACGAGCTACATCGTGCCAGAGCAGCAGGTAAAGTTGTTAATCTTGAAAATAACATTAAAGAGAAAAAAATACCGCTTGACGGCACGGTTGGCATCGCCCACACCCGTTGGGCCACCCATGGTGAGCCAACAAGCCGCAATGCACATCCACACATCTGTAATCACACGGTCAGCGTGGTGCATAATGGCATTATTGAAAATTTCCTAGAATTAAAAGCTGCACAAGAGGTAGATGGGTATACATTTACCTCAGATACTGATACCGAAGTGATTGGCCATGCTATTCATCAGCATTTACAAGACAGTGAGTCTTTATTAGAAGCCACACAAAAAGCCATTCAAACCTTTGAGGGTGCTTATGGTGTTGGTGTAGTCTCCCCTAAAGATCCAGGGCGTATTATCGCTGCGCGTAGTGGCTCGCCACTGGTGATTGGCATCAGTAAGAAAGGCAATTTTATTGCTTCTGACCAAATGGCTCTGCTAGATATTACCAAAGACTTTATCTTTTTAGAAGAAGGTGATATTGCTGATATTACCCTTGACTCAGTCACTATTTATGACAAAGATGGCAAGCAAGTAGAGCGAGAAATTAAAACCTCAAAACTTAAAAGCGGCCAAACCTCTAAACGTGGCTATGACCACTACATGCTTAAAGAAATCTTTGAGCAACCGCAAGCTATTCGTGATACCTTAGAGTCGCGTATTACTAAAGACACAGTACTATCATCAGCCTTTGGGCATAAAGCCAAAGATATCTTTAAAAAAACCAAGCACATTCAAATTATTGCCTGCGGTACTAGCTACAACGCAGGCTTGGTAGCAAAATATTGGCTAGAAGACATTGCCAAAATCCCCACCCATATTGAAGTCGCGAGCGAATACCGCTATCGTAATCCAATCATTCTTGAAGATACATTATTTATCACTATCTCGCAAAGCGGAGAAACAGCAGATACGCTAGAAGCGCTCAAAGCGGTTAAAAAGCGCAGTAAAGATAAGAATATTCATACATTGACGATTTGCAACTCAGCAGAGTCATCACTCACACGTGAATCAGAGCTTACTTTTCTAACCCACGCCGGTCCAGAAATTGGCGTAGCTAGTACTAAAGCCTTCACCACTCAGCTAGTATCGCTTGCACTACTTTCAGTAGCTGTTGGACGCTGCCACAAGCAAGTATCCAAACAGCAAGAAGCAACGATTGTTGACGGATTAAATCGCCTGCCAGGCTTAATTAAAAAAACACTTGAGCAAGAAGATCAAATTAAAGAGCTTGCCAAAACCTTCAAAGATAAATTTAACGCCATATTTTTAGGTAGAGGTACAATGCATGCCATCGCCATGGAAGGCGCGCTTAAGCTCAAAGAAATCAGCTACATCCATGCTGAAGC
>JABGQC010000002.1:0-55499 GCA_018644675.1 Candidatus Thioglobus sp.
CACTAATCTAATCACCAATGCCGTTAGATACGGAAACAATAAGCCGGTGAGCATTGTATTAAACTGTAGCAATACACACATAATTGTCAAAGTTAAAGACCGTGGTCCGGGTATACCAAAAGCGTTTAAAGAAAAAATATTCCAGCCTTTTTATAGACTGGAAACATCTAGAAATAGCGCCACTGGGGGTAGTGGACTAGGGCTTGCAATCGTGCAACAATTGGTAGATTCTCACAACTGGAGTGTTTCACTAAACCCAAGAAAAACTGGTGGCACTAGTGCAGTGCTAACCATTGATGTGTAATATGGTGCCGATGGCCAGAGTCGAACTGGCACGAGCGTAGCTCACTACCCCCTCAAGGTAGCGCGTCTACCAATTCCGCCACATCGGCAAAAAATGTTAACGACTTAGTTAGGAATGTCGCTGGTGTCAGACGGTGCTGGTGCAATCATTGGCACATCTGAAGGGGTGATTGAAGCTGCCTGCTCCATAATACTAACAGGTTCACTACTAGCACCATTTTCATTAGTTGCCAAGTAGGCCAATGTTAGGCTGGTTGCAAAAAAACCAAAGGCAACGCTGGCGGTTAACTTGTACATAAATGAATTTGCACCTCGAGCGCCAAATACAGAGCCTGATGCACCTGCACCGAAGGCAGCGCCAGCATCCGCACCCTTACCATGTTGCATCAACACAAGTGCAACTAAACCTAGTGCTAGCATTACATGAACAATTAAAATAATTTGAAATGACATAATTAACCCGCTTTACAAATTTGTAAGAAATCTTCTGATTTTAATGAAGCGCCGCCAATAAGGCCGCCGTCAATATCTTCACAACCAATTAACTCAGCAGCGTTGCCAGGATTCATGCTGCCGCCATATAAGATAGGTGTAGATTGTGCAATATTTGCATCACTCTGCGCTAACATTGAACGAATAAAGGCATGTGCATCCTGAGCTTGTTGAGGTGTCGCTGTAACGCCAGTTCCAATTGCCCAAACCGGCTCATAAGCAATAATAACATCTTTAAAAGCGCCAATACCAACACGATCAATCACCGCTTGGATTTGACGAGAAACAACCGCCTCCATATTGCCAGCTTCTCTTTCTTCTAGTGTTTCACCGATACAAAAAAGTGGCTTTAGATCATTATCAAGTGCAGCCTGCACTTTATCAGCCACAACTTCATCAGTCTCGCCATATAGGCTTCTACGCTCTGAATGGCCAACAATAACGTATTGAGCGCCAAAATCTTTGATCATATCTGCACTCACTTCACCAGTAAAAGCGCCCGATGCATTAACATTTAAGTCTTGAGCACCTAAATGAAGCTGCGAATGTGTGATCAACGCTTCAACCTGAGACATATAAGGAGAGGGTGCGCAAACGATAACCGTTGAATCAACTTCCGCCATGCCGGAAAGAATGCCCATAATTAACGTATTAACCGTTTCTTTCGAGGCGTTCATTTTCCAGTTGCCTGCAACAATAACTTGACGCATAATAACTCTCTTAATAAAAAAGGATTGAATGTTACGCTATTTAACAATAAAAATCAATGGTTAAAGCTTTAGTGTGAAGACTTCGAGCCAAAATAAAGTGCTAGCGATACCATTAAAATTCCAAGTGAAAAATAAACCAAATCCAAGGCACCTACAAATGTCATTGACAAGGACACTTCAAAAAAAGTAACCACCAAAATCATTAAGATTACTTTTGCAAGCTTGGCCTTAAGATCGTCTAGGGAATTAATCACTAACACCTTGGTTGACTGACCACTTTCTTTAGCTTCATCAATATCACTAATAAAAAGCTCGTACAAGCCCAATGCAAAGATTAGTAAAATCGTGGCTAATAAAAACCCATCAATTGATCCAACTGTGTGTGCCACCATTTCAATTTTTAGTGCTTTTTTTGCCTCAGCCGTAGCACCAATATAATCACCCGCATGTGCGATCAAACTGGCCACATCAACTGCAGTAATAATGAACAACATCAAGGAGAGTAATAATGATGAAACCACAGCGGCTAAAACCATTAACCTAGAGCTCCACAACAACTTTTCAAAATACTTTTCTAAACCATTCATCCACTTCTCTCTCAAAACAATATAATGCTTAAGTATATCATTACTTAATTTTAAATACTGCTTATGTCAAAAACTTGGGCTCAATGTTTGGACACACTAAAAGACACGGTACCTTTGTCTGAATATAGTGTTTGGATACAGCCTTTAAAGGCACTTGAAAATCAACACACTTTGTCGTTGCTAGCACCAAATGTCCAGGTTAAAAACTACGTTAGCAAAAACCTAAAGTCTCAAATTAAAAGCGCTGTTGCTCAGCACAACAAAAATCTAAAAATTTTTATTAGCCTAGCAGCGGACACAAACCCAGATAAACCAAGCTATAAAAAACACTCGACACCTTTATTTGAAGACTACACATTTGATAATTTAGTACTAGGAAATGCCAATCAAATGGCTTATGGTGCTACCAAACAAATTGCTGAAAATATTCATGGCTCGCCCTACAACCCTTTTATTATTTATGGTGGATCTGGTTTAGGGAAAACCCACCTTATGCAGGCTGCAGGTCACTTAGCAAAACTAAAAAACCCAAATACTAAAGTTTTGTATGTGCCTTTAATGGATTTTGTTAGAAATATTACCTCCAGTTTAAGGCACAACACCATTGAAAGCATCAAGGCTTTTTATCAGTCTGCAGATTTGTTACTAGTTGACGACATCCACCTGATTGCTGGCAAGGAAAAATCACAAGAAGAGTTTTTTCATATTTTCAATTTTTTATTTAATGGTAAAAAACAAATTATCTTTACTTGTGACCAGCCACCTAAGAGTATTAAATCACTTGAAGAGCGATTAAAAACAAGATTCTCTCAAGGCTTAAACCTACATCTAACGCCGCCAGAGCTTGAAATGCGCGCGGCTATTTTATTGAAAAAAGCGCAAAATGAAAAAATTAATATCAATTTAAATGAAGATTTAGCTCTGTACATTGCTGGCCATATTACCTCCAATGTCAGAGACTTAGAGGGTGCCTTATTAAAATTAAAAGCCTTTGTAGATTTTTCTAAAATTGATCAGCAATTCATTTCAAAAGAAACAGTTGACACCGCTTTAGGTGATTTAATCAAGCCTATCATTACAAATATCGATGTAAATGATGTTCAAAAAGAGGTGGCGAAACATTACGCTTTAACGGTTTCTGACCTCAGTTCAAAATCACGCAAACAGCACACAGTATTAGCTAGGCAAATGGCTATTTACATCTGCCATGAGTTAAGTGCTTTATCACTAAATAAGATTGGAAAACAATTCGGCAATAGGGATCACTCAACAGTTATACATGCTATAAAAAAAATCAAGGAAAAGCTTGAAAGTAGCGATATAAAAAATGATTACGAACTAATTAAACTCAAATTAGCTAACTTATAAACGATGGTTTTACACAGGCAGGTGGATAACAGTAATAACTTTGATGAAAAACAAATTTTATAACCATATGCACATTTTTTTACATAAAATACTAACAAACTATCAACAACTTAAACGATTAATTTTTAAAGAAAAATACTACTTATCAACCAAAAACAAGCCCTCTAATAATAACAATAACTTTTAATTAAAAGGATTTCCCAATGAATACACAACTAACTGTTAAAGAACTACTTGAACCACTGCAAACAGTTATCGGTGTGGTTGAAAAAAAACAAACTTTACCCATTCTTTCACATGTACTTATTCAACTAAAAGATAATCAGTTAACATTAACAACCACAGATATGGAAATTGAGATTAGAGCATCTCACCCTATCCAAACACAAGAAGAAATTTCTTTTACTATTTATGCAAAAGATCTTATTGATATTATTAGAAAGCTTCCTGAAACAACTATTATTGAATTTATTATTGAAGAATCAAAAATCTACATTAAAACCAATAAAAATTCTTTTGAATTAAACACCTTTAATCATCAAGATTTTCCTTCTCTACCAAAAATTGAGAATACAGATATCATTAAGGTTAATTGTCAGCAGCTTAAAGAACTTATTGAAAACACTAGTTTTTCAATGGGAAATCAAGATATCAGAGCTTATTTAAACGGTTTGTTCTTTGAAGTAGATCAAAATAAAATCACAGTTGTTGCTACTGATGGTCATCGATTATCTATAGGTGAAATTAAACAACTAAACAATTTATCTAATAAAAAAACTGTTATCTTGCCAAGAAAAGCAGTCTTAGAGCTGACTAAAATATTAAGTAAAAGTGAGCATAGTGAGGTTGATATTCATTTATCCAATAATTATTTTTATTTAATAAGTAATAATACAACAATTATTAGTCGGCTCATTGATGGTAATTTTCCTAATTATTCGCAGGTTTTACCAACAGATTTTGAAAACACCATTATTATCGATCGACTAGAATTTTTAAATTCATTACAACAAGCTTCTATTTTTGTTGAAGAGCGTACAAAAGGTGTTAAGTTAGTTTTTAAAAATTCACAATTAAACATTTTCTCGCATTCTGAAAGAGGACAAGCCAAAACTCAAATTAGTACTAAAAATTTCAATAAAGAAATTGAGATTGCTTTTAATATTCATTACTTAATTTCTATTTTAGAAAAACTACAAACTAATGAAATAAACATGGTGGTTCCTGGTGGAGAAAATCAATCTTGTATGTTAAGCAGCCCTAATGATGAAACTTATCAATACGTTGTAATGCCAATGCGTATTTAAACATTGTGGCAATTATTCGAAAACTGGCCATCACCCAGTTTCGTAATCTTAATCAACAATACATTGAACCAGGTGAGCGGTTAAATCTTTTTATTGCTAATAATGCACAAGGTAAAACTAGCTTAATTGAGGCAATTTATTATTTAGGTCATAATCGATCTTTTAAAACAAAATCTTTAAAAGAGTTAATTCAACTACAACACCAACAATTTCAATTAGATGCTAAGGTTGACGAATCCCGCATTAAATTAGAAAAATCCAAACAAAAGACTCAAATAAATATTGATCAAATTCGACTAAAAAATAGTAGTGAATTATCTAAAGTTCTACCTATTCAAATTATCACCCCTGATAAAGGATTTATTGTTAATGGCACCCCAAAAAACAAACGATCTTATTTAGATTGGGGAGTGTTTCACGTGGAACCAAGTTTTTTATTAAACTATAAAAACTATAATAAAGCGTTAAAAAATATTAATACTTTATTGTCACAACAAAAAAATCAAGAATTAGATTACTGGTTTTTAGAGATTTCGAAACTTTCGGCTGACATTAGTCAATCAAGAAATAAATATATTGAACAGTTAAAAAATACAAATTCAAATGAATTGATAGAGGGGTTATCAAGTTTATTTAATGCTATAGAGTTTTTTAACTATAAATTTAAATCTGGTTGGCCAAAAGAGGTTAATGAATTTGATCATAATAGTGTGTATCAATATTTGATCAAAAATAAGGATTTTTTATTAAAATCAAAATATTTAAATTACGGTTCCCATAAAGCCAGTCTTAATTTCTTTTTAAACAAAAAAGAGGAATGTTTTCTATCACGAGGAGAACAGAAAACCTTGTCAATTGTTTTTTGGTTAACACAAGTATCGTTGATGGTTAAAAATAACATTTTTCCTATTGTCTTAATTGATGACCTATCATCAGAATTAGATACAACCAAAATAAAAACAATTTTGCATTTTTTAAATCATTTAAAAATTCAAACTTTTATGACTGATATTGGTAAAGATTTGTCTTTTATTAAAGATGAAAATCCAGTTATTTTTATAATAAATAACGGTATTATTAAACGCCAATAAAACTGGTTGTTATTCTCTTGTATATTGCTTTAAAGGCCTTAATAACAATAAAACATAGACAGACAAAGGGGGTTTAAAAAAAGCTGTATGACAGCCTGTATTTCTATTGCTCATGGTATAATAATTTTATTTTTTTCAAGCACTTATGTCTGAAGAACAATCGCAAGAATATCAAGCTTCTAATATTAAAGTTTTAAAAGGTTTGGACGCTGTGAGAAAGCGACCAGGTATGTATATTGGTGATACTGATGATGGTACTGGATTACATCATATGGTATTTGAAGTGGTTGATAATGCTATTGATGAAGCGTTAGCAGGACACTGTTCTAAAATTAATATTATTATTCATGAAGATCAATCTGTCTCTGTTACAGATGATGGTCGTGGTGTTCCTGTTGATATTCACCCTGAAGAAGGGGTTTCTGCTGCTGAAGTTATTATGACCGTACTTCATGCTGGTGGTAAATTTGATGATAACTCTTATAAAGTCTCCGGTGGTTTGCACGGTGTTGGTGTATCTGTTGTTAATGCGCTAAGTGAATGGGTTAAATTAACCGTTTATCGTCATGGAGAAATTCATGAACAAAGCTATACATTGGGTGTGCCAGATGAGCCAATGAAGGTAACTGGAAAAACCGATGCTACTGGCACCAAGATTCATTTTAAACCCTCACACGACGTATTTGCTATTACTGAATTTAAGTATGAAACTTTAGCAAATAGAGTTCGTGAGCTATCTTTTTTAAATTCAGGCGTCCATATTGAAATTGAAGAATCGGCAACTGACAATAAAGATGTTTTTGAATTTGAGGGTGGTATAAGAGCTTTTGTTGAACATTTAAATAAAGCTAAGACACCAATTCATTCTGATATTATTTCAATTTCTGCTGAACGAGATGATATTACTATTGATGTCGCTTTACAGTGGTCAGATGCTTACCAAGAAAGTATTTATTGTTTTACTAATAATATTCCACAACGTGATGGCGGATCTCATTTAGCAGGTTTTAGAGGTGCGTTAACCAGAACACTTAATAATTATATTGATAATTCTGGCATGGCTAAAAAAGAAAAAGTCACTATTACTGGTGAGGACACACGCGAAGGTTTAACTGCGATTGTTTCTGTTAAAGTTCCAGATCCAAAATTCTCTTCCCAAACAAAAGATAAATTAGTTTCCTCAGAAGTTCGTGCACCAGTTGAGTCAGCACTTAATGAAAAGCTGGGAGATTACTTGTTGGAAAACCCCAATGAAGCGAAAATTATTGTTGGAAAAATTTTAGACGCTTCGAGAGCTCGTAATGCAGCGCGAAAAGCTAGAGAAATGACCAGACGTAAGGGTGTGCTTGATATCGCCGGTTTACCGGGAAAATTGAGCGATTGTCAAACTAAAGACCCTGCTGAAAGTGAAATTTTCCTTGTAGAGGGTGATTCTGCTGGTGGATCAGCTAAGCAAGGCCGTGATCGCCGCACCCAGGCTATCCTTCCTTTAAAAGGTAAAATTTTAAATGTTGAGAAAGCTCGTTTTGAAAAAATGCTATCTTCTGCTGAAGTTGGCACTTTAATTACTGCACTTGGGTGTGGTATCGGTAAAGAAGAGTACAACATTGAAAAACTTCGTTACCACAAAATTGTCATCATGACTGATGCTGATGTTGATGGCGCACATATTCGAACATTGTTACTTACCTTTTTTTATCGTTATTTGCCAGAGTTAATTGAAAAGGGATATTTATATATTGCTCAGCCACCACTTTATAAAATTAAAAAAGGCAAACAAGAACGCTACTTAAAAGATGATCAAGAATTAAATGATTATTTATTGCAAGAAGCGGTTAACGATGCTAACTTATTCTTTAGTGCTGAGGCACCAGCAATATCTGGAATTGCACTTGAATTAGCTGTTAAAGACTACTACAAAATAATTACAATTATTGGTAAGTTATCCAAGCATTATCATCCTGATTTGTTAAAAGCGATTGCCAGCTCTACGGCAGTTGAAAATTTATCAGATGAGCAGTCAATGAATAGTTGGTGTGAATTGGTTACCAATAAGTTAAATCAAGATTTGACACCCGCTCAAAAACACAACGTTGTTTATGTTCAGGGCGAAGTTAAACATACTTTGTGTGTTTATGGTGTCGATACAGACCAAACAACACTTGGTCAGGCATTTTTCGATTCAGTAGATTATCAAACAATCAAGGTGTTTTCTAATAAAATTGAAAGCGCTATTGATACACAATCTTATGTAGAAAAGAAAACTAAACAAATCCAAGTTAATAACTTTGGTGAAGTGGTTAATTTTTTAATCGAAGATGCTAAAAAAGGACAAAGCTTCCAACGCTATAAAGGTTTGGGAGAAATGAATCCAGAACAGCTCTGGGAAACCACGATGGATCCAGAGCAAAGAACCCTTCTCAAAGTTAAGATCGAAGATGCGATTGTAGCCGATGAAGTATTCTCTACCCTAATGGGTGATGAGGTTGAGCCTCGTAGAAACTTTATTGAAGACAACGCACTATCGGTAGACAACTTAGATTTTTAATATAAATAAATAAGGAGACAATATGTCTAAAAAACATCCTGTTGTTGTTGTAACTGGATCATCTGGTGCAGGAACAACATTCGTAAAACGTGCATTTGAGCACATCTTTTCACGTGAAAAAATCAACTCATTAATTGTTGAAGGTGATAGCTTTCATATGTATGACCGTGCAGCGATGAAAGAAAATGTTCAAAAACAAGAATCTCTAGGAAATAACTTCTTTTCTCATTTTGGTCCAGATGCTAACTTATTTGACAAAATTGAGGAAACGTTTAAAGATTATGGCGAGACTGGTCAATGTGACCGTCGTTATTATTTGCATTCCAATGAAGAGGCTGCTGAGCACAACGCTCGCTTAAACACCGATTTAAACCCTGGTGAATTTACACCTTGGGAGAAAGTTGGCTCTGATACAGATGTGTTATTTTATGAAGGTCTACATGGTGCTGTTGTAACTGATGATATTGATATGGCCCAATATGCTGATCTAAAAATTGGTGTTGTGCCAAGTGTAAATCTAGAGTGGATTCAAAAAATACACCGTGATAATGCAGAAAGAGGATACTCGGCAGAGGAAACAGTAGATACAATTTTGCGTAGAATGCCAGATTATATTAATTACATCACACCGCAATTTTCACAAACAGATATTAACTTTCAGCGTGTTGCAACGGTTGATACTTCTAACCCTTTTATTGCTCGAGACATTCCAACACCTGATGAGAGTTTTGTGGTTATTCGCTTTAAAGACCTGGACAAAACACCGGTTGATTTTACTTACTTGACTAGTATGATTACCGGTTCGTTCATGTCTAGACGCAACAGTATTGTTGTTCCAGGTGGAAAAATGAGTTTAGCAATGGATATTATTTTATATCCAATTATTAAGCAAATGATTAACAAGTAAAGTTTTTTCTTGATCTTGAAAAACCCTTGCCACTTTATAGTGGTTAGGGTTTTTTAACATTTAGACCTTAGATAATATATATTTTATGAATACAACAAACTCTCCCGCAACACCAACATTTTATCAATTTTTTATTTATTGGTTAAGGTTGGGTTTTGTAAGTTTTGGTGGCCCTGCGGGCCAAATATCAATGATGCATTACGAGTTGGTTGAAAAGCGGCGCTGGATTTCAGAACATCGATTTTTGCATGCGCTTAACTATACAATGGTATTGCCCGGCCCTGAAGCTCAGCAATTGGCAACCTATATTGGTTGGTTAATGTTTGGTGTTAGAGGAGGTGTTGTTGCAGGTGTTTTATTTGTATTACCTTCATTGTTTATCTTAACCGCCTTAACCTGGATTTATTTAACCTATGGATCGGTTAGTGAAGTAGAGGGTGTTTTGTACGGTATTAAACCAGCAGTTACTGCAATTGTATTGTTTGCCGCTTATCGTATTGGCTCAAAAGCATTATCTAATTCTGTTTTAAAGGTTTTAGCTGTTCTTGCGTTTGTTGCAATATTTGCGCTTAATATTCCCTTCCCTTATATTGTTTTAATGGCAGCTGGTATTGGATATGTTGGCGCTAAATTAACACCCGATACTTTTGTTATGGGTGTTCATCATGGTGATAGTGCAACAGCCTATGGACCTGCATTGATCGATGACAACACCCCCATTCCAGAGCATGCAAAGTTTAAATGGTCAAGAGTAGTTGGTTTTGCAGTGATTGGTGTTGTATTGGGTTTTGCAGTAATGAGCCTGTTAGATAACAAAACATTGCAAGACATGGCTGAGTTTTTCACCAAAGCGGCGTTGGTTACATTTGGTGGTGCTTATGCGGTTTTGCCTTATATTTATCAAGGTGGTGTTGATCAATATCAATGGTTAACAGCAACACAGATGATGGACGGTTTGGCATTGGGTGAATCCACACCCGGACCTCTGATTATGGTGGTGGCTTTTGTTGGTTTTGTTGGTGCAACAGTTAAAGAGGTTTTTGGTCCAGACGCTATATTGATGTCAGGTTTTGTTGGTGCTTCAGTGGCTACATTTTTTACTTTCTTACCTTCATTTTTATTTATATTTTTAGGCGGTCCTGGTGTTGAAGCTACTAGAGGCGATCTGAAGTTTAGCGCGCCCCTTTCCGCAGTTACAGCTGCAGTGGTCGGTGTAATTGTTAATCTGGCTGTATTTTTTGCTTTAGCAACTTGGGTTCAAAATAGCCAGATTGATTGGATATCTGTTGCTATTACTATCGCTGCCTTCATAGCACTGTTTCGCTTCAAAATTGGCATCATGAGTGTTATAACTGCTAGTGCAACTGTAGGTCTGGCTTTGTCATTTGTTTAGTATAAATAGACTATTTGACAACGATATTGACTAGTTTATTTGGCACAACGATGACTTTTACCACGTTTTTGTCTGTGGTAAATTTAGCAACATTTTCATCTGCCAAAGCTTGAGTTTCGACAGTTGCTTTGTCTGTGTTAGCAGTAAGCATCAGTTTAGCACGCAATTTACCATTTACTTGAACAATTATTTGCACTTCATCTTGTTCCAGAGCTGATTCATCAACAGTGGGCCAGGGTTCGTTAATAATTGCCTCAGTATTGCCCAATTCCTGCCAAAGGTAATGACAAAGATGGGGTGCAATTGGGCTTAGTGTCTTAAGTAGGATGTTGATGGACTCTTGACGAGCGGCCATCGAGCTTTCACTGATATCTTTAAATTTTGACAGCGTGTTACTAAGTTCCATTAATGCAGCAATAACCGTATTAAACAAATGTCTACGATCCATGTCATCAGTAATCTTGCTCAGAGTTTGATGAGTTTTATAACGCAAATCTTTTTGTTCTTTGTTTAGATTGTCTAATGAGCCAATTGTGTTGTTTTTACAATCCTCAATAAAACTATTAACCAAACGATAAACTTTATTAATAAAACGGTGTGAACCCTCAAGACCAGAATCACTCCACTCTAAGTCCTGAGTAGGCGGTGCGGCAAATAGAATAAATAAGCGTACTGTGTCAGCACCATATTTTTCAATCATTTCAGCAGGGTCAACTGTATTGCCTTTTGACTTACTCATTTTGGCACCATCTTTAAGCACCATGCCTTGAGTTAATAGATTGTTAAATGGCTCATCATTGGTTACTAGACCTTCATCACGTAATAACTTATTGAAAAATCTAGCATAAAGTAAATGCAGGATTGCATGCTCAATGCCGCCAATATATTGGTCTACACCACCTTTTAGCCAGTAGTCTGCACGCTCATCAAGCATAGCGTTATCATTGTCTTTACAAGCGTAGCGTGCAAAATACCATGATGATTCAAAGAAGGTGTCAAAGGTGTCAGTTTCTCGATCAGCTTTGCCACCACAGGAAGGGCAAGTGGTTTCATAAAATTCTGGCATTTTTTTAATGGGCGACCCTACACCATCAAAGGCTACTTCTTCTGGTAGGGTAACTGGTAAATCTTGCTCTGGTACAGCCACCGAGCCACAACTTTTACAATTAACAATAGGGATTGGACAACCCCAGTAGCGTTGCCTAGACACACCCCAATCACGCAAACGATAGTTTGTTTGTTTTTCGCCTAGATTTGAAGATTGTAATTTCGCTGCAATTGCCTCAAAAGCTTGTTCAAAATTAAGGTCGTTGAATTCTGCTGAATTACATAAAACACCTTTATCAGTAAAAGCATTTTGTGAAATATCGTGCCCACCCTGTGTGGGCTTTATTACCTCTAGCATGGGTATAGAGTATTTTTTTGCAAATTCATAATCACGCTGATCATGAGCAGGAACACTCATTACAGCACCTGTGCCGTAGCCCATTAACACAAAGTTTGCAATCCAGATTTGAACTTCTTTACCGGTAATTGGATGGATGCAGGTTAACCCTGAATCAACCCCTTTTTTCTCCATAGTTTCCATGGCCGCTTCTGAAGTTTCCATGGTTTTGCATTCGTCAATAAAAGCCTGTACTTCGCCGTTATCTTTACCTGCTTCTAAAGCTAGGGGATGTTCACTAGCAATAGCAAGATAAGTGACACCCATTAATGTATCAGGTCTTGTGGTATAGACTTTTAAAGTATCAGCATCTTGCCTATCAAAGTTTATTTCTAAACCGACAGACTTTCCAATCCAGTTTTTTTGCATGGTCTTAACTGCATCTGGCCAGCCTTTAAGCGTGTCTAGGGATTCTAGTAATTCATCAGCATAATCAGTGATACGCATAAACCATTGGGAGATTTCTTTTTTCTCAATAAGTGCATCTGAACGCCAACCACGTCCATCAATAACTTGCTCATTGGCCAACACTGTTTGATCAACCGGATCCCAATTTACAACAGCATTTTTCTTATAAACCAAACCCTTTTCAAATAATTTAACAAATAGCCATTGCTCCCATTTGTAATATTTTGGATGACAAGTTGCCACTTCACGCGACCAGTCATAACCAAAGCCAAGCTGAGAAAGCTGGTCACGCATGTAGTCGATATTTTCGTAAGTCCATTTGGCGGGTGGAACTTTATTTTTGAGTGCGGCGTTTTCAGCGGGCAAACCAAATGCATCCCAGCCAATTGGCTGCATAACGTTTTTTCCCTGCATTTTTTGAAAGCGAGAAATAACATCACCGATTGAATAATTACGCACATGTCCCATATGTAGTCGTCCTGACGGATAAGGGAACATGCTTAAACAGTAGTATTTTTCCTTTGAAGCATCTTCAACCACCTCAAAAGATTTATGCTTTTTCCAATATTGCTGAGCTTCAAGCTCAATCTCCTGAGCGTTATATTCTGAATTTATCATTTTGTTTTTATTGACTGCCGATGTCACATTGTGAGATGGCTGAATTAAGCTGTAACGTACCAATAAGATCGTTAATGCTGTTGAGGTTATGATCGATTAGATACTGACTAATGCCATCGTTGATTTTGTGGCACACAAGAGGATCGTAAAATAACGCCGTTCCTATGCCAACAGTGGCAGCACCAGCAATAATAAATTCGATCGCATCGTTAGCAGTCATAATACCGCCCTGGCCAATAATTGGAACATTGTGGTGCTTACTAACTTGATACACTTGATGCACTTTTAGTAAGGCCACAGGCTTGATAGCAGGACCCGATAGTCCGCCTTGGTTGTTACCAATAATGGGGCGCCTGGTGCTTGTATCAATTGACATACCCATTAGGGTGTTAATAACCGCTAAGCCGTCTGTACCACCATCAATACAGCGCTGCGCACTAAGAGCAATGTCAGTTTGATTAGGGGATAGTTTGGTGATTAGGGGTTTGGAGGTGTTTTTACGACAAATTTCAACCACTCGGTAGGACATGTCTGGGTCATTACCAAAGGCAACACCACCCTCTTTTACATTAGGGCATGAGATGTTAATTTCGATGGCATCAATATCAGAATCATCGAAACGTTTGGCAATTTCCCCGTATTCTTCAACAGAAGACCCTGAGATATTAATAATAAATCGGGTTTGTGTTTTATCTAGAGTCGGCATAATGTCATTAATCACAACATCAGTGCCCGGATTTTGCAATCCTATGGCGTTAATCATGCCTTCAGGGGTTTCGGTGACACGACTAGGGATGTTGCCAAGACGAGGCTCTAGTGTTGTTCCTTTAAGGCAAATAGCACCAACATCTGCATTGGAAAAGCCTTCGATTCGAGTGTATTCCTCGCCAAAGCCGACACAGCCAGATAGAAGGACAATTGGGGAGTCTAGTTCTAGAGAGCAGAACTGAGTTTTTAAGTTATTATGCATACGCAGTATTATACATTTTTGCTGTTAAAATTAGGGATTATGAAAGGCTTGTTTATTAGTGGTAGTGGGACCGATGTTGGCAAAACGTTTATTGCTCAACGTCTCGTACGTTTATTGGCTAAATCAAAATCAGTTTCTGTTAGAAAGCCTGTTGAAAGTGATTGTCATATTGTTAATGGTGAGTTGGTTACCAAGGATGCACTTAAATTATTAAAGGCGAGCAATGTTGATGATCATATTGACACAGTATGTCCTTTTAAGTTTTATCATTGTAGCAGTGCTGAGAGCGCTAGTAAAGCGGAAAACACCCCGCTATCTCTTGACCATTTAATAGATGCATGCTCAAGTGAAACATTTGTTGTGATTGAAGGTGCGGGTGGTTTGCTATCGCCACTGGCAGAAAATACTTTGAATATTGATTTAGCTAAATCATTAAATTTGCCGCTGGTTATTGTAGTTAAAGACGAACTAGGGGCGGTTAACCAGGCGTTATTAACAATTAAAGTGGCCAGGCAGTACCAGTTGGAGATTGGCTGTCTAATCTTAAATCAAATTGAGGCTAATACGCTTGATAATGCAAACGCTATTAGACATTATGGTGATTGCGAAGTTGTACTTTATAATGGCGTCATGAATGACAAATTTGAGCAACAATTGGAAAAAATATTAGATCTGGTTTAAGCTAATCAAGTAGTGTTAACCCGGGCTTTTGTTTGTCTTCAGACTCTGGATCTTGAGGTTCAAACTGCATGCCTTCACCATTCTCACCAGCATAAATGCTGAGAATGGCATGACTTGGTATATAAACATCCATTGACTGACCTGAGAATCGAGCCTTAAAGCTTATATGATTGTCACCCAAAACAAGAGACTGAGTTGCTGAGCTGGTGATGTTCAAAACAATTTTATCCTGTTGAATAAATTGCTTGGGTACAACAACAGCTGAATGCCTGCAGTCAACTAAAATATGGGCAGTTAAGCCTGAGTCTTCCATCCATTGATAGTAGGCCCTAATTAAATAAGGCGTGACAGGAGTCATGAAAAGGCTTTTAGTTGTACTCTTTTTCGCAATCTGTTAGGCATTCTTTAAAAGAATCTCTTGCAAATAGTCTCTTGGCGTAGTCTGTAACAGCCTTGCCAGGTGCGCCTAAATCGATATCTAGTTTTTTTAGTCGCCATAATAGCGCCGCTAAACAAGCGTCAACAATTGTCATTTCGTCACTTTTAAAGTATGGCTTGTAGGCAAATAAAGGTACCAATTCAATTAAGTTGCTTTTTAGAATTTTGCGCGCTTCGTCTGCTTCTTTTTTGCTACCTGTTTCGATAGTTTCAGCTAGTTCAAACCAACAACCTGCAGAGCGTGTAAACCTAAAGATCATTAATCTTTTTTCTGATTTTTCAATTGGATCAACTGGCAATAATGGTGGGAACGGGAACCTTTCATCTAGGTATTCCATAATAACAGATAGGTCATATAGAACAATGCCACGGTCAAATAGCGTAGGTAGAGACTGACAAGGGTTTAGCTCTAAGATTTCTTCCGGCATTTCGTCAATTTTAAGGTTGAACACATCTCTTTCAATGTTTTTTTCAGCCATAATAAAGCGCACTACATGTGATTCAATCTCTTGCGGAGAAGAGTATAGCGTCGTTGAAGATGGGTTAGGTTTTGTTAACATGGGTTTCTACCTCTTTAAAATCAAAAAAACAGCAGCCCTTATTTTAAGGGATGCTGTTGTATATTATAAGTGCGGACGATTTAGCTAGTCTTTTGCACGCCATTTGCCATACTTAACATCTTTCCAGTATTCTTTTTTCAGTAGGTAAGAAAGAATAAATAAGATGAATAAGAAGCCTAAGACTTTTACACCAATCTCGTATCTAATTAGTTTTACGGGTTCTGATACATAATCCAAGAAGTTAGTAATATCTCTTACTTCTTGATTGAAGTCTTGTTCTGACTTGTCTTGTTTAGATTGCCACAAAACATCAGGCATAGATGCGTTTTCTAATACGTGGTTATTCACACCATATGGGCGTGTATCGTCCGCATAAAATCCTTTTAAGTAGGTATAAATCCAGTCTGTGCCTCTTGCTCTAGCGGTAAGGGATAAGTCAGGTGGTGTCGTACCAAACCATTCTTTCGCACCTTTGTCAGGCATGGATGAAAATATTGTACTACCTGTTTTTTCAGCATTAAACATTAGATTTTTAGCCATATCAGCCTCATCAATGTTAAGGTCTTTAGCAATACGATTGTAGCGCATTAACTCAATTGAATGACAGCCAGAGCAGTAATTCATAAATGATTGTGCGCCACGTTGTAGCGAGGCTTCATCAGTAATATCAGTATTAGCATGATCCAAATGAACACCAGCACCAGAGGCAGCAGCATTGAAAGAGATAACCATTGCTGCCACAGCTGACAGTGTTGTATTAAGTAATGTTTTCATATTAATGCTCCGTCGTTCTTTCGGGTACTGGCTTAGTCTTTCCTACTGAGGTAAACCAAGGCATTAGAATAAAAAATGCAAAGTAAAGCGCTGTAAAGACTTGAGCCATTAAGCTGTATAGCGGTGTTACTGCTTGCATGCCCAACCAACCCAATACGATAAACGTAATTACAAAGATAGTTAATGCAACTTTATAAGGCCATGAACGGTATCTAATTGACTTAACTTTAGAACGATCTAACCACGGTAGAGCAATTAAGATTAATAGCGCTGCAAACATAGCTAGCACACCTGGTAATTGCGACCCAAACATTGGTGGAATGGCTCTCAATACTGAATAGAACGGTGTTAAGTACCATAGTGGCGCAATGTGGTCAGGGGTTTTAAGTGGGTTGGCTTCAACAAAGTTTGGAGCCTCCAAAAAGTAGCCGCCTAACGCAGGTGCAAAAAATACAATTGAAGTAAAAATCATTAAAAAGACAACCACGCCTACAATGTCTTTAACACTATAGTATGGGTGGAACGGGATGCCGTCTTTAGGAATTCCATTTTTATCTTTGTTTTGTTTGATTTCCACACCATCTGGATTGTTAGAGCCAACTGTGTGTAATGCAACAATGTGTAAAAATACCAAAATAACCAGAATAAGTGGAATGGCAATAACATGTAATGAGAAGAAGCGGTTTAATACTGGATCGCCTACAGCGTAGTCACCTAAGATAAACTCTAAGATTAGCTCGCCTACAATTGGGAATGAGCCAAATAGGTTGATAATAACCTTAGCGCCCCAGTAAGACATTTGACCCCATGGTAGTACGTAACCCATGAATGCTTCAGCCATTAGCGCAATGTAGAGCACCATACCAAGAATCCAAATCAGCTCTCGTGGTGCTTTGTATGAGCCGTAAAGTAGTCCTCGATACATGTGCAGGTATATGACCACAAAGAACGCAGAAGCGCCTGTTGAATGGATGTAGCGAATCAGCCAGCCCCAGTCAACATCACGCATGATGTACTCAACTGAGTTAAATGCTAAAGCTGCATCTGGTTTAAAGTGCATGGTTAAAAAGATACCGGTCAGAATTTGAATGACCAAAACCAATATTGCTAAAGAGCCGAAAAAATACCAGAAATTAAAATTTCTAGGGGTGTAGTACTCTGCTAAATGTTCATTCCAAACTTTAGTCAGTGGAAATCTTTGATCGATCCAGTTTTTATTGTTATCCATCCTGTGCTCCTATTATGCTTTTGGGTCAATGCCGATTCTGATTAATGAATCGTTGACAAAATGATATGGCGGAATAACCAAGTTGGTTGGTGCTGGAACGCCTTTAAATACTCTACCAGACAGATCGAACTTAGAGCCATGACAAGGACAGTAGAAGCCACCTTTCCATTCGTCACCACCTAGATCAGCTGCACCCACTTCAGGGCGGTATGTTGGTGAACAGCCTAAGTGGGTACAAATACCAATAATAACAGCAACTTCAGGATTGATTGAACGATGAGCATTTTTAGCATAAACAGGCTGTTGATCTTCTGAATTATCTGGATCAACTAGGACGTCATCTTGAGCTGAAAGGTTGGCCAATGCTGTTTTATCACGTTTGAAAATCCAAACAGGTTTTTTACGCCACAAGACGCGAACAAGCTGACCTTCTTCTAGTTTTGTAATGTCAACATCAACGGGCGCTCCAGCTGCCTTTGCACGTGCTGAAGGCATCCATGATGATAAAAATGGTACCAATACAAAACCAACGCCAACAGCGCCAACAACGCTTGTGGCGCCAGTCAAAAAGCGTCTTTTCTTTAAGTCTATTTCTTGTTCTGACATAAGATTACAGTCCTTTGTTCTTTATTTTAAATGTGTATAGATTAAATCTACACTGAAAAGCTTGATAATTATACTGCAATATTAACATTGCATGATAAACAATTGGCGCGTTATTGACTGTTGGAGACTTTTATGCTGATGCAATCTATTTTCTCCGTTAATGGGATGGACTGTAATAGTAAAATTAATTCGTTAAGTTGTTGTTTTGCCCTAAAGGCAACGGCTGGATTGCTGGTGATCAGGGTTGCTGTGCTTTCTTTAATTAGGCAAAGTTGTAAAGTTTTTAAGGTGTCTGGTAGCATTGGATTAAGTTGCGCATTAATCTCGTTATAAGTTTTGGCCTGATTGAATAGTCGACCAAGCGCCCCGCGGGGAGAGAAGGTTGAAATATTAGTTGTTGGTTTATGCGGACACATTTAATGCAATGGCTGGTTTATCTATGAGAAAATAGGATTTTTTAAAAAATAGTTCTTTATATTCTAATGAGTATTATAAATAAAATCTTATCTAAAATTGTCGGCTCTAGAAATGAGCGACTGGTTAAACAATTAAGAAAGACGGTTGACAGTATTAATGGATTAGAAGGCGATATGCAAGCTTTGAGTGACGATGAGTTGCGTGCAAAAACTCAAGAATTTAAAGATCGTTATACCGCCCAAGAATCGTTAGATGAATTATTAATTGAAGCATTTGCAGTGATGCGCGAAGCTAGTACGCGAGTATTGGGATTAAGACACCACGATGTGCAGCTTATTGGCGGCATGGTGTTAAATGATGGAAATATTGCGGAAATGGGTACAGGTGAGGGTAAGACCTTGGTTGCTACACTACCCGCCTATCTTAATGCGCTAAGTGGAAAAGGTGTTCATGTTGTGACTGTGAATGACTATCTGGCCGAACGCGACGCCCAATGGATGGGAAAAGTACTGGAGTTTTTAGGCTTAAGTGTTGGTATTGTTGCATCCAATAAGCCCCCAGAAGACAAGCAGGCGGCTTATGCATGTGACGTGGTATATGCTACTAACAACGAATTGGGCTTTGACTATTTACGTGACAACATGGCTTTTACCACTGATCAGAAAGTGCAGCGAGAGCTAAATTTTGCCATTGTTGACGAGGTGGATTCAATTTTAATTGATGAGGCTAGAACACCATTGATTATTTCCGGCCCTGCAGCAGACTATGCTGAAGTGTACAAAGCTATTAACCACATGATTCCTAATTTCTCCAAACAGACTGAGAGTGGTGAAGGCAAGGAAATTGTTGTGGAGGTAGCGGGAGACTACACAGTTGACGAGAAACACAAGCAGGTATTTTTAACTGACGATGGCCATTCAAAAGCAGAAAACTTATTGATTGATGCAGGCGCACTTCCCGAAGGTGCAAGCCTTTATGATGCGAGCAACATCTTATTAATGCAGCATATCAACTCTGCCCTTAGGGCGCACATCTTATTTCAAAAAGATGACCATTATATTATTGATGGCGATGAGATCGTTATTGTAGATGAATTTACTGGCAGAACAATGCCAGGTCGTCGCTGGAGTGAGGGCTTGCATCAAGCTATTGAGGCCAAAGAAGGTGTGAGTATTAAGAAGGAGAACCAGACGCTCGCTTCAATCACTTTTCAGAATTATTTTAGACTGTACGGTAAGCTATCTGGCATGACGGGTACGGCAGATACCGAGGCGGTTGAGTTCCAAGATATTTACGGTTTGGAGACGGTGGTAATCCCGCCTAACAAAATTTCAGAAAGAAATGACAAGACAGATCAGATTTACCTAACGCTGGAAGAGAAGTTGGAGGCTATCGCGAATGATGTTAGCAGTTGTCAGCAAACAGGACAGCCTGTATTAGTAGGTACAAGTAGTATTGAAAATTCAGAAGCAATTTCAACTTTACTGACTAATAAAAAAATCAAGCACGAAGTGTTAAATGCAAAACAACACGAGAGAGAGGCGATTATTATTGCTAATGCAGGTGCAATGGGCGCAGTCACTATTGCAACCAATATGGCGGGCCGTGGTACTGATATTGTACTAGGTGGCAAGTTGGTGGAGGATGCAACCGAGCAACAAAGACAAAGCTGGCAGATCGAGCATGATAAGGTGATTTCTGCAGGTGGATTGCATATTGTTGGTACCGAGCGCAACGAATCTCGTCGAGTAGATAATCAGTTGCGTGGTCGATCTGGTCGTCAAGGCGACGTGGGCTCAACACGTTTTTATTTATCACTAGAAGACAACTTGATGCGTATTTTTGCTAGTGAGAAAATGGCAACAATGATGCAAAGGCTGGGTATGGAAAAAGGCGAAGCTATCGAGCATAAGATGGTTAATCGAGCTATTGAAAATGCACAGCGTAAAGTTGAGGGCATGAACTATGATGCACGTAAGAATCTGCTTGAATATGATGATGTAGCCAACGATCAGCGTAAGGTTATCTATACATTGCGTGATGAGTTAATGGATACAAGCAATGTCCAGGATCGCTTTATTGACATCAGGAAGCAGGTGATTAAAGAATTATTTGCAGGCTATATTACAGTAGAACAAGCCGAAGAAGATTGGGATGTTGAGGGTTTGCATAGCGCCTTGAAAGCTGACTATAAAGCAGATTTTCCTTTACAGCAATGGCTGGATGAGGGTGTTGATGTTGACGAGTTGGAGAGCAGGATTGTTGAAGGCTTAGGTGCAATTTGTGACTACAAAGAAGGCATAGTTGGTGCTGAATCTATGCGTGGGTTTGAAAAAGCCGTTATGCTACAGACGTTGGACCATTATTGGAAAGAGCACCTGGCCGCCATGGACTATTTGCGACAAAGTGTTAATTTGCGAGGCTATGCTCAAAAAAATCCAACGCAAGAATATAAGCGCGAGTCTTTCGCTATGTTTACTGAGCTTTTAGAGACAATTGATATTGAAGTGGTTAAGTCCTTGTCAAGTGTTACTATCAACGAAAATACCGATGCTTCTGATGTTGAGCAGCAGGATAACGAGGCGGCTGAACCTCAGCATGAGGAGCTTGGTACAACAGGTGTTGATGATCATGAGGTAGAGGAGGCAGAGCAGCAAACTTATCAACGAGAAGATGAAAAAGTTGGGCGCAACGATCCTTGCCCTTGCGGATCGGGAAAAAAATATAAAAACTGTCATGGCTGACATAAAAACTGCCCAGTATTATATTGGGCTAATGTCTGGCACCAGTCTTGATGGGGTTGATGGCGTTATTGTTGATAGTGAAACTCAGAAAATAGTTAACCAGGCCTATCTGCCCTATCCAAAGCCGCTTAAGGACAGCTTGCACCGGTTAACCCAGAGTGGGCAAACCACCCTGCAAAATTTAGCTGAGATAGATATCCAAATAGCAGAAGTTTTTGCTAACACCGCCTCTAGTTTGATGGCCAGTGCAAAGTTCAATTCTGATCAGATTATTGCTATTGGGTCTCATGGTCAAACAATCTATCACCAGGGTGGTAAATATTCGATGCAAATTGCGCATGGTGCGTTAATTGCAGAAAAAACCAATATTACTACTGTGGCAGATTTTCGCATGCAAGATGTGGCTGCCGGCGGCCAGGGTGCGCCGCTTACCCCGATGTATCACCAGCATTTGCTCAATGGAAAGTCTGGTACCGTGGTTAATTTGGGTGGCATTGCAAACTTAACCCAGCTAACAATTAGCGCAGTAGCCGGCTTTGACACTGGACCGGCAAATACGCTATTGGATAATTGGATTAAACGAAATAAATCGTTAGATTATGACCGAGATGGCCTTTGGGCGAGAAGTGGATTTATTGATCAGAATTTGCTAGAAAAAATGCTGACAGACGCCTATTTTCAAAAAAATACACCTAAAAGCACAGGGCCAGAATATTTTAATCTTGAGTGGCTGGATAAGTACCTGACTGGTAATGAAGCCGCAGAAGATGTTCAAAGAACTTTATTAGAGCTAACAGCGCTGAGTATTTCCCACTATATTGAGGTGGGTGTTGATGTGTATTTGTGTGGAGGTGGGGCGCACAATACGTTTTTGGTTGAGCGCTTAATGTATTTAAACCCAGAGAGTGATATTACAGATACAGGTTTGTTGGGTGTTCACGTGGATTATGTTGAGGCTGCGGCCTTTGCTTTTTTTGCGCAACGCACAATAGCAGGACAGACTTCAAATTTAACCGAAGTAACGGGCGCAAAACAAACGAGAATATTAGGAGCAATTTATGCAATTTAAACTACTTCAGCCAGATGACTGGCATCTGCACGTACGCTCAGGCGAGGCATTAAAATCAGTTATAGGCATGAGCGCAAAACAAATGGCTAGAGCAATCATTATGCCAAATCTAACCCCGCCAGTGACCAGCGCAGAGCAGGCACAAGCCTACCGAAATGAAATCCTTTCAGCATTGCCAGCTGATACTGAGTTTGACCCTTTAATGGTTTTGTATTTAACTAATAACACCAGCGCAAAAGACATTGAGAGTGCGTCAAAAAGCCCTTTTGTTAAAGCGGCCAAGCTCTATCCTGCAGGTGCTACAACCAACTCTGATAGTGGAGTGACTGATATTAAAAATATTTACCCAGCATTGGAAATGATGAGCAAAACAGGTATGTTGCTCCTTGTGCACGGTGAAGTGACGCACGCTAATATTGATATTTTTGATCGTGAGTCAGTATTTATTGATCAAGTCTTAGCTCAAATTGTTAAAGATTTTCCAGAGCTTAAAATTGTTTTTGAGCACATCACCACGAAAGATGCGGTGGACTTTGTTTTGCAAGGTGATAAAAATATAGCGGCCACCATTACTCCTCATCACCTACTGGCAAATCGTAATGATATGCTGGTTGGCGGTATTCGTCCGCATTATTTCTGCTTACCCATTCTTAAACGTGAGAATCCTCATCAACTAGCTTTGCTCGATGCTGCCACTAGTGGAAATCCTAAGTTTTTTTTAGGAACAGATTCAGCGCCTCATGCTAAAGATGCCAAAGAGTCTGCTTGTGGTTGTGCGGGTATTTTAAGTGCGCATTGTGCAATTGAGCTCTATGCAACGGCATTTGAGTCTCAGAACGCATTAGACAAGTTAGAGGGGTTTGCCTCAATGTACGGTCCAGATTTTTATGGACTCCCAAGAAATACACGAACAATCACACTGTCTAAGCAAGACTGGGCGGTGCCAGAAAGCTATGAGTATGCAGACTCAACAATTGTACCGTTTATGGCAGGGCAAACACTAACCTGGAAGTTGATCTAGTCTCTGATTAAAGAAATCTTCAGCTATTTTAACATCGAGTTTGATTTGTTCTTTCAACTGATCAAAAGAGTCAAATTTCTGTTCCTCTCTGATTCTTTGCCTAAAGATGACACTGGCAAATTCTCCATAAACTGTCTGGTTAAAATTAAACAAAAACACTTCCAATAAGGTATTTTCCCCGTTGACGGTAGGCCTTTTTCCAATATTGCAAACGCCGTTAAAGGTTTTACCAGACAGAAGCACCTGTACGGAAAATACACCTAATACTGGGCTAATATTGCGTTTAATGGGGATATTAATAGTTGGAAAATTAATGGTTCTACCCAGCTGCTTGCCACGGGTTATTTTCCCAGAAATAGAGAATTCTCGTCCCAACATAGCTGAGGCCAATTTAAACTGCCCTTGTGATAGAAATTCTCTAATTTTTGAGCTGCTTGCTCGATGGCCATGGCACAGGACGCTTTGAGTGTTCTCAACATTGAATGTATGTTGTTGAGCAAAGGTTTGCAGTAGCTTAAAATCCCCTGTTCGTCCTGCGCCAAATCGAAAGTCATCGCCAATTAAGCAAAATTTCATGCCAAGCTGATCGAGCAAAATTTTTTGTATAAAGTCCGCGCCACTTAATCTAGAAAATTTTTGATCAAAGGCGATAATTAGGTGAGTATCCAGACCCAGTTTTTTTAGCAGTAGCTGCTTTTGTTTAAAGCTGGTCAATGTAGCCTGCTCTCGACCGAAAAAACTTTGTGGTGTTGGCGAGAATGAAATAAGTATAGAAGGCACGTTTAAGGCTTTTGCTTTTTTAACTAAATGTGAAATAATGTGCTGATGACCAACATGAACGCCATCAAAATTACCTATAGTAATCGCACTACTTGAGAGTTTTTTGAGGTTGTGTAGTCCGCGAATAATGTTCATATGGCTATTTTAATCTATTTATTCTCTCAAACTACTATGCGTTAAAGCTGTAATCTGAGAAAGGATCTTAGACACTGGTTTTGGCATGCCTAGCGTAATTTGATTAATAGGGTAAAACTGAGCACTACTAGAAGAGCATTGAACAGCAATAGGGCGTATGTGTAGGTGATAGTGAGTGAACGTATGTTTAAAAACTGGAAGCTGTTTAATAATAATGCCGGTGCGGTCAAACTCAAGCATAGACTGATTGATAGTGTGTGGCGTGTCTTCACACTCTGTCAAACTCCACAGCCCACCCCAAATCCCTTGGCTTGGTCTTTTTTGCAAATAAACCGAGCCTTTGTTGATGAACGCCAGCATAGCAATAGAGCGAGTAGGTTTAGATTTTTTTGGCTTTGGATTGGGGTATTCTCCCTGTGTTTGCTCTATGTTTGATTTACAGAGGTTGTGAAGTGGGCAGTGTTCACAATGGGGCTTTGAGCGTTTACACATTGTAGCGCCCAAGTCCATGATTGCTTGAGTGTAGTGATCAATACGGGCATCTGGTGTGTGATATTCGGCCAAGCTCCATAACTCTTTGAGTGTTGTATGTTGAGCGTAATGACCTTTGACTTGGTGCACTCTTGATAAAACTCGCTTTACATTGCCATCTAAAATAGCATGCTTTTGCTTGAACCCAAGCGCCAATATTGCGCCTGCAGTAGATTTGCCAATACCAGGCAGAGCAAGTGCCTGCTCGAAATTTTGAGGAAACAGCCCTTGATAGTCGTGACTAATAATTTTGGCAGCTTTATGCAGGTTTCTAGCTCTTGCATAATAGCCTAACCCAGCCCATTGGGCTAAAACTGCATCTTCTGATGCATTGGCCAAGCTATTAAGTGTGGGAAAGTGGTGAGTAAAACGGTTGAAATAATCAATGACAGTATTTACCTGGGTTTGCTGAAGCATAACCTCACTAAGCCAGATATGGTAGACATTAACTTGACTTTTTCGCCCTATCTGCCAGGGTAGGTTGGTACGTCCGTGAACATCAAACCAAGTCAGTAGCTGATCAGCAAGTGGTGACAATTTCTAACAGATTGCTTTAAAACAAAACCTGACCGGTTAACACCCATTTATTGGCATAATACAAAATAAAAATTAATACCAAGCCAAAGAAATAAGTGGAGATACACTGTTTAATGGTTTTAAAATCACACTGTTTTTGGCAGTTAGATTGTAGGTTAAATAAAATAAATAACGTCCAGGCTGTTGTTAGGGCGAGCACGAGGTAATTAATAATTGAAAGTGTTTCCATACTTTTATAGGCTGTGTTTGTCTGTAGATAATGAATGAACAAAAATCATACAGAAGGGTTAATTTTTAATGGGTTTTTAGGGTCAATGCCATCCATGAAGGGTTTGTTTACATCCTCATGAGTGGTTTGGTATACGCAACCAATCCAGTTGCTAATAATTTGTCGAGTGGCATCGTGCCAGGTGTTGTCTAAGGTTTGACTAATAAGACGTTCAGGGAAATCATTAATGCCAAATTCATTTGTCAGTAGCTTAGATTTGTACTCATTCAAGATGGCTTTATTTTGTTCGCCTAGGTAGTGTGCGGGAAAAATTGGATAGTCAGCACGAGAGCCTGACAGGTATAACATAATTTCACGCTTATACTCTTTAAGTAGGCTAATAGTGTCATATTCAGGGTGCCCCTGAAAAAACACAATACGCAGCAGGTCTTCACTTACACACAAATGCGCGCCAATATCACTATCAACCAAGATTTTAACGCCAGCAGCAGTAAACTGCTGTTTGGTGATCTCATTAAAACGTGAATGTGGCACATTAAAATTGGTATTAACACCGCTCACTAGCGGGTGGCTTCGATCTGCAATTTGATGTTTAAAAACGCCCCAGCATTTTTTGCCAATTGCTTGACGTTTTTGCTGATATCTAAACTCCATCACTGCATGAGTGGCCAAACAAGAGCACAAGGTTGAGGTAACTTTATTATATGACCAGTCAATAACCGTTTTTAGCTCCTCATAAAAAGGTGCTTTTTGCAAGTCGGCTTGCTCAACATGCGCGCCAGTGATAATAAGCGCATCTAGACCCTGAGACTTTATTTCATCAAAGCTTTGATAGTGCTCACTGATGTGTTGAGTGGCTTTATCACCACGTTCAATAGAGGGTAGAGTAAATGGGTGTAGGTAGAATTGTGCAATTTGATTAGAGTGGCCAATCAGGCGGAAAAACTGGCGCTCAGTTGCTTCTAGAGCGGCATCCGGCATCATATTAAGGAGCCCAATATGTAGTTCTCGAATCACCTGGTGGTTTGCCCGGTCTTTGCTTAAGACCGTCTCCCCTTCAGATTTTAATCGTGCAAAAGAAGGGAGTGTTGAGTGGGCAATTAAAGGCATTAGGACATGGCTCCTGCAATCAACTCAAGCACTTCGCTCGCCTGGCGACACTGGTACAGGTCTTCGCTATCAATCGTATAGCCATATTGCTGAGCAATATGCTCATACTTTGGCTTACGATGTTCTAAGAGTAGCGGAAATATCCAGCGCACAAAGTCATCTGGATTAATTTGTGCGACATAAGTTAGCTGATTCTCAGCCAAGTAAACGCCTAGCTGTTCTTGTAAAAACTCAGCCTGATAGTACAAAGGCTTGGGATGTGTTTGCGCGCGCTCTATAAGGGTGCCTTCATTTTTATCACTAGCGCGAATGTAGAGAATGATAGTGCGCTCTGCCAAAGCTTGATAAACTTTTTCATCATCTAGTTCGCACAAGGAGCCACCGGCATCGTTAATAAAATTGCCCACCCCTTGTTGCTCAGCTTTAGCGATAAAATCAGGCACATCTAGCATGGTACTAGCCTCTGCTTTGTTGAACAGGGCCTGCCTATGTGTAAATTCATCAATTGGTAGTCCGCCCAGTTCAGGGTTTCCAACTTTGCCTAAAAAGGCAGAGGCGGAAGATAGATTGTCAAAAGTAATATTATTTTTAATGCTAATTGATTCGTTATCTAGCAGGGATTTTAGCCATTCATCTTGTTTGACGCGATTGATGACGTTTTCCAGGATTGGATTATTTAGATACTCAGCGCCGATACGATAGTCGCCGGAATAATGAAAATACTGATCTTCTTTGGACAGGAGTTTTGCTAAATGCGTTTTGCCCACACCAGACATGCCTAGCAAGGTTAAGCGTTTTTGTTTGCTGTTTATAAATTCGTTAGCAGAGAGTTTCATGGGTTTGATTTTAACGCCAAACTTTTAACTATAGCAAGCCATCTGCTTTAAACATTTCACGAATGCCACGAATAGCTTGACGGGTTCGATGCTCATTCTCGATTAGACCAAAACGTACATATTGATCGCCATAGTCACCAAATCCAACGCCTGGAGAGACGCCAACCTTGGCTATTTTTAGCAGTTTTTTAGTAAACTCTAATGAGCCCATAGCTTGATAAGACTCAGGAATTTTGGCCCAAACAAACATGGTGGCTTTGGGCGGCGTTACTTCCCAGCCAATACTATTTAGGCCGCCACATAGTACGTCGCGACGATCTTGGTACATGTCTGATATTTCCTGAACACAGGTTTGATCACCCTCTAGTGCTTCAATAGCAGCCACCTGGATCGGGGTAAACATACCATAATCTAGGTAAGATTTTATTTTTGCTAAAGCGCCTACTAGCGTAGGATTGCCCACCATAAACCCGACACGCCAGCCCGGCATATTATAACTTTTTGAAAGTGAGAAAAACTCCACGGCAATATCTTTAGCGCCTTTGACTTGCATAATGCTAGGCGCAACATAGCCGTCAAAGGCGATATCGGCGTAGGCTAAATCTTGTACCACCCAAATCTCATGTTCTTTAGCAATTTTTATAATCTTTTCAAAAAACTCTAGCTCAACGCACTCGGTGGTTGGATTAGATGGATAGTTAAGTACCAACATTTTTGGCTTTGGCCAGGTGTTTTTGATGGATCTTTCGAGCTCGGTTAGAAAGTCATCGTCTGGACCACAGGGTACATGTTGAATATCAGCACCCGCAATGACAAAGCCATATGGATGGATTGGATATGCCGGATTAGGTACCAATACGGTGTCACCTGCACCTACTACTGCCTGAGCTAAATTGGCCAGACCTTCTTTAGAACCGATAGTGACAATTGCCTCTGTTTCCGGATCGATGGTGACATCAAAACGGGTTTTATACCAGTTTGAGATCGCCTTACGTAAGCGCGGAATTCCGCGTGATGTGGAATATCTGTGCGTGTCTTTACGACGCGCCGCTTCAACTAGTTTTTCAACGATGTGATCAGGCGTTGGCTGGTCTGGATTACCCATACCAAAGTCGATAATATCTTCCCCACGCGCCCTAGCCTTTGATTTTAGCTCGTTGGTAACAGCAAAAACATAAGCAGGAAGTCGTTTAATTCTAGGAAAGTCGTCGTTCATGGTTTTTATTAATTAATTGCTAAAAGTTCAACATCGAAGACCAGAGTTGCATTTGGCGGAATAATGCCGCCTGCGCCCATTTCTCCGTAGGCCAACTGAGATGGAATGGTTAGCTTGCGTTTACCACCTACTTGCATGCCGTCAACACCCTGATCCCATCCAGGAATTACTTGGCCGACACCTAATTGAAAATTAAAAGGATCATTACGATCAACGCTTGAGTCAAACTTTTTTCCGTTTGTCAGCCATCCGGTATAGTGCATAGAAACGTGATCGCCCGCTTTACAAGCACTGCCTTCGCCTAATGTTAATTCTTCTATGATTAAGTCTGCCATAATTTTTCCTAATAAGTTAATGTAATATTGTAAGCGCTAAATTTTCTAATATTAAGCACGCCGCAATCTAGTATTAAATACTGACCCTTGATGCCTTTTAATGTACCTGAAATAACCGGTGTTTTATCAAAATTTAGGGAGCTAATTTTGCTGGGATATTCTACCACAGGGTAGTTTATCTCCAAAGCTTGATTGTCTAAAATCTGAGCGCCTGTGACTTTAATGGTATCTTGAATATGCTTAAGAAGCTCATCTTTTATTGGAATTAGATTAATGGCGCTAACCTCATTTTTGAGCATTTTTCGCCAATTAGTCTTGTCATTAACAAATTCTTTTAAAGACATCTCAAGCTCGCCAGATTTTAGTCGTGTATCTACCTCTAAAATTGGCACAGCGCTAATAGCGCCTTGATCTATCCATCTGCTGGGTATGTTGCTTTTGCGAGTAATGCCAACCTTAACACCGGAAGAATTAGCCAAATAAACAACATGAGGTGAGAAGCAATTGTTCAGGCCCCACTCTGGTTCTCGACAGCTGCCGAGATGGTAATGGCAAGTCTCGGGTTTCATAATGCATAGATCGCAGCAGGCTAGTTTTTGAGAGCAAGGGTAGCAATAGCCTTGAGAGTAGCTTTTGTTGGTTTTTTTGCCACAGTGGCCACAGTGGATAACATGGTTAAAACTTAGTGTGATTTCTTCACCCACCAAGTCATTCATATTTAACAGCCTTTGTCCAATAGGCAGTTGATATTGAGCAACCCCCTTATTAAGGTGGGCGTGCATCTTTTGGATTGAGCCGCTTAACTGCATGAGTGTTATTGCGTTAACAAATGCTGGACCTGTTGATATTTGTTGGCTGTTTTTTCAATAATATTTTGCGGCAGTTTTGGCGCTGGCGGAGTCTTATCCCAGTCTAGCGTTTCCAAATAATCACGAATAATTTGCTTGTCAAAGCTTTTTGGACTAGTGCCAACTTGATAATCTTGTGCTGACCAAAAGCGTGAAGAATCTGGCGTTAACACTTCATCCATCAGGGTTAGAGTGTTGTTTTCATCTAGACCGAATTCAAATTTAGTATCTGCAATAATAATGCCTCGTTCAAGTGCAAACTCCGCTGCAAATTGGTACAGTGCAAGGCTGGCTTGTTGGACCTGTTGTGCCATCTCTGTACCCAGGATGCTGATAGTGGTTTCAAAATCAATATTCTCATCGTGTTCGCCAACAGCAGCTTTGCTGGAGGGAGTGTAAAGAACATCTGGAAGTTTTTCTGCTAATTTAAGATTAGAAGGTAAGGCTATGCCACATATGCCACCGGTGTGTTGATAATCTTTCCAGCCTGAGCCAATGATGTAGCCACGAACAATTGCCTCAACCGCCAAAGGTTTTAGTTTTTTAACAATAATAGCGCGACCTTCAACTTGTTTAGCTTCTTGGTCACTTAGCACGCTGTTTAAGGGTTCGTGAGTTAAGTGGTTTGGAATGATGTGATTTGTTTTATCAAACCAAAAATTGGCTACAGACGTCAATACAGCGCCTTTTTTGGCAATGCCATCATCAAAAACCACATCAAAAGCACTTAAACGATCTGTGGTAACAATAAGCATTCTTTTGTCATCGATATCGTAAATATCCCTCACCTTGCCTTTTTGAATAAGAGGCAGGCTTAAATTGGTTTCAAATAGAGTTTCCACAGTAGTTTCCTTTGACGGTTGTTGCAATAAATATTAGACATATTTTAATCGATTGTCTGACTAGAAATTATGATAACTTTTGTCGTGGTAAAATAGATTATAAATTGCCATGCTGAAAAAAATACCTATTCTTATTGTGTTACTGAGCTTGAATGCGACTGCATCTCCACTCTCAGATGGCGCCCTACGTCTAATACAAATCGGCAATGAGATTGGTTCGCGTGATGTGGTACTCAGAGGGCAGTCATTGCTGTTAAAAGGCGCCTTTGACCTGAATGATTTTGACGCTATGTACGCGGCTTCAAAGCAGCTCAGACAGGGTAATGAGCTAATGGGATACAACCCCCAAGAGCAAGAGGCTAACAAAATTTTGATCAAATTGGTTCGCAGAAGTTATGATACGGCACTCTACGAGTATGCTTTGTATTTGCTTGATGGCGATCACGGCTTTATTAAAAATGAGTTTTTGGCGCTAAACCTGTTCGAAGAATCTTTCAAGACGCACGGAAATGCACAATCAGCCATGATGGCGGCCATTATTCGTAACGAGTCATTAGTGCCAGGCACTAAGAAAATAAGCCGAATTGATGAGCTTATTACTTTTGCAATCTTGAACAAGGTGGCGGGCGCCAAAGCTTACCAAGATCGTTATATTAAAAATGACTATTTGACAGACCTGACGCCTGAAAGTTGGCGCCGTTGGGTTAAGATGCAATCGTTATAGAGCGGCTAGAATTGTATTAACTTGCGCACGAAAGCTCCACAACTCTGAACGAGAAACTTTCAAGCGCTTAGGCAGCTTATAACTTAATGGGTTTTTACGCTCACCCTTAAAGCGCAACTCGTAGTGTAGATGTGCACCTGTAGATCGACCGGTTGAGCCAACATAGCCGATGACTTGCCCTTTTTTCACCGAGCCGCCTTTACGAAGATGACGAGCATATTTAGATAGATGTGCATAAACCGTGGTGTAATTGGCACCGTGTTTAATGATAATAGCCTTTCCAAGGGCGCCCTTCCAGCCTTTAAGCTTAACAACGCCATCCGCAGTTGAAACAACAGGCGTTCCATGGTCAGCGGCATAATCTACAGCCCTATGTGGGCGGTAGGTTTTTAGAATAGGATGATAGCGTTTTAACTGAAACTTAGAGCTAATGCGTTTGTATTTCAGAGGTGCACTCAAAAAAGAAGAGTTGAGCGTGTAGCCATAGCGATTGTAATAACGGGTTTTGCCGCTCTTATCGGTGTGAGCAAAAGCCTCAATACGTTTATTACTCCCCTTGTAAATAATGCCAACGGGTTTTTTGGCGCCATTGGTAATAATAAAAAAACGATCGCCCTTATGCAAATCAGTGTCAAAGTCTAAATGCCACGATAGCGCCTCAACAACTGTATTGACCAGACTTAGCCCAAACCCTGCTTTTTGCGCATCATAACCAAATGAATTGTTAATAACAATAGTGCTTACTAAAAGGGGGTCTAGGTTTTTTTTGCTCAGTTTGGGTGGATTGACAAAGCGAGTGCCAACTAACAACACCTCAAGTGATTTTTTGCTATGCGGGTAATAACTTAGCGATTTGAAGCGGCGATTATTGTGCAAACGGAGAACAATTTTTTCGCCAATATTAAGCTGATTAAGCTGTTGATTTTTTTGATTAGCCGATAGCAAATTGACCAATAATCGGTTTGATAGACCGAGCTTTGAAAAGTATTTGCTTAGGGAGTCCCCCTGTTTAACGGTAAAGCGGTATTCACTATCCTGAGCAAAAGCAACTCTTATATTGAGTAGTAGAAAAAGCAATAGCGCACTGATTAGTAATCTACGCATAAGACTTGATAATTTTATCGGCAATGGCTCTTGCGCTTTGGTCATTATGTATTACTTCACTAAGCGTGCTTGGGTAGAAGTGTTCCGCTTCATTCAAGGTTTTTTCGATAACGGTTGAAATATCTAAAAAACTTATTCGACCTTTTAGAAAGCTGTCTACAGCAACTTCATTGGCCGCATTCATTGTGCCCATCGAGCTTCCGGACTGTTTTAGCGCCTCAAAGGCTAGGCGCAAGCAAGAGAATTTCTCAAAATCTGGCGTATAAAACTCTAGTGGGGAATTTTGTGTTAAATCTAATGACGGCACGCCTGATGCTATCCGGTTAGGATAACTCATGGCGTACGAGATGACTGAGCGCATATCGGGATTGCCAAGCTGTGATAAGGTTGAGCCGTCCTCAAAATAGACCGACGAGTGAATAATGCTTTGAGGGTGCATTACAACATCAATTTTTTCAGAGGATAAATTAAAGAGGTAGTGTGCCTCGATTACTTCTAGACCCTTGTTCATCATGGTGGCAGAATCTATTGATATTTTGCGACCCATTGACCAATTAGGATGAGCGCAAGCTTGATCTGGAGTAACGTTTACAAGTTTTTCAAGAGGTGTGTGCAAAAAAGGCCCGCCACTAGCGGTGAGCTGGATTTTTTTCAAACCTGATCGACCGCCTTGCAGGCACTGAAAAATCGCACTATGCTCTGAATCAACAGGTATGAGTTCAGCCTGGTTATCTTTAACTGCCTGCATGAAAATATCACCAGCCAGTACCAAGGATTCTTTATTGGCAAGCATGATTCGTTTGCCCGCTTGGGCGGCGGCCAATGCTGAAGACATGCCGGCGGCGCCCACGATTGCTGCCATAACGTAGTCGGTTTGCGTATGAGAGGCGATTTCATCTAATGCTTTAGCACCTACCAAAACAACCGTCTTATCTTGAATTTGTTGAGTTAATTGAGCGGCAGCATTTTCATCGGTCATGACTACAAAGCTGGGTTGATATTTTTTACAAAGCTCCAGCATCTGTTGCCAGTTGGTGTGAGCGCTAATCGCAAATACATTAAATTGATCTGGATGCAGGTCAACAACTGCCAAGGTGCTTTTCCCAATTGATCCGGTGGCACCTAGTAGAGTAAGGTTTATCATATTAAGCCAAGACCCAGTAGAAAGAAGGGTGCAGCAGCCGTTAATGAATCGATACGGTCAAGAATACCGCCATGTCCTGGCAAAATATTGCCACTGTCTTTGATACCCGATGTACGTTTAAATAGACTTTCATAAAGGTCGCCTAAGACAGAAACGCTAGAAACCACTACAGCAAGTAGCAGATAGCCAGTATAAGCGTCAGAGGCAATATTCTGGTATTGTAAAAAAGCCAACATAATAATAACCGCAAGTACAATACCGCCAACAACACCCTCAATAGACTTCCCAGGGCTAACGTTTGGCGCTAGTTTGTGTTTGCCAAATGCTTTTCCAGCAAAATAAGCACCAGAATCTGCACCCCAGATTAGCAACATCAACAGGAGGAAATAGTCCCTGCTATAATCTGCGTGCAGATTTGTTAAAGCTACCCACATTGGCACTAATAGCATTACTCCGCCCATAACCCTAACAATGCCCGAGCCATACCAAGATTGAACATTATTAGGGTAGCTAATAACCCAATATAAATTTAACCCCCACCATGCAACAGATACCATTAAAACAATCTGTAAGTTTTGGGTATGCTCAGAGGCAACAACCGCGCAACCGACAATGCCAGCAGACACCAAGAGACGATAAAGTGGTTTTTCAATTTTGATAAGCTGTGCAAATTCCCAACCGCCAAGTGCAACAAACAATAAAAGTAGGTAGGAAAAATAATCAGTAGGCAGAGAGAAAATTGCCCAAATAAATAAAGGTGCCAGGATGAGTGCGGTCAAAATTCTTGGTAATAGCATTATTTTTCCTTGCGTGCGCCAAAACGGCGATCACGATGATTAAAGCTTACAATAGCTTTGTTAAGCTCAGTTTCGTCAAAATCTGGCCAGAGTGTATCGGTAAAGTAAAACTCACTGTAAGCAACGTCCCATAACAAGAAGTTGCTAATTCTAAGTTCGCCACTACTGCGAATTAGCAAGTCCACCATGGGTTCGTTTGCTAGTGACAAATAGTTTGAAAAGCTGTCAATGGTAATATCTTCAGGTTTAATGTCGCCATTGAGGGCCGCTTGGGCCGCTTGTCTGGCTGCTTGAACAATATCCCACTGGCCGCCATAGTTAGCAGCAATTACCAGTGTTAGTCCATTATTATTATCGAGCAGAGTTTGAGCTTCAGCAGCTGTTTTTTGCACATCTTCTGGGAATAGCGACAAGTCCCCAATGATTTTTAAGCGCACATTATGTTTGTTGAGTTTTTTAACTTCTTGCTTGAGAACGGTTAGAAATAATTTGAATAATAGTGACACTTCTTCAGTTGAGCGATTTTTGTTCTCACTACTAAACGCAAACAAAGTAAGGGTTTTAACACCCATGGCGCCACAAGCTTTGACCACAGTTCGTACAGCTTTAACACCTTGTTGATGACCAACAATACGCGGAAGACTGCGCCCAGATGCCCAGCGTCCGTTACCGTCCATGATGATTGCAATGTGCTTTGGGATATTCATAATAAGTCAGAATTATACCTATAGAGTCATATTTGGCCACATAACAAACTTTGAGAGGTAAAATTCATTTTTATGAGTTTAGCAAAAAGAATTATTCCTTGTTTGGATGTGCGCGATGGTCGCGTGGTTAAGGGTGTGCAGTTTGTAGACATTAAGGATGCCGGAGACCCTGTTGAGGTGGCCAAGGGCTACGATGAACAAGGCGCAGATGAAATTACCTTTTTAGATATTACCGCCTCACATGAAGGAAGAGACACCACCATTCACATGGTGGAGAGTATCGCTGAACAAGTGTTCATTCCACTAACTGTCGGTGGCGGTATTCGTAAGGCACAAGATGTACGCGCCATGTTAAATGCGGGCGCTGATAAAGTTGCAGTTAATTCGGCGGCTATTTTTGATCCAAAGCTAATTAACGAGCTTAGCAAACAATTTGGCTCACAATGTATTGTGATTGCTATTGATGCTAAAAAAGTCTCAAGCACGCCTAATAAATGGGAAATTTTTACTCATGGAGGGCGCAATCCAACCGGTATTGATGTGGTTGAGTGGGCGGTTAAAATGACTGAGGGTGAGCATGGTGCTGGAGAGGTGTTACTGACCTCTATGGATTGCGACGGTGTTAAAACTGGCTTTGACCTTGATCTTACAAAAGCGGTATCAGATGCGGTGGGCGTGCCTGTTATCGCTTCAGGTGGCGTGGGCAATTTAGAGCATCTATGCGAAGGCGTCTTAAAAGGCGGTGCCGATGCGGTTTTGGCAGCCAGTATTTTTCATTTTGGCGAATATACGGTAGAACAAGCAAAGCTAGCCATGCAAGAAAAAGGCATAGAGGTTCGACTTTAAAAGTTTAAATTCACCCCTGTAAGACATCTAAGTGTATTATTGGTTAAATTTTAAAAAAAAGGTTTTTATGAATTCCAAAAAAGAGCTGTGGGTTTTGTTAGCCTCTTTTGTGTTGCCAATTGTTTTTGGCACCGCTTTCTTCTATTTGAGCCCTGGGTCTTTCACTAAAAGCACGGTTAATTATGGCGAATTCGTTAACCCTGTTATTAGTACAGAAAATCAAGACATTGTCTTTAATGATGCCAAAAATGGAAGTCTTCAAGGGATTTGGACACTCACTTATGTGACCGATCGTTGTGAGCAGTCCTGTCAAAAAACACTTGAAGATATGAACACCATACGCATACTTACGAATGAAAATATGCGCCGAATCCAGAACCTGCTGCTAACCAGTGAGAATGTGAAAGGCATTAATCCAAAAGTGGCACTAGCTCGTGGTGGCGCTGATCTCATGCAAAAGTTAAAAAAATTCCCTAATAACCATCTATTTTTAATTGATCCCCTGGGAAATATCATGCTGCACTATAACCCTGAAGAGTTAAATATTAAGCTTGTAATCAAGGATCTACATCGTCTTTTTAAATATTCTCGTATTGGCTAATGGCTAAAAAATCTATGGTTTCAATTTCCAACTTGCTAGATCTTTGCAAACTTAAAGTGGTTGCGTTAATTCTTCTAACGGCAATTGTGGGTATGTTTTTGGCAGTTCCTGCGCCTTACTTTCCGGAATGGACGCTGGTTTTGAACGCGTCAGCCGGCATTGGTATGGCTGCCGCTTCGGCCGCTGTATTTAATCACGTGGTTGATGAAAAAATTGATATGCAAATGTCACGAACTGACCAAAGACCCTTGCCACAAGGAAAGGTTAGTCGTCATCAAGCGTTAATTTGGGGTGTGTTGTTAGGAGTGGCTGGCCTCGGTATATTGCAATTATTCGTCAACACCTTGACCATGATCTTAACCTTTGCATCATTAATTGGTTACGCAGTAATTTACACTTTGTATTTAAAACGTGCCACGCCACAAAATATTGTAATAGGAGGTGCGGCGGGTGCGGCACCTCCTGTATTAGGGTGGACGTCTATAACCGGTGGACAAAATATTGAGTTTGCACTACTCTTATTTTTGATTGTTTTTATTTGGACGCCACCGCACTTTTGGGCGCTGGCAATACACAGAGTTAAGGAGTATGAGAAGGTTAACATCCCAATGTTGCCGGTTACTCATGGTCTAGCCTACACCAGAATGCAAATTCTACTGTATACAATTTTGCTGGTGGTGGTCACAATTTTGCCTTATCTTACAGGTATGTCAGGACTGATTTATTTAGCTGCCGCTTTGATTTTAGGGGTTATTTTTCTATGGTATGCCATTAGTATTAATAGCCGGCCTAAGGATGTAAAAATTGCCTGGAATACATTCACTTACTCGATTAATTACCTAATGCTGATCTTTCTTGCTCTACTGGTAGATCATTATTGGCTTATTACTTTATAGGCTAAAAAGGGAATATTTTGAAAGGGTTGGGTCAAGTATTTAAGGCAGTAGCCTCAGCCATGATTGGTGTTGGCAAAAAAGAAAATTTAGCCAAAGACTTTGAGCGAACAGAAAAACAAGGCCCGTGGCCGTATATTGTTGTTGGTTTGGTGATGACAGCTGTTTTTATTGCAGTGGTTGTTGCCGCTGTTAAGCTTGCAATAGCTGCCTAAACATTTTAATCTAAAATTTCAATAATTAGATTTGGTGTAAAAGGTAAATCGGATGCAAGAGATGTCTAGTAAGTAGAGTAGCTGAACTCGAGATTAAAACTGATAGACTCTAAATTTTATTGTGGTCAAAAGGATTCTTTTTTGAATACTCTATGAATTAGAATAACAATGCTTAATAGTAACAATAGGGCAACCGCATTGTGCAGTACAGCTATCGTCATTGGCAGTGATAGCATGACATTTAAAATGCCCAATAATACTTGGGCGATCAACAATCCCCATACTAGCATCAGATTGTCTTTTAGGCGCGCATAGCGTCCCAATAAAACTAACAACAGGGGTATTAAAATAGTGACTACCAAGGCGCCCATGCGGTGCATCATCTGAATGGCAGCGCGCGCTTGATTCTCTAATACGCCGTACTCGTAGTTGTATTCTGAACCAATAGGACCGAAATAGAATGCTTTGGAGAAATCCATATTTGGCCACCAGGCATCTAAACAGGTTGGAAATTGGTCTCCACAAGAAAGTGCTGCGTAATTAGTGCTGGTCCAACCACCAAGGATAACTTGCACACTAAGTGCAAACAAGACAAGCAAAAGCAGATATTTGTGTCGTTTTAGAATGTGACGATCGATAAGGGTACGCCTATTTTGATTGAGATATAGCCAGACGAGTAAGGCGCTGGTAATAAAGCCACCAACAAGGTGTGTGGTGACAATACCGGGGTGAACCATTAAAGTGACTGTCCACATTCCAAAGGCGCCTTGCAGCATTACGAATAACGCGGTAAAGCTTGGGAGCACCATAGATTGAGCGTGTGGCGTTTTGCCTTTTAAAGCCAGGAGCCACAGTATAAGGATAAATAGCCCCAAAGTAGAGGCGGCGTATCGGTGGAGCATTTCTTTCCAACCTTTAGCCACCTCAAGTGGGCGCTCATAGCCTTCAATCTGAGTGCCATCAGCCATGTCAGGGACAATAATTTTCCCATAACAACCAGGCCAGTCTGGACATCCCAGGCCAGCATCGCTTAATCTGGTATAGGCGCCAAGCACAACCACTATCAAGGCGAGAATAATTGAAGATACTAGTAATTTATTGTACATAGGCTAGTTTTTTTTTGCGAAAAAAAACATCAGACCGACAACCAACCGGACTGATGTTTAGAAAGAAAGTCTGGATTAATCTATACTGCCAATCATTTCCTCATAGGCGTGCCATGTAGCATGAGCCAATACAGGAATAATAATTATAAGGCCAGAAAAGTAAGGGGTTAGCAAGCCAGCAGTTACAGCGGCACCTACGAAAACAATCCAAGGAATCATTACTAGGGCATTTTTTGAAGTCGCACTTAAGCTAGTGCTGATTGCTGTAAATGGGTCTACATCTTGATCGTGAACCATTGGGAATGCAAACCAACTAATCATAAATGTAACTAATGCTAATGATAAAGTGAAAACTGAATAGGCAATCACAAAGCCCATGTTAGTGCCATTGGCAAAGTCAGCCATAATATTTTGAATTATGCTTTGATCGGTGTTAACAATATTTAGCGCGCCAGCAGTAAATACCGTATAAATCAACGGAGAAAACACCATCCAGGCAACAGCTACTAGCATCAGCACAATTGACAAGAAGATTGAAGGGCATGACCCGTTTGATTTAATTGACGCTCCTAATACGTTACTAATAGTGGGTTTTTCCCCGTTAGAAATTTTTCTAGATACATCATAAAGGCTGATAGCAGAAATAGGTCCCAGTACTAAAATAATCATAGCAACTAGTGGTACGGCAACGTCATGTAGCGAGCTAGATTGCGCCAGGAATGTCCATAAGTTGTAAACTACCAAGGTAAACAAGCCCCCGTAAAAAACAGCCAACTTAGGGCAAGTCATAATGTCAGTAAAAGCCTTACTAATCCAGATGACTGGAGATCCTAGCCCAATACGATTGATGGTTGCCTTTTTCCCTGTGTTCTTTTGCATTCTAACTGTTTGGACTAATGCCATTTTTTCTCCCCCGTGAAATTAATACTAGCTCATTAAAACATTCATTTTCCGGCTTGTCAAGAATATTATAAAACCTTGATCTAAATAATGGATTTTTTTCTAAAAATATGTTAGAAAGTTAAAAAAATATAGTATGATTGCTTTAAATTTTTTGATCAGTTTGGCATTTTATGCAAATGATTGCTTTTATCTGGGGGGATATATGAGCAAATTATCAAGAGTTGTGGCCTCGTCTACAGCACTAATTTCTACAGCAGTATTTTCAGAATACGGCTTAAATATGACTGAAGGTGTTACGTCAGTCAGTCGAGATATTTACGGATTACACATGATGGTTTTTTGGATCTGTGTTGCAATCGCAATCATCGTATTTGGTGTCATGGCATACTCTTTGTATACGCATCGAAAATCTAAAGGATTTAAGGCCGCAAACTTTCATGAAAGCACCAAGGCTGAATTTTTATGGACCGCCATCCCAGTTATTATCTTAATAGTTATGGCGATACCAGCTTCTAAGGTATTGATTGATTTGGAGGACACCTCTAAGGCGCAGATGACCATCAAGATTACTGGCCATCAGTGGAAGTGGCAATATGACTACCCAAAAGAAGGTATTAGCTTTATTTCTAATTTGGCTAAAAGCTCAAAAAACTCGTTGAAAAGTGATACAAAACCTCAACATTATTTACTGGAAGTAGATAAGCGCTTAGTATTGCCAGTTGACACCTCTATTCGTTTTTTAATTACATCAAACGATGTCATTCATAACTGGTGGGTTGCAGAGTTTGGTGTTAAACAAGATGCCAATCCTGGTTTTATCAATGATGCTTGGGCTCAAGTTGACAAAATTGGCGTTTATCGTGGTCAGTGTGCAGAGTTGTGTGGCAAAGATCATGGCTTTATGCCTATTGTTGTTGAGGTGGTGTCCAAGGCGGATTATGCTGCATGGGTTGCCAAAGAGCAGGCGAGCGCTGCCGCCGCTGTTGCTAGTGCTACCAAAACCTGGTCTAAAGCAGAATTAATGACCAAAGGCAAGAGTGTTTATGAGGCTAATTGCGCAGGCTGTCACAAGATAGATGGCTCTGGTATACCACCAATCTTCCCAGCTATGAAGGACTCTGTTATTGCAAATGGACCGGCATTAGAACATATGAAAATTGTATTACATGGCAAGGGTGGCATGCCAACATTCAAAATGTTGGGTGATTCAGACCTAGCCTCGGTAATTACTTATGAGAGAAACGCTTTTGGTAATACTGGCAGCGTGGTTCAACCTTCAGATGTTAAGTCTGTACGTTAATTAAAGGAGAAATATTATGACAACAGTAACAGCCTCTCATGACGAACATCATCACGGACCCGAAAAAGGTTTAATGCGATGGGTTAAAACCACAAACCATAAAGACATAGGTACGCTTTACTTGTGGTTTGCCTTTGTTATGCTACTTATTGGTGGCGCCCTAGCAATGGGTATTCGTATGGAACTTCTACAGCCTGGACTACAGCTAATGGAGCCACAGTTTTTTAATCAATTGACCACCATGCACGGTTTGATTATGGTGTTTGGCGCAATTATGCCGGCATTCGTTGGTCTAGGTAATTGGCTAATTCCAATGATGGTTGGTGCACCTGATATGGCACTACCGCGTATGAACAACTGGTCTTTTTGGATTCTACCGTTCGCAGGCGGTATTTTGTTAAGCACATTCTTTATGGAAGGTGGCGCGCCAGCATTTGGCTGGACATTCTACGCACCTTTGTCAACAACATTTGCGCCCGATAGCACAGACTTCTTTATTTTTGCAGTGCACTTACTGGGATTTTCATCCATCATGGGTGCAATTAATATTATTGCCACGGTGCTTAATATGCGAGCGCCTGACATGAAGTTGATGGATATGCCGTTGTTTGTTTGGACGTGGTTAATTACTTCATTCTTACTGATTGGTGCAATGCCAGTTTTAGCCGGCGCAGTAACAATGATGCTAACGGATCGCAACTTTGGTACCGCATTTTTTGATGCAACAGGTGGCGGAGATCCGGTTATGTTCCAACATATTTTCTGGTTCTTTGGCCATCCAGAAGTATATATTATGATTCTGCCAGCGTTTGGCGTGGTGTCGCACATTATTCCAACTTTCGCGCGCAAGCCGTTATTCGGTTACTCTTCTATGGTGTACGCAACAGCGTCGATTGCTTTCTTGTCGTACATTGTATGGGCTCACCATATGTTTTTAACGGGTATGCCAGTCGCTGGTGAGTTGTACTTTATGTACGCCACCATGCTCATTGCGGTGCCCACAGGCGTTAAGGTTTTTAACTGGGTCTCAACCATGTGGCGAGGCTCAATGACATTTGAAACTCCGATGTTATGGGCGATATCATTTGTATTTTTATTCACAATTGGTGGCTTCTCAGGACTGATGCTGGGTATTGCGCCAGCCGATATTCAATATCATGATACTTATTTTGTAGTTGCACATTTTCACTATGTACTTGTAACAGGTGCATTGTGGGCAATTATTGCAGCAACATTCTACTGGTTGCCTAAATGGACTGGAAAAATGTATAACGAAGGTTTGGCGAAAGTGCACTTTTGGTGGGCGGTTATTTCAGTAAACGTTCTGTTTTTCCCTCAACATTTCTTAGGTCTTGCTGGCATGCCAAGACGAATTCCAGATTACGCACTACAATTTGCAGACTTTAACTTTATCTCGTCAATTGGTGGTTTTGCGTTTGGCGCGTCATTTATATTGTTCACCTACATTATTGTTGATTGTATTCGTAACGGTAAGCCAGCAACTGCAAGACCGTGGGAAGGCGCTAAAGGTTTGGAATGGACGTTGGCAGCTAAAGCTGAATACCATAGCTTTAACACACCACCTTCAAAAGAGCTAATTAAATCGGAGTCTCAACACTCTTAATGGATGATCGAAATAAGAATGTTATGATCACAGCAGTGGTTGTTGGCGCAATAGCAATAGGAGTGTTTGTGGCGACCATTATGTTTTATGGCTGACGACTTTCGAGCAAAAAGAAGGATAAAAACATCGTTTTGGGTGAAGTTAGTATCGACACCTATCTTAATGTTTGTTTTTGCGATGTTTGTCATGCCGCCAATTTACGATGTTTTTTGTGAAATAACGGGGTTTAATGGCACAACTGGACGAGTAGACAGTGATCAACAATACAAGGTTGAAAAAGATAGAAAGATCGAAGTTAGTTTTTTTGCGATGACCATGGGCGGTTTTCCTGTTCAATTTAGCCCCAAGGTTCATTCAATGGAGGTGATACCTGGGAAATTTTATACAACCAGTTATCTTGCAAAAAATAACACCGATCAAGTGGTTATTGGTCAAGCGGTTCCAAGTGTTGCGCCGACAGATGCTGCACTACATTTTAAGAAATTAGAATGTTTTTGCTTTAATAGACAGGTGTTTAAGCCACACGAAGAGCTTGAAATGACACTAAGATTTGTCGTGGAGCCAGAATTAGATGAGCGAATACAAGATATAAGCTTGTCATACAACTTTTTTAAACTTGATAGTTAAAAAATGAGGGAGAGAAAATGAGTGAAAAAGAATACTATATCCCAAATGGGACATATTGGCCGATTATTGGGTCTGTCGGAATTTCAACTTTACTGGTAGGCTTTGCTAACCAAATGCATGGGGCTAGCTGGGGAGCTTCAGTTATGGCGCTGGGCTTTGCAATCACTGTTTTTATGTTATTTGGATGGCTTGGCCAAGTGGTTAGTGAAAGTGTTAATGGTCAATATAATCAGCAAGTAGACAGGTCTTTTCGTTGGGGCATGAGCTGGTTTATTTTCTCAGAGGTAATGTTCTTCGCGGCCTTTTTTGGCGCCTTGTTCTATGCACGAGCATTAAGTGTTCCTTGGCTGGGTGGTGCAGATAACAATCTCTTTACACCTGAATTGTGGAATGGTTTTAGCGCAACCTGGCAGCAAATTGCCTTTACTACGCCAGGCACAACACTGCAATCAGGCACAGCCATTTCAATTCCTACCAAACTTGTCGATGCAACAGGATTGCCGGCACTAAACACAATTTTGCTGCTACTTTCAGGTGTGACACTTACCTTTTCCCATCACGCATTACGAAGCAGTAAGCGTAATCAAGTAATTGGGTGGTTAATAGCAACAATTGCACTAGGATCTGCTTTTTTAGGTTTTCAAGTTGCAGAATATGGACATGCGTATGCAGACGGACTTAAGCTAACCTCAGGTATTTACGGCTCTACTTTTTATATGCTCACCGGTTTTCACGGATTTCATGTAACACTCGGCGCCATTATGTTGACTGTTATCTTGTTTAGAGTGCAAAAAGGCCATTTTACCGCTGACAATCACTTTGCTTTTGAAGGAGTTGCGTGGTATTGGCATTTTGTGGATGTTGTTTGGCTCGGGCTATTCGTATTTGTATACTGGGTTTGAATAAGTTTATTGTTATAAGGAGTTAATATGTCAAGTGTTATTATTATTGTTATTATTGTTGGAATTTTGTTAGCACTAGGTTCTGGCTTACTAGGTCTGTTGCGTGGTGGATCTGCCGGTTCCGATAAAATGTTCCGTTCTTTAGTGATACGAGTGGCTTTATCCTTATTCTTATTTGGTGTCCTAATGTTGTCGGGCTATATGGGATGGATTGAGCCTAATGTCGTTGTCATGGATGCCACTATTGCCAAGTGATTGGAAGGATTTTCTCCCTTCCAGGTATTCTAATAGGTGTTGTTATATATGGCCTAATATCACTAGGCTTGTGGCAACTAGATCGTGCCGATGAAAAGCTGGCTATTACCAAGCAAATAGAAATAGCACAAAGCTCTCCAGCTAAGCAAACTTCCACCTCTATTGGCCTGATAAAAAAGGAATATCATAATGTTCTGTTAGCTGGACATTATGAAAAAAACCGCCAATTTATTTATGATAATCAGATAGTCAATGGCAATGCAGGCTACTACATCCTCACGCCTTTTATACTATCTGATCAGCAAGCTATTTTAATAAATCGTGGGTTTGTTCCATGGCATGGAAGACGAGATAGAATTGCTGATATCGAAATAAATCCCCAGCCTAGAGTTATTAAGGTGTCTTTAATTAAGCCGGTAGAACGAATCGAACTAGAGAAGCACGTGAAGCTCCCAGAGTTCCCTTTGCTAATTCAGTCGATTAATATGAGTCAGCTTGAAGCATTATCAGAACTTAGCTTTGTACCAATTATTGGCAGACTTGATAAGATGTCTACAGATGGATTTTTCAGACAATGGAAGCCTTTTTATGGAAGCTCAGACAAGCACCTTGGTTATGCGTTGCAGTGGTTCTTGATGGCGTTTGTTTTATTTATTATCGCTCTTAAGCTCTTAAGAAGAGGCTAGGATGTGGCTGAACATAAGGTCAACCGACTATTTAAATTTAAAAAATTGATTTATATCAAGAAACAATCGCATAATTGACGGTATCATAGCGTCTAGTGTGGAATCGCATTATAATTCCTTGCGATTTGTAAAGAAATTAAGAGTATTAACTAAAGAAAAGAGGACTATTCATGAATTTAGCAGAAAAGTATGATTTAGGCGTCGTCAAGTGGTTTACGATTATGTCGTCCATTTACTTGGTGGTGGGAACATTACTAGGTGTGTACATCGCTTCAGAGCTGGCGTTTCCGTATCTTAACGATTTGGGCACCGACCTTCCATATTTCCAATTTGGTCGTTTAAGACCGTTGCATACAAACGCGGTAGTTTTCGCATTTGGTGGATCGGCATTGATGGCTGCAGCCTTTTATATCGTACAAAGAACTAACCAGGTGCGTTTGTGGTCAAACAAGATGGCTTGGTTTACATTCTGGTCGTGGAATACGGTGATTGTACTTGCTGTTGTGACACTGCCTTTAGGCTTAACTCAGTCTAAAGAATATGCAGAACTTGAATGGCCAATTGATATTTTGATTACGTTGTCATGGGCTTCATATTTATACAACTTTATTATGACTATCCATATTCGTGATAGAAACAAAGTGCCACATGTGTATGTTGCAAACTGGTTCTTCATGGGCATGATGGTAATGGTTACTTACTTACACGTGGTTAACAATCTATCCATTCCAGTGGACTGGTTTAAGTCTTATTCAATTTTCTCTGGTGTTCAAGATGCAATGATTCAGTGGTGGTGGGGGCATAATGCAGTTGGATTCTTCTTAACAGCAGGCTTCTTGGGCATTATGTACTACTTTGTACCTAAGCAAGCAGAGCGTCCAATTTACTCATACCGTTTATCAGTAATTCACTTCTGGGCGTTAATGTTTGGTTATGTATGGTTAGGTGCTCACCATCTACAGTACACGGCGTTACCAGACTGGGCGGGCTCATTGGGTGCAACCATTTCATTGGCAATGATCATTCCATCATGGGGTGGCGCACTAAACGGAATCCTAACACTATCGGGTGCTTGGGATCGTTTACGTGAAGACTACATTTTGCGTTTCTTAATTATGTCATTAGCATTCTACGCAATGAGTACTTTCGAAGGCCCAGTAATGGCAGCGAAGAATGTGAATGCATTGTCTCACTATACTGACTGGACTGTTGGCCATGTGCACTCTGGTGCGCTAGGTTGGAATATTATGGTAGCAGCTGGTGCGTTATATCACATGATTGAAAGAATGTATAACGTCAAGCTAAACCAGAAGCTATTGGCAACACACTTCTGGATTCATACAATTGGCACAGTGACATACATTGTGGCAATGTGGGTATCTGGCATTATGCAAGGTTTGATGTGGAGAGCGTATGATGAGTACGGCACGTTGGCGTACACGTTTGCAGAGTCTGTATCTGCAATGCACCCATATTATGTAATGAGAGCATCAGGCGGTGTCTTGATCTTTATTGGTGCAATTATTATGTTAGTTAACATTGTTAGCACTATTCGCAAGTCAAGTTCAGTGCAAAGCGCTCACGCATAAAGGAGAGAGATAATGTCAAATCATAATAAAAAAGAGAGTTTACAATCAAAGCTTGAAAAGAATATTTTTGCTATGTACTTGTTTATGGCCCTAGCGGTGTCATTAGCAGGTATCGTGCAAATTGTGCCTTTGTTCACCAATCCGGAAGCGGTTAAGGATGAGGTGACACTGGCTGACGGAACAACCCAAAGCTTATTATGGCAAAGAGCTGAAGGCCAGTCATTAGACGATTGGAAGCCTGGTGATGGTGTTCGTCCTAATACCCCATTAGAGGTTGCAGGTCGTGATATCTATCAACGCGAAGGTTGTTTCTTATGCCACTCGCAAATGATTCGTCCATTTAGAGATGAAAATGAGCGTTATGGTCACTTCTCTCTAGCAGTAGAGTCTAAGTATGATCACCCATTCCAGTGGGGCTCTAAAAGAACAGGTCCTGATTTGGCACGTCTAGGTGGTAAGTATTCAGATGAATGGCATATTCTTCACTTGCGTCATCCGCAAGCGCTGGTGCCAGAATCAGTTATGCCTAAGTATAAGTTCTTAGATAAAGCTATGGTAGATGGTGACGAGATCGCCTCTCACATGAAAGGCTTATCTAAAGTAGGTGTGCCGTATACAGAGGCTGATATTGCAAGCGCTGCTAAAGCAGTTGCGGGCAAGACCGAAATGGATGCTATGGTTGCCTATTTGCAATCACTAGGCAATATGATTAAGTTTGAAGACGGTGTTACTTACCGCGAATAATGACTTTAGTCGATAAAATTGGCACTGTTACCGCAGTAATAGTATTTGTTTTATTAGCGATTGCTTATTTTTACTCTTTTAGACCTAAGAATAAGCAACAATTTGAAGACTTACGAAATTTCGTCAATGATGATGACGAACGTTAAGAGGAGAAGAAAATGAGCAAACATGAAAACCCATACCCAGGTGAGAACAATACAGGACACTTTTGGGATGATGAACAAGATTTAAGAGAGTTGAATAATCGCCCACCAAGATGGTATATGCAAGCCATGATGGTTGGTGTTGTGGCTGTTGTCATTTATTCATTCTACTACCCGAGCATCCCTTGGTTTGGTGATCACTACAAAGGGTCAGCGGGCTGGACTCAGATTACTGAAATGAATGAAAGCGTTGCAGAGCTTGAGGCTTATCGTGAAAAGAAATTTGCAGCGACTGAAAAAGCTATTGCAGAGTCCTCTTTAGAAGACATTATTCGCGATGATGAGCTTAGAACTTACGCGGTTAAAACTGCTAAAACCTTATTTGGTGATAATTGTGCAGCTTGTCATGGTGCGGCCGGACAAGGTAATGCCGGATTCCCGATTTTGGCAGATGATGATTGGCTATATGGCGGTTCACTAGCGAAAATTGAGCAGACTATTGCTAATGGCCGTAAAGGTAATATGCCAGCACGTATGCTTGGCATTACCGATGCACAAGCTGACGAACTAGCAACTTTTCTGATTGAAACTGGCAAGGGTGCCCAAGGTAATCCAAATTCTGCTTCAAAAGCGCTTTACATGAGTAAAGGTTGTATTGGTTGTCATGGCCCAACATTGGCGGGCAATCAGATGCTGGGCTCGGCAAACTTAAGTGATAGTATTTATCGCTTTAAAGCAGAAGATCAGCATGCCTCAGTTGTTCGCACTATTATTCACGGTGTTAATCAAGGGCATGATCCTCAAACACAAGATGCAGTGATGCCAGCATTTGGACACTCTAGCGTGATTGACGCAGTACAGCTTAAAAAACTGGTTGTATATGTACACCAGTTAGGTGGTGGTGTTCCTGTCGCACCGGCACCTAAAAAGGCTAGCGTGTCAAAAGATCCAAAATACACACCCGTAGCAGCAAAGAGCGATTCTTTTGCTGATGTGGTTGTGGCGGCTGAAGCTAACTATAAGAAAAACTTAGCTCAAAATGCGGCTTGGAGAGATACAGGAAAGATGATTAAAGAAGCTAAAAAAAGCAAGAATGTGGCGTTGGCAAAAAAAGCCAATGCACAAGCAGTGAATGCACTAAGACAAGCGTCTGTTGCGTTAACGGCGGGTCCAACCTTCTAAAGCAAATTTAGCGTTTTATAAATGCCTCGTTATGAGGCATTTTTTTTGTTAAATTAAAAGCTAAAATTCATCGATTTTTATTAAATAATACTAATAATAATTTGGTATAATTTGCGCTATTGCCGAAGTAGCACAGTTGGTAGTGCAACTGATTTGTAATCAGTAGGTCGCCAGTTCGAGTCCGGCCTTCGGCACCATATCTAAAACCCATAGTCTTGACTATGGGTTTTTTTCGTTTTGGATCTTAATTATTGGCTATATATTAAGTTATTAACTTAATTTAGAATAATTATTTCAATCTCTTGATCTGCGTCAATTTTTTTATTGGAGCACTTATATAAACTTGACACTGGAACTCGGGTAATAACCATAATACATTTATGGCTATTATCTATTGACCATATTTGTTTAATAAAAAGGAGGCTAGTATGTCACAAGCATTTACAAAGTCCATGGCCCGTAATATCTTTTACGGTGGATCCATGTTCTTTTTCTTATTGCTTTTGGTGTTAACGTTCGATACGGTGGAGTCATTGCCAAAAACGGACAACAGGGAAAATTTGACTGAACAAGTCGCTAAAGGAAAGCATGTTTGGGAAAACAATAACTGTATTGGTTGTCACACCCTAATGGGTGAAGGCGCTTACTTTGCACCAGAGCTTGGTAATGTTTATAAGCGCATGGGAAACAGCAAAGAAGCAATTATTGCATTTATCAAGTATAGGCCAAAGAACGGCATACCTGGAAGACGCAGCATGCCACAATTTAACTTAACAGATGATGAGCTTGATGCAGTTGCAGAATTCTTGAAATACGTTTCAGAAATTAACAACCAAAATTGGCCACCTAACATACAAGGATAAGGAGATTTAATATGAAATATACTTCTCAAATGGTTGCAAAGCCATACTTCATTGCCGCAATTGCACTGTTCGTAGGGCAGATTTTGTTTGGCGTTATTATGGGCATGCAGTATGTCGTTGGTGACTTCCTTTTTCCGGAAATCCCTTTTAATGTAGCACGTATGGTGCATACCAATCTTCTGATTGTATGGTTACTATTCGGCTTTATGGGCGCCGCTTACTATATGGTGCCTGACGAAGCTGAAACAGAATTACACAGTCCGCTATTGGCTAAAGTGATGTTTTGGATTTTCTTAGCAGCTGGCGTTGTAACAATTTTAGGATACCTATTGGTACCTTATGCAACTCTTGCAGAGATCACCATGAACGACCTTCTGCCAACAATGGGACGTGAGTTCCTAGAGCAGCCTACCATTATTAAAATTGGTATTGTGGTTGTTGCCTTGGCATTCTTGTTTAATATTGGTATGACAATTCTCAAGGGTAGAAAGACGGTGATCAATCTAGTACTAATGATTGGATTGGTAGGCCTGGCAGTGTTCTTCCTTTTTGCTTTTTATAATCCTGACAACATCGTGCTTGATAAAATGTTCTGGTGGTTTGTTGTTCACTTGTGGGTTGAAGGTGTTTGGGAGCTTATCCTAGGTTCGTTGTTGGCTTACGTGCTAATTAAGACAACAGGCGTAGATCGTGAAGTTATCGAGAAATGGCTGTATGTAATTATTGCCATGGCGTTAATTACTGGGCTAATCGGCACAGGACACCACTTCTTCTGGATCGGTACACCGGGCTACTGGCAGTGGTGGGGTTCAATCTTCTCAGCACTAGAGCCTATTCCATTCTTCATGATGACAATTTTCGCTTTCAATATGGTGAACAAGCGTCGTCGTCAGCATCCTAATAAGGCTGCTGTATTATGGGCATTAGGTTGTTCTGTAATGGCATTCTTAGGTGCCGGTGTTTGGGGCTTTATGCACACGCTATCATTTGTGAATTACTATACACACGGTTCTCAAATTACCGCAGCACACGGACACATGGCGTTTTATGGTGCTTACGTGATGATTGTATTAGCAATTATCTCATACGCTATGCCGATGCTTAATGGTCGTAAGGCTGCTAATAGCATGAAGGCACAAATAGTAGAGATGTGGTCTTTCTGGTTAATGACCATCTCTATGGTGTTTATTACTTTATTCTTAACGGCTGCCGGTATTTTGCAGGTTTATTTACAAAGAATGAATGGAGACGCGTCACTGCCATTTATGGTGGTTCAGGATAAGATTGAGATCTTCTACTGGATGCGTGAAGGCGCAGGCATCATATTCTTAATTGGATTGATTGTTTATATAGCAAGCTTCTTTGTTGGCAGAGACCAGCCTGAAGCAGAAATGCCTAAATAAACTTTTTAATTAGGATAAGAGGCCGTCTGTTTAACCTCAGACGGCCTTTTTTTTGAATGAATATAAGTACAACAATGACTAAAGTAACAAGATATCCGCCCGGTGAGATTATCATTTGGCTGTTTATTATGGCCGAGCTACTAGTGTTTGGTTTATTTTTTGCAGCCTATGCAATAACCCGTATTGATAATATTGAACTGTTTGAGTTGTATCAGCAAAATCTAGACACAACAGCTGCTTTGTATAATACGATAGCACTACTGAGTAGTAGTTATTTTGTGATTAGATCAGTTATAGCCATCAAGGCAGATGAGCAAAAAAATGCTTATCGATGGATGTTGTTAGCAGTTGTTATGGGTTTGGTTTTTATTGTTATCAAGACTGATGAGTTTGCTCATCATATTGATAATGGTATTACCTTGAGCACCAATACGTTCTACATGTTTTATTTATCATTGGCATTTTTTCATTATTTGCATGTGATTCTAGGGCTGGTTGTTTTAGGTGTATTGGCGCGCAATATGAACAAAGGCATGTACTCTTCTAAAGAGAATTCCAGTGTGGAAACGGGTGCAAGTTATTGGCACATGGTTGATCTAGTTTGGCTAATCTTATTTCCTTTGGTTTATGTAATGTGATGAAGATAAAAAAACAATCAACAATCGTAGAGACAGTGGTTTTTTTGCTATTGATAATGCTAACCTTGGTGACTTATCAGGTTGGAAAAATGGGGTTATCTGGCGTTAACATATCCTTAGGCGTGTTTGCTATTGCTCTTTTTAAGGGCGCGCTAATTAGCGAGCATTTTATGCAACTAAAACATGCTAGCGGCCTTTGGCGCTGGATGATTTTAATTTGGCTTATACTGTTAGGTATTGTTATTTACCTAGCGTTCACAGCATAGAGAAAATATTATGAATAAACAAAAACAAGACAAAATTCCTTTTTACAAGCCGCAAGGCAATGAAGTAGAGCTGTTTGAACACGCTTATAACAATCAGCTGCCACTGCTGATTAAGGGTCCAACAGGTTGCGGAAAAACTCGATTTATTCGCCACATGGCCGCCAAGCTAGATCGCCCACTTTATACAGTTGCTTGTCATGATGACTTAACCGCAGCTGATTTAGTGGGCAGACACTTAATTAACGACAAAGGTACTTATTGGTGTGATGGCCCATTAACAAAAGCAGTGAGAGAAGGTGCAATTTGCTATTTGGATGAAGTGGTTGAAGCGCGCAAAGACACAACGGTTGTACTGCACCCCTTAACAGATGACAGGCGTATCTTGCCAATTGAGCGCACCGGTGAGACACTCAGTGCGCCTGAAGAGTTCATGCTGGTTACCTCTTACAATCCAGGCTATCAAAACTTGCTCAAAGGCATGAAACCCAGTACAAGACAGCGTTTTGTTGCTATGAGTTTTGATTTTCCAGATGTGCAAACAGAGATTTTTGTACTCTTGGCAGAAACCGATATCGACAAAGCCACGGCAGAAAAACTGGTTGGCTTGGCTACTTCTATGCGCGCACTTAAGGATCATGATCTTGAAGAGGCTGCCTCTACTCGACTGTTGATCTATACGGCTACCTTAATTGCCAGCGGCATGCCAATATTGGAAGCCTGTAGAGCAGCGTTGGTTGAGCCGTTAACTGATGACCAGGAAACCATCGACGCTTTAATGGAAGTTGTTAATGCCACACTCGGATAATAAAAGCACCGCTTTAGCAATTCGCTTTGAGGTGCTATATTTGCTTAACTTATTGCTATTGCCCGGCATTGCTTTTTTAATACTCGCCTGGTTTTATCTTAAATATAAAAATCATTCGTCTAGTTTGGTTAGATCACACTTGCAGCAAACTTTCTTTACCAGTCTAATTGGTGGTGCGCTTATTGTTCTAGTTATTGCCTTGCTATTTGTATTTGGCGGTTTTTCTAGCTCTTATATATGGATGTGGATTATTTTGTATTTCACTTTGGCGCACTCAACGCTAGTGGTATTTGGCGCCCTGGGATTAGCAAAGGCCATGTCATCGCAATCATGGCGTTATCCAATCATTGGCTTGCCTTTGCCCAAGGATAATTAAATGGAAGAACGGGTTGGTGAAATTTGGCATAACTTTATTACGCGTATGGCGGATAAAAATTATCCGGATGCTGAGGTTGAGCTGGTTAATATTAAAAAAACCATTGGCATTTTCTTTCGCGCCTTGGGTGGAGATGGCTCGCTCAGCGTGGCACAAACAGATGAAAGTGAATACACCTCAGAGCGTAGTTTTTTAAAACGTATTGCTCGTAGTAGTGAGAAATACGAGTTTGCTTGGATAGATGAAAATTCGTTGCGCTTACCTAAGGTGATTGATTATTTCCCAACCAAAGCGCTTAATAAAGATTTATATCTTTGGTTGGCGGCACTCGCCTCAATTTCTAAACAATCCGATAGCTGGATAGTGGACAACCAACAACGCACTAAGCTTGCACTAGGTGCATTTCCTGGCTTGAACAGGCTATATCAAAGACTATTAGATGCTCATTTAAAGCAACGCCCAGCGCTTGATAAAATATCCAAAGCTGAGCAAAAAACAGAAAATATGATTTTGCAGGCGCTCAAAGATCCTGGCAGTATTACTACCTTACCTAATAGCAAGTACATGCCTAGGCCGGTGACACTTTGGTTGCACCCCAATCCACCCAATGCCGAGCAACAAGGTGATCAGCCAAATTTAGAAGACAGCGATAACCAGAGAACGGATAAGCAAAAAGACGCCACTGATATCGGCAAAAAACAGGCCAAACGTGTGGACAGTCCAGACGAGGTTCGAGGTCTAATCACTGTGCGCATGGAAAACCTGTTTACTTGGGGTGAGTTTGCCAATATGGACAGATCCACCGATGATGACGAAGACCCTGAAAACGCTAAAGATGTTGCTAAAGATTTAGATGAGTTGGCCATTGCCAGAAATCAGCGCGCCTCTAAAGTGCAAATGAAATTTGATCTTGATTTGCCTTCAGAAGCCATGGATGATGAAGTGCTGGAAGAGGGTATTCTACTACCAGAATGGGATTGGAAAAAACAAGCCCTAATTCAAGACAAGTGCCACGTAGTGAGTATGGTGTCGACCCAACAGCAAGACACAAGCCTGCCAGATCATTTAAAGGCTACTGCTAAAAATTTACGTAACCAATTTCAAGCTATTACACCAGCACGTACTTGGCATTACGCACAAAGCGATGGCCAAGAAGTAGACTTGGATGCTTATTTGAAATTTAAGTCAGATTTGATGGCTGGCCAACATGATGGAAAGTCAAATCTGTATAAAGAGCTGAGCAGTGGCGCTAGAGATTTGTCTTGTTTGTTGTTGGCCGATTTATCCTTGTCCACGGACACTTGGGTTAATAACGAATCTCGCGTGATTGATGTAATTCAAGACAGCCTGTATTTATTTGCTGAAAGTTTAAATGCCACGGGAGATCGATTTGGCATGTACGGGTTTTCGTCTAGGAAAACCAATCCGATTCGCATCCACACGTTAAAATCTTTTGATGAGAAATATAATGGAAAAATTAGATCACGCATTGCTGAAATTAAGCCAGGCTATTACACGCGCATGGGTGCAGGTATTCGCCACGCGGCCAATCTTTTAAAGGATCAAGTCGCCACTCAGCAGTTGCTATTAATCTTAACAGATGGCAAGCCAAACGACTTGGACATGTATGAAGGTCGCTACGGCATTGAGGATACCAAACAAGCCATTTTGACAGCGCGCACGATGGGGCTTAAAGTATTTTGTGTTACCATTGACGAGAAAGGTAATGATTATTTGCCAAATTTATTCGGCACGAATGGCTATGCACTGGTGAGAAAAGTAACAGACCTGCCTAAAACACTGCCCATGTTATATGCACGATTAACGCTCTAGATTGATACGCACAGGGATCTTGCCTGCGTTTTTAAAATGAAGCACAATATCTATTGTTTTAAGCTCGTGAACTGGCTGCTTCAGCCCCATAAACATAACATGATAAGACATTGGCTTTAAGATAAGCGTCTCTTTAGCGG
>JABGQC010000002.1:55599-66701 GCA_018644675.1 Candidatus Thioglobus sp.
CCCATAAACATAACATGATAAGACATTGGCTTTAAGATAAGCGTCTCTTTAGCGGCAAACGCTCTATTAGGCTGGTGAACCATTTTTGCAAACCCGTCTATGATTTGTGTTTCGTGTAGTTCGGTTTTTTTTGCAATCGTACTTGAGATGCTTAAAAGTATGTCATCAGTGTCTGCAAGATTAGTAATCTCACCATAAGCAGCAGTTGATCTAGCATTGCTAGCACCCTGTTTCATTCTAAATTTATCCGTTTTGATCGGTACATTCATCAGGGATAAAATATGAGCACTAAATTCCGCCTTAGGTGTTCCAGTGTAGCCAATATGACGAACCTCTCCATCTTGGTCAATTAGATATAAGGTGACACTGTGGTTGTATAGGCGCACCTTTGACTTGTCAGTTGTCTGTTTTTGTACCACTCTGCGGATATTTTCAACATCTACATTGCCACCAATTTGAGTGTAGCGCGCTTTAAATAGCTGAACAATATTGTCAATTTGAGCTCTTGTGCCAGTAATGCCAACAAATTTTTGATTAAAGTGTGCAATGAAATTTTTTAGATGTGCAGGTGTGTCATATTCAGGATCAACAGTAACAAACATAATTTGTAATTGCTTTTGAGCATAGTCTGGAAGTTGTTCGTATAGTTGTTTTAAATAGCCTAAAGTAAAGGGGCAAATATCCGCACAATTAGTATAGCCAAATCCGAGTATAACCACCTTGCCCTTGTAATCATTCATCTGCATTGGATTATTATGCATGTCCACAGCAGAAAAATTACCGCCGACGCCACTCAGAACAGGCAGCTCACTACTGGCGTTAGAGAGGTTAAAAATGCCGATATTTAAGCACAATAGAAGCAAGATTTTTTTTAGCATAGTATTTTCTCCCAGGGGGCAATATCTGGCAGCAGATGTTGCTCGTTAATATTAATTATTTTATAAATTCCTTGTTCGGTTGGCTCAATATTAATTATTTGTTTTATTTTCGCAATGCGCCATTTGTGATTACTAGAAATACCTTTCCAGTCAATAATGAGCGTAATCTGCAAGACATTTTTAGCAGTTTTTTTAGCATCAATACTACGGAGTAAATGCCCGCCCTGGCCCAGCCATTTTCTGCGTTTTTTTAAGGATTTTTGAACATCTCCAAAGAAAATATTATTCCCAATGGTGAGATGGTATGTGGCGTAAGAATGGGGGAATTCGGAAGGATTTATCGGGTGAAGATTATCTAGTAATAAAAGCCATGCGTAGGCAAATTGTCGATTAAGATAATACAGCTGATTGAATTCAACAGCTATATTGCCCGACTTAAGTGGATGCTGATAGAGCCTATTAATATCAACAATATCAGAAGTTTTGGTTAAATTAAAAACAAAGGATTCTTTGATTTTCTCAAACTTAGTAATTTGATCCTCCAAATAACCAAGCTGAATAGTAACCGTGAAAGTTGTTTGGTTTGGTGGCCCTGAGTCGGTTTCTAGTTGTGCTTTGATAATTTGAATGGTATTGATATTTTGCGGATATTTATCAGAAGATTGAGAGCTAAACAAGGCGGCGTAATGCCCCATCACCTGAGTGGCAACTTGATTAAGTGTTTGAGCATACTGTTTGGCTTGCTGAGCCTTTAGCTGGGTCGGATTGTATTCCACAAGAGCATTAACGCTTGTGGAATACAATCCAAGCAGACACAACACTAAATACAGATGTTTTAGTATTAATATATTGTGCACTAGCTTGGATTGCATCATGACTCTAATGTGGCGCTTGTATCTGTTCCATTAGGTCATTGTTCCATTCGCCTTCGACTGACACATGAGCTGCAGCACCTAGAGAAATCGCCTCAATTAGGTTGTGATTTACATAAGCATACAGTCCAGGTTGTCTGAAGGTATAAGTCATAGCAGCAGCTTCACCGGCAAACACTGGCCAAGTTTCACGATTGGTCATTGGTACGTCATCAAACGATCCGCCGTGCCAGAACAAGTCAGCATGTCCACCAATTAAATGAACACGAGAATCACGATTCGCTTGAGAGTGGATAAATAACACCGTATCACCAACATTTGCTTTCATGGCGTTATCACCCGTTAAGGCGCCAACTTTACCATTGAAAGTAAGGTGAGTAGGGATTAGCCCACGCATAACTTTCATTGTGTCACCCATGGCAAAGATTGGAGAGTCGTAGCGCTTATATTTGCCATTATCATCCTTGGCAACGTACCAGTCCTGTTCGCCAATGTAGTAACCTTTGTCATAGGTAACTACATTGCCCTTTTCATCTTTAAGTCCATCACGAGGTAGAACCATAATCGCACCATTCATACCAGAAACCACATGATATGGGATCATCGTACCGCCCGGTGCACAGTGATAAACAAAGGTGCCTGTTCTGTCTGCTTTAAATCGCAGTACAACAGTTTGTCCTGGTGCGACATGGGTGAGTGCACCTGCTCCTAGTGCGCCAGTTGATGCGTGAAAGTCAATATTGTGAACCATCTCATTTGTTTTTGGATTTTTAAGAGTTAGCTCTATATAATCGCCTTCATGAACAACAATCATTGGGCCGGGGTTAGAGCCATTAAATGTTAAAGCTTGATAGAAGACACCTGGTGCAATTTCCATTTCTTTCTCAACAACAATTAGCTCAACCTCAACAATTTTGGGACCACCAACAGCAACCTGATTGTGTTTGGGTAGAAAAGGTGGTGCCACCAATTTTTGTGTAACACGGGGCAGGCTGTCAATCTTGGCACTAACACCAATATTAAAACCCTTGAGGCCACCACCTTCTGATTCCGCAGCTTGACCAGCTAAAGCTGACCCACTACCAACAAGCGCAGCAACTGCGAACGCCTGTAGCAATTTATTTTTTATTATATTTATCATTTTAGTTATCCTTGTTTTTTTAAAAAAATTACATGAACGATCTGTAAGATTGCAGATAAATGACACCCTCCTTTTGTATCTATATACCGTTATGACACCTATTTAAGGTGAAATAATATCATCAAGCATTGATATAGATCAATAAGAGGAAAAATATTATTTTTAGCTGTTTTGATGGGGATGAGGCAGTGTAATAACGATTTTTTGCTAAATTTTTGATAATCTGGCGATTAAAATACCAAAAAAGCCAAGTTAATGGCTTTTTACGGTGAAAATATAGTTTTTTTTATTTATTTGAGTCTATTTTTATCCTGATTTTCATTATTTCCTAAATTTTTAGCCTGTTGAGCTGTCAAGATGTCTGGCATGAATGTTCAGATTTTTATCATAAGTTTTCGATCTCAACTTTTTTCAGCTTTTTATCTCTTTGCTCTTGATGGCGAGCTTCACGCTTGACTAATTTAGCCTTTTCTGGGCATTTGTCCTTATCTTTATATAGCACTTGGCAATGCATACATTGCATACACTCATTATCATTAATATTGCCCTCAGGATGGATTGCATCAACCATGCACTCATTGGCACAGGTTTGACAAGGCGTTCCACACGTTTCAGGATATCTCTTTAGCCAGTTAAATATTCGTAATTTCGCCGGAATCGCAAGTGCAGCACCCAATGGACAGAGATACCTACAATAGAATCTCTCAACAAAAAGACCTAAAAATAGCAGGATTAATGCATAGACAACAAAAGGCCAGGTGCGGTCAAAGTTGAGAATGATGCTGGTCTTAAAGGGTTCTATTTCACTTAAATGCTCTGCCCATTCAAGTGAGTACAGCGAGGCACCCAATAACCCTAGAAATAAAAGATACTTGATCGCCCATAGACGTTCATGCAATCCCCAAGGGAGTTTGACTTGTGGAACTTTAAGGTATTTTGCAACTTTATTTAAGAGCTCTTGGAGTGCACCAAACGGACATAACCAGCCACAGTAAACACCTCTACCCCATAAAATTAATATGGCAGCAACAGAGCTCCATAATATAAAGACTAACGGGTCAAGCAAAAAGAAATCCCAGCTAAACTTATCCATTAAGACATGTATAAAGGTCAAGACGTTAACGACAGACAGTTGGGCGTTAGTCAAGAATCCAATCCAAACTAGCGTGAAAATTAAAAATAAGTTTCGAATGATGGAGGTTGCTTTATGGGAGATTGTTAGCCTTTCCTGTGCAAAAAATATAATGGTTAGAAGTGATAATGCAACAAGCAACACAATTGTGTCAGCCTTTTTATCTTTCCATATGTTGTTAATTAGGCTGTTCTCTTTTGGGCTGTTTTCAATAGTATCGTAATAGTATTGAGGCAGTTGGTATCTAACAATGTGGTTGTAGAATTTTTTATCATCCACATTAATCGCACGATTAATTAGTAGATTAAACTTCCAGGCTTGTGTTGGGTTGAAGTTTGCATCTTTGGGAAAGGTGAATAAACCAATCTCATCAAACCTAGGGGAATTTTCAGCATAAGATTTTGAGAGGCGCTTATATTGCATATCTCTAAATCTGAATATGTCGGTATTTTGCTCAATGGTGAAGCGGTCAAAAAGACCGCCACGAACAAAGCCTGTGCCTCTGAATGAATACAACCCACTTGCCATCACCAAAACAGCGTGTTGATCTGGCGATATTTTGTCTATTAGGTTTTTATACTCAGCCTTTCCAAGGATGTTTGAGCCAACCTCTTCTATACTTACAAGTGCAACATTAAGATCAATGAAGGTGTCTGCTAGATTGTCTGATTCAGCAACTTCTGAGGCCTTCTGATAGCCTAGTTTTAGATACTGAGCACTAACATCGCCCACGCTAATCTTGCTAGTGGAGATTGAGCCTGCCTCTAGTAGTTGCTGCCAACTTTGAGCCTTTGGCTCTATATCTGTCTTTAGCTTTGTTAGTGTTTTATTCTTAACTTTATCTGCAAATCCTAGCAGGTTGATCCGTTCTGAAAACTTTAAAACAGCATGTAGAACGCTGTCATCAATCACTCTATCGGTTACCGTTGCACCACTTACCGAGTCAATTTTTCGATCATCAAAATGGCTTTTAAGCCAGGTCTTAATGACGTTGAAGTTGTCGTATCGTACAAAAGTATCAGTTAGTTGCTTCTCTGGAATGCCGATAAGAACAATGGGTTCTGAGTGTTTGAGTAGTTGAACACCTTGAATTTTACTATTGTTGTCAATCCCAACTGCTACATGTATTGGCTTACCAGAGTATCCAATTGTTTCGTTAAAATCGGTATTAATAATGATATAGCCAACTGCCTTGTTGTCTTTGTACACTCGCAGGGCGGGAGTATCCTCCATTTTCTTTGCAGATACTAGCCCTGGATAGACTGTTGTTAGATCAATTTTTTCATTGTAAATATCTATTTGAAATTCGGCGTATCCAAAAGTAGATAGGAATACAAGAAGCGTAAATAATATTTTTTTAATGTTTTTCATGTAAAGCAGTATATATGGATAATTATTGTTTTAATTTGACACGTATCAAGTCAATCGAGATTTGTGATGAATAAAATAGATAAAAGCTATAGAGGCAACTAGCGCTGTTGGTAAGGTGTTGTTTCTAGTAGTTATTTATTTAGATATGGAGCTTGGATAAAATGCCGAGCTAAATTAATCTATCCATGGAGGAGTTTTGAAGAAGTCAGCCCTATTATTGTTTGTTGCTATTATTACTATTTATAGTATTTCTAAACAGGATGAGACGGTAGAAAAAAAATCAATAAACGTTGAGAATTGCTCAATAATGGAAAAAACTTGCCAAGTGCAAATAACCAACTCAGCTAGCATTTCTTTTGACATTACCCCGAAAGGCATGCCGCCAACAAAGCCCGCAGTGGCTAATTTACAGCTTAATAACCTAAGCGCAAAGGCAGTTGAGCTAAGATTTGAAGGGGTTGATTTGGATTATCAGCCACCTACAGTTCAGCTTAGCAAAATTAATAGCACAACATATAGCGGTGAAGCATTTTTGTCTTTATGTACGCTAGAGAAAACTAAGTGGGTTGCCCATTTAACCATTCACACCAGTGAAAAAATCTGGGAAATCTCTTTTCCATTTATCCATTCAGGAGATGGCTACGACATTATAGCGCCTTCTTCTTAAACAAATTAATCGCTATAAGAAGGGGTAGTACCGCCCAAGTTATCATGGACAAGAGTAGTGTATAGCCCGGAAGGGTGACTACATTTGAGATAGCCTGGAGTGGTAATAAATTGTTTCCCTGTTCGCCAATACTGATGATTCTAAATATGTCAATAGGATTGAGTAGCAATATATTTCCAAGCAGATCGGCGCTAATAAGGTAGCTATATTTACTGGTAATGATAATGAGAAGAATCATGTCGAAAAACACCACAAAAAACAACCATGCTGACATGCAGTAGATAATTGCTGTACTGCGCTGAGCAACAACAACACTAATCAAATAGCCTATGGAAGTGAAGATGCCGCCTAGTAAGATTGAAGTAAAGACAAACCTTAAATAGATCTGGATAAATTCAGCAGTTAGCGTATTGTTAAAAAGAGACAGTAGCAGAATTGCGCTATAGCCAAATATAATGGCAATTGATAGACTTATCCAATTAGCAAAAAACTTCCCAAGCAGAAACTGATAGCGCTTGATGGGATAAGACAGCATTAACAGTAAACTCCCTTGCTCACTTTCTCCAACAATTGAGTCGTAGCTTATAAACAACGCCATCAAAGGAATGAAAAAAATACTCAGACTTGATAGGCTGGTTATTTGCGTACTAAGTTGACTAACCCCTGTTGATCCAACAGGGGTATCTCCCAGAAGAATTAAGGATAGTGACAAGGTCGCAAGTAAAAGAATCATTCCAAACAGGTAATGATTTTCTAATGCATTTTTTACTTCTCTAAGGCTAATAATTAGTATTGGACTAAACATTATTTTTTGTTGTATAGGTGGTAATAGGCATCATTAATTGTGGCTTTAACGGTATGTATATTTTTGATGCAGCTCATTTTTGAAAGGGTGTTTAATATTGCCATATTATTATCTGGCTGATGAAATACACTGAGTTTGTCTTGGACTAGTTCATGATCGGTGATCAAGTGCCCTACAGATTGCAAAATTTCATCCACTAAACAGTCTTCTGTTAGTAGTATTTCAATTTTATCACTTAGTTGCAAGTTATTAATAATTTCATCAATCTTTCCAGCAAGCGCAACTTGACCTTGATTGATAAAAATAACATTATCAACAATATCAGAGAGTCCATCCAGCGTATGCGAAGACAGGATAATGCTCTTGCCCTTGTTGCTTAAATTTTGTAATATTTTGCTAAAAAGACGTCTGCTGTTAGGATCTAGGCCTGAGTATGGCTCGTCTAGAATCAGAATCTCAGGATCAGATAATAATGCCTGAGCCAATAATAGACGCTGCTTCATGCCTTTTGAATAGTTGGATATTTTTCGCTCTGAGGCGAACTTTATTTCCACCAATTCTAGTATCGGATCAATAGTGTCAGGATCGGCACCCTTTAGTTTTGCAAAATAAAGCATTAAGTCAATACCGCGAAGGTGACCATAGAGTGCACCATGCTCTGGCATAAAGCTAAGTTTATTCGTTTGGGCATATTTGGACGATTTTGCATGCCCAGAGCTTGCACTCAGTATGCCGATTAATAGCTTGATTAGTGTTGTTTTTCCTGCACCGTTGTGACCCACAATGGCCACACTTTCACCTCGATTAATTTGGATATTGATATCGGATAAAATTTGCGTTTTACCGTAAGAAAAGCAAACGTTTTGGTAGTCAATTAATGTATTTTTGTGCATTTTTTAAGGTTTCTGTGGCAATTTTTGTATTGTCCATAAGGGGGTATGAGTCAACAATCCCTCCTGGAAGTAGTGACGGAAAATGCTTACTTGAGTATCTAAGTAATTGCATAATTGGGCTGTTTAATAGTACGGCTGCATTAGGATAGTTCCAAAGAATTTTGTCGGTTATGTCATTCGGTTTGTACACACTATCAGCAATGTTGTTGTTGTTAATGTCATAAGACTTATGATCACTCCAGAAATTCCCCTGCCCCTGGTAGGACCACTCAATGTTCTTCGTACTGACATACTTGACTTGTTTTTTATTGCCAATAAAGGCGTTGTTGTAAAAGTCATTTTCGTCGGATCCTGCAGTCCAATTGACACCAATTAGGCATTGTTTAAAATAATTATCGCTAAACGTATTGAAATTTGAATTATAGACAAATAAACATTTGTTTTTTCCGTTTAAGACGGCATTTCCGTTAATAGTAGACTGATTAAGGAAATTTGCAAAAAATCCATGCTCTTTGTCATCAATTGAAATGTTGTTGGTGACTTTTAGGCCGCTAGAACTCATTAAGGCAAATCCTATGTCATTATTAATAGAGATGTTATTTTTTATGGTGCTATTGTTGGTATACATATAATGAATGCTATAGCGCAAGTTACTAAAGACATTATCACTAAAGGTATTGTTATTGCTGGTGGTGACAAAAATACCGTCTCTGCCATAACTAACATGGTTGTTAGCTACGCTAGAGCCTGTGCTGTTCCATAATTGTATGCCATTGCCGCGTTCGTTTTCACGCAGATCTTGACGCCCAATGATCTTGTTATTATTGACATTAGAATTGGTTGACCCCCATAAATAAACACCAATTAAATTATTCGACAAAAAGTTGTTTTTAATCAGCGCATTATCTGAAGTTTTGTTAATAAAAATAGCGCTATCTTGGGACGACAGATCCGTGCCAGAGTCACTTATTATTAAATTGTCGATTGTAACGTTGGATGCATTAATAGTGATAACGCTTCCCTCTCCGGTGCCGATAATTTTGGCACCATCCTTTCCTTTGAGAGTAATTTCTTTATCTATGGTAATATTGCCAGGGTATGAGCCAGGCGCTAGAATATAAATATCTCCAGCATTCGCATTAGAGATAGTTTTGAATAGGTTGTCACCTGTTGTGACTTCGATTGTTGCTGCATGCAAAAAACTACTGCTAAAAAGCAATAGTAATTTTAAAATTGTTGTCATTAACAATTTTGCATATAAAAAGCTATTATCAATAGCTGATAATAGCTTTAATGTTGCCTTATTTAGCAATTTTTAGGCCGGTTTAACGAGCATTCTACCACGCATTTCCATATGTAATGCATGACAGAACCACTGGCAATACCACCAATGTACACCTGGATCATCTGCAACAAAAGTTACTGATGAGGTTGCTTGAGGGGCAACTTCCATGGCGACACCATATTTACCCATACTAAATCCATGCGTAAGGTCATCTACTCTATCAAGGTTGGTAACGTATATAGTTACTTCATCACCCTCATTAACAGTGAACTTATTCATACTATAGTTAGGCGCAATAGACCACATGTAAACACGAACTTTATTGCCATCACGGACAACCTTGTTTCCACCCTCTAGTTTGACACCGTCTTTTTTAGCTTGAGCGACTGCTTCGGCAAACATTGGATCATCACGTTGGAAAGTGTTGACAGGATTTACAATTGAAGTGTCAACCATAATACAATCATGTGGCTCCGCAAAAGTTGGTCCATCGTGGACAATTTTCATTTTTGGCCCAGAAATATCAATTAGCTGATCATTCTCAGGTTTAAGTGGTCCCACATTAATAAATCTATCTTTAGAGAATTTATTAAGCGATACAAGCCACTTTCCATCGGCGTTGGCTGTTTCACCCATAGAAGTATGGTTGTGTCCCGGTTGATAGGCTACATCAAGTTTCTGAATAATTGGATTAACATCTTCACCGCTATACTGTTTGATTGCTTTTTTGATGTTCCATTTACACATTTGACTATCTAGGAATAATGTTGTGTAAGCATTTCCTCGGTTATCAAATGCTGTGTGTAATGGACCTAGACCAAGTTTTGGCTCAGCGACTATCACCTCTCTTGGCTTAATCTTGTCAGCAAATAGATCAGGCAGTCTTCTTACGTCGATGACAGATACAGTTGGAGATAGCTTGCCATTTACAACAACGTGCTTTTTGTCTGGCACTGTATTAATACCATGAGGTGAGTTGGAGATTGGGATGTAGCGAGTATATTTTGTACCCTTTCTTCCATCTAATACAGCAACACCATTCATTGTCTGGTAGTCGCCACGTTTAACACCTGCTTCAATTTCTTTAATATCAAATACAACAACATGGTCTTGTTCCTGCGAAGTCATCTCAGCTAGAGTAACACCCTCTTCAGAGTTGTAACTGGTTGAGAAAGTATAAAGACCTTGGTAGTCAGAGTCGTTATTATCTAAGTTGCCGTCAACAATAACTTGCCACTTGATTTCCATTGAATCGCCATCAATAGCGGTAAATATGGAGTGATATTTTTCTGGCTCATCAAGAATTGAACCGTCATTTGGTAACGGGACTCTATGCTCACCATTGGCAAACACATAACCTGTTCTTGGATATTTTTGAGGTCTAAGTCCATGAATATCTGCAGCGTTAGGTATCTCTATCACTTTATCAGTTTTCATGATGTCACAACGAATACGAGCAACTCTAGAGTTTAGTTTGTCGTTAGCGAATAAATATCTGCCATCATAAGTTCCGTCGGTAAAAGACATGTGAGGGTGGTGTAAGTCGCCGTTGTCCCAAGTTTTAATACCTCTTCCTTTGAGTATTTTCTTGGTCTTGTCGGTTAAGCCATCTGTAAGAATCTTAATACTCTCATTCGTCTGACCCCAGCCTGTTGCACTACAGCGGTTAAAGACTGGAATACGCATAAGCTCACGCATTGATGGGACGCCCATGATGCGAATTTCACCCGCTTGACCACTACTCCAAAATCCGTAGTAATCATCAAGTTGGCCTGGTTTAACAGCGCCACTATCCGAAGATGCTTGGGCGTCGGTAGCGCCAAGCATGCCTAGACCTCCAGCCATTGGAATAGCGACGGCACCTGCTCCAACAGCACCTGCTCCTTTTAGAAAGTCACGTCGACTAACGCTAGTCTGCTCGACTTCTTCCTCTTTTTTATCTTTCATAATGTTCTCCAATTATTAGAACCCATTCTAAAAGTAGAATGGTTGAGATAATTATGTATGCGATTTAGATAAGTGCCTTGATATGAATCAATATTCAAATAAAAGCAATGT
>JABGQC010000046.1 GCA_018644675.1 Candidatus Thioglobus sp.
GGCAATCGCCTCTTGTTGTGGCTTTGTTTTAATTAGGTACCAGTTTTTCATATTGGGCCATTATAGACTATTAAATCGTTTTTTTTTTTTTGCTTTTTGAAAAGAAATAACGGCAATCTAGGTTATCGCGGATAATATCTATTTATGATGGTAGATTTACACAATCATTCTTTTTATTCTGATGGCGTGTTATCACCCCCTGAAGTTCTACATCTCGCTAAAGAGAGTGATTAAGCGTTACATTCTTAAAAATAAATAGAAATGATACAATTAAATTATTATTCGTATCAAAATATGATATTATTATAATTCTAATCATCTCATTAACAAGATAAGAAATATGTGGATATGGCAACAGGGTAATTGGCCGAACTTTGAATATGATGCTGAGACAGTAATGCTTGCGCTGTCCGATGCAATCAGCCATGTTGCCCCACTAATGCTGCTGGCCAATGAGCTAGACCAAGATAAAAAATTGGCACTAGAGTCTAAATCATTACTAGATGAAGCATTATCAAGTGCAAAAATTGAAGGTGAAATTCTAGATCGTGATTCTGTAAGGTCAAGCATTGCCAATCGACTGGGCATTGGTAAAGTGGGGAAAATGTCTAGAAACTCTACAGCCTTTATTGATGTTTTACTTGAATCCGTGAGAAGCTCGTCAAGCGTCTTAACCAAGCAGGATTTATTCAAATGGCATAGGACGATGTTTTCTGATAAACCAATCCTTGATAATTTAATTATTGGTGATTATCGAAATACACAGATGAAAGTGGTTTCAGGTAGATATGGTAAGGAGCAAATTCATTTTGAAGCGCCTTGCCTTGATTACCAATGTGTTGATGATGAAATGAATGTATTTTTAAATTGGCTACAATCTGACAATATAAATTCTGGCTATATTAAAGCGGCTATTGCAAAGTTTTACTTTGTCACTATCCACCCACTTGATGATGGTAATGGGCGTTTTTCTAGAATGATTGCAGAGCGCTGCCTCGCTGATGCTGAAAATACCAATATCAGACTTTATTCGCTATCAACAGAGATAGAAAAAAACAAAAAAGAATACCATGAGATTTTAGAAAAATGCCAAAAAGGTGAGTTAGAAATCACCCAATGGATTGTATGGTTTTTAGAGCAAGTAAAACTTGCCGCACAAAATAGCATGCATAAACTTAATAAAATCAGAAGTACAACCTTGTTTTGGGATAAGCATCGTAATATCAGTATGAATGATAGACAAAGAAAACTGGTTGTTAGACTGCTAGAAACTGAAGATTTTACTGATGGCATTTCTAGAAAAAAATATAAAAATCTAGTGGGCACTACTGATATAACTGCAGCAAGAGATTTAATAGATCTGTCAAATAAGGGTATCTTAATCTCTAGTGGCGGAGGAAGATCAACCAAATACCATATAGATGAAAATTGACTTACACAACCATTCGTATTACTCAGATGGGGTTTTGTCACCCACTGAGGTAGTGCATCTTGCTAAAGAACAGGGGTGCGATATGTTTGCACTGACTGATCATGATACGGTGAATGGTTTGGCCGAAGCTGAACTTGAGGCGAATAAGATTGGCATGCAATTTGTACCTGGGGTGGAAGTGTCAGCCATGTGGAGCAATATGACCATTCATATTTTAGGTTTGGGTGTTGATGCGGAAAATGAAGTATTGCAAGCAGGTCTTAAGCAACATCAAGATTTTCGTCAATTGCGCGCTGAAAAAATGGCACGAGGTTTAGGTGGTGCAGGTGTATTTGGTGCCATGGAAAAAACCCAGGCGATTGCTAAAAAAGGCATGATTACGCGTACTCATTTTGCCCAAATGTTAATTCAAGAGGGTGTGTGCAAAGATATGCGCAGTGTTTTTAAGCGTTTTTTAACCGGTAAAAAGCCCGGTGGTGTAGGTAGTAAATGGGCGCAGTTTGATGAAGTAATTGGGTGGATACATGC
>JABGQC010000032.1:0-3051 GCA_018644675.1 Candidatus Thioglobus sp.
TTTTTTTTTTGCATTTTTCTTTCATATCAACGCCTTTCACCTATTTTAGAACGGGCCTTGCCCGTTCTAAAAATATTGGAAATAATTAAAATCACCCTAAAACAGGGATAAATTCATACTTTAAAACCAAATAAAAGTCATTTATTAACTCTTTTATTGCCAAAATCAGCTGTTTATTCTGATACGAGCCCTGACTGTATCATTAAATACAAAAATTTCGGAAATAATCAAAATAGCGGTAAAATAGCATTATTCATATATCGATTCTTGGGAGAGTCATGGAATTCAATACCTTTACTTTAATCTTTTTAATTGCAATATTGGGTTATGTCATTACCCTGCTGTGGCTAAACATGCGCCAAGATAAAGCGGTGGCTAACTCATTCGACGCTGTACCAAATGAATTTAATGAGAAAATTACTTTGGCCGATCACCAAAAAGCAGCTGAATATACACAAGCCAAGCTTTTGGTCAATCACTTTGAAATTATATTTTCAACCGTTGTACTATTAGTATGGACGCTTGGTGGTGGGCTTAATTGGCTAGATACACTTTGGCAAGCGCAAACTGATAACACTATATATATAGGTGTGGGTTTTATTATTAGTTTGATGATTATTGGTAGTTTGATCGATTTGCCTTTTAGTATTTATCGTACCTTTGTGCTTGAACAAAAATTTGGTTTTAATAAAATGACGGCTGGCACCTTTGCGGGTGACCTTGGTAAGGAAATATTACTTACCTTAATTATTGGTTTGCCACTGATTTATGCTGTGTTGTATTTGATGGGTGCGATGGGTGAATATTGGTGGGCCTATGTGTGGCTAGTATTAACCGGATTTTCTCTTTTAATGTTTTGGCTCTACCCTACTTACATTGCGCCGATTTTTAACAAGTTTAAACCGCTAGATAATCTTGAACTAAAAGCTAAGATTGATAATCTGCTCACGCGTACCGGCTTTAAGAGTGACGGTGTATTTGTGATGGACGGCTCTAAACGATCATCCCACGGTAATGCGTACTTTACTGGTATTGGTAAAAATAAGCGTATTGTGTTTTTTGACACCTTATTAGAAGGTATGGAAGATCAAGAGGTTGAGGCGATCCTCGCACATGAGTTGGGGCATTTTCACCACAAGCATATTCGCAAGCATATGGTTAGCACCTTTACTATCTCACTTTTAGGGTTGGCATTATTAGGATATTTAATTACGCAAGAATGGTTCTTTGATGGGCTTGGTGTGAGCACTGTGTCTAATCATGCTGCTTTGATTTTGTTTACCTTAGCACTACCGGTATTTAGCTTTTTTATCGCACCTATTAGTAATGCCTTATCGCGCAAGCATGAGTTTGAAGCGGATGCCTTTGCCGCTAAGCACACCAATGCAGATGATTTGGTATCAAGCCTAGTTAAACTCTACCGTGATAATGCGGCTACTTTAACGCCGGATAAGCTTTATTCTGCTTTTCATGATTCACACCCAAGTGCAAGTATTCGTATCGCAGAATTAAAACGCCATGCGTAAATTACTGGTAACTATTTTATTTTTGCCTTTTTCATTAATGGCAGAGCCCAATATTATCGACGGAAAATTACTCTACGGCGAAAGCTGCGCCAAATGCCACGGCACAGAATATTACCAAGGTTTGGGTATGAGTGAGCCGAACGATGTCGTTGAGTTGACGCATTGGGTAGATACTTGCAGTCAGCATTTTAATCTCGACTGGAATGATCAAGACATTGAGGACACGACGTATTATTTAAATCGCGAGTTCTTTGAATTAGGCCAATAAAGGTATACTTGGGCCATTAAAAGGAGAAAATTATGAAACAACAAATAATTATAGTAATCGCATTACTGGCAACAAGTAACGCCTTTGCCGAAAGTGAAGCGCTAGAGCGACACAATGAGTCTTGTGTGAGTTGCCACATTATTGACCATGATGATGATTTTTATACCAAAGAAAACACACGCATGAAAACGCACTTTGATCTGCGCCGCCAAGTGAGTACTTGTGCTGTGGCTTTTAGTGTGGGGTGGTTTCCAGAAGAAGAGGCAGAAGAAGTTAAATTCTTAAATGATAAATACTACAAATTAGCTAAGTAATTGAGTGTTAAATAATTGAGCCTTACACGACGCCAAAAATGGCGCATTGAAAAAATCCAAGCTGAGCGTATTGCTAGGGCTAATAAGGCATCTAACGATTCTGAAGATTTATTAGATGACGAAACCAAAGCACAAACAGGCTTAGTGATTACTCGCTATGGTCAGCGCTTGCTGGTTGAGGCTGAATCTGGAGAATTGTACCAATGCACCGGACGGCGTAATATCGAGCTTTCTGTTGCTGGCGATCAAGTTGTTTTTCAAACGATTGATAATGACGAAGGCGTGGTTACCGCCCTACTCGAGCGTGATAATTCACTAACGCGCTCGCAAAAACTTATTGCCGCTAATATTGACGAGCTGTGGCTGGTGGTGGCGATTGAGCCGCATTATCAATTTGAGCTAATCGATCGGTATTTGGTGATAGCTGAAAATGCTGGTTTGCCAATTAATATTGTGGTGAATAAAATTGAACTCAGCCAAAAAATTGAACAAGTTATGCATGATTTTTCTATGTATGAATCTGTTGGTTACTCGGTGCATTATGTGAGTGTTAAAGCACAAACCAATGTGGCTGAATTTAAAGCACAACTTAACGACAAAACTCATATCTTTTTAGGCCAATCTGGCGTGGGCAAATCCTCGCTGATTAATGAGCTGATTCCTGATTTAAATTTACGAGTAAATGAAATCTCCACCAAGAGTAAATTAGGCAAGCACACCACCACCAATACCACGCTGTATCATATCCCCTCAGGTGGTGATTTGATTGACTCACCGGGTATTCGTGAGTTTCAACTTGATGAGCTGACTAACAAAGAAATTCTTAGTGGATTTAGAGAATTTAAGCCTTATATCGGTGAGTGTAAATTTAGAAATTGTGCTCATATTAATGAGCCCAAATGCGCGATTAAAACTGCGGTTGAATCGGGGGATATTCACCCGA
>JABGQC010000032.1:3151-11995 GCA_018644675.1 Candidatus Thioglobus sp.
AATGAGCCCAAATGCGCGATTAAAACTGCGGTTGAATCGGGGGATATTCACCCGATGCGTTATCATAATTATCTGCAACTTATTGGCGCTTGAAGCTAGAAGCTCATCTTCTGTAAACCACGCTTGGTAAAGTATATTTTAGAACCTTTAATTAAGTTTGCCAATAACAAAGCATTAGACAAAACCATCAGTACACCTGTAGCTATTTGAAAGCTAGAATCAAATGCAAAAATGGCCAATGATAATAGTGTTAATACATGCAATATAAACTGAATAGTGGTGAGTTTTTTTCCAATTAATTCATGCATGGTTGGCATGCTCATATAGCCTTCATTAGTTAGGTGAAACCAGACTAAAAATGGCACGATTTTATACATCATGCCAGTTATTACCGACATGGCAAAACCATAAATAAAAACAACGACAACCATTGTGTTTAGTTGCGCCATGTGTAGCCATTCATTAGCAACTGAGAGACCAATACTGGCTAACAACATTAGCATTGCAAAATACCAATAATACGTCGTGGTGTCGATAATTTTTCGCTTTCTGTTTAGCAGCAGACCAATTGTGCTAATTGCATAATCAGCCAGCACCAACGCCACAAATACTTTAAATAATAAATACAATGAAGGGTTGTCAATAATTAGGCTAAATCCAAGCCCCACTAACAAGATGAAAATCACCTTGATGGCATATTTGGTGTAGAGCTTAGGATAAGCGTCAGCCACATAAAACATTGGAATAACTTGATAAGACACGCCAATAATTAGCATAGCAATCCAGCCTAACAAGCTAAAGATAATATGCGTATACACAACAGCCTGATGATACTCAGAAAAGCCAGTATTAACATGGGACAACACAAGATATCCAGCTAATAGCAAAGCCACTAACAACGAAGCCAAAGCACCGATAAAGGCTTTGATTGTTGGGGTGATATTTTTGGCATTTTTAAGGGTTGAAATGGTGGCAACAACAAACACCAAAAATGCACTCAACAACATTGCCATTGCTACAATCATTAAAGTCGGCTGATAGTTATAAAATGCATAAGCAAATAGCAACAATCCAGCTGTGAGTAATCCATGAACCATGGGCGCAATAATTTGTTGGTGTTTGAGAGTGACACCCGCGGTGACTGGCAGCATTTGAAACATAGCACCGAGCATAGTCATTGCTAAAAATCCCAAAGTGATTAAATGCGTAAACACCACAACTGACAATGAAGATCTTGCTTGCAAGGAGGATACAAAGCCCAAGATAAACAGCCCAGCCAACAAGCCAAAAATAGGACTGGTGATGAAAAATCTTAATGGGATTTTTAAGGGTGGCGCTTGGTCTAAGGACAAAGAGGAGTTAAACATAAAGCTAATTTCTTGAAATAATGACGTGGAACAAATTGGCTGATTTTTCCTCCAAGGTGTATTGAAAGCCTTGGCTGGTTAACAGCTCAAATAATGGATAAGGAATTTGTTTATGGATGATCTTAACTTGCTCAGAATCTTTAAGCGCTTGGGCCGCCTTCAAGGAGATTTCTAATGGCTCACAGGGTGGGAAATCTCTAACATCAATTTCCTGCATGATTTTTAAGGCAGTTGCTTAACCAGATTTTCTGACTCTGCGCCAAAAACTTTATCCATCATACTGTAAAGCATTTGTTCTTCTTTCATGTTGTGCTGCTGCACCAAAATCATGAAAGATTCACTTAAGCCTAAAAATTTATCCTTATCTTGCGCTTCAAGATGGTTTTTTAGCTCGTCTAAAGTTGCTCTCATGCGCACATGCTCTGAGCGCATGACCTGTGTTGGCCCGCCTGCCATGCCTGTTTTTTCTTCAAAAGCTGGAAATAGAGTTTCTTCTTCACGCTTAAAGTGGAGATTAAAATCAGCATAAGCGTTAGCAAATGAGGTGTTTGCCTCTACCCAATTTTGATCAACCACCAAGCCTTCAGCCTTGACATATTCATCATCACACGCACGGTGATGATCAGCCATAAACTCTGAAATATTCATTTATTCAAATTCCATTTGTTTAAAGATACGCTCAGCATTTTGCTTGTGTAATTCTTTATACGTGCCACGATCTCTAAACATAGACTGGTCAATATTATAAGCCTCATATAACCCACCATCGTCATCCAATACCTTCTCCACTTCACCACGCATATAGACTAAGTAGTCTTTAGTGAATTTGGTGATCGTTGCCAGATCAGTTGGCTCACCATGACCTGGGATAATAATTCCAGGCTCTAAAGCCTCGACCTTGTCCCAAGTTTCAATCCAAGCAGCTGCGTTGGTATGTGGGAAAATTGGCAACATGCGCTCGTTAAAGGCAGTGTCACCACTGATTAAAAACTTTTGCTCAGGCAACCAAAGCTGGATATCATCTGGAGAGTGAGATGCACCAATATGCATTAGCTCAATCTTGGTGTCGCCCATTGGAAGATTCATTTTTTCTTCAAAAGTTAAATCAGGTCTGATTAATTTTGTGCCAATTATTTTATCTTTTTGAACACGTTGAGCGCGAGCAAAAATATCCTCACCTCGATGCTTAATCTCGTTGTCTGCCTCAACGTGAGCAATAATAATTGCATCCTGCTCTTTCCAGTAATTTGAGCCTAGAATAGCATGGCCTTGTGAGTTTTCTAACACCACGTATTTAACCGGCTGATCAGTTACTTTTCTAATTTCTTCATGTAGTGCTTTAGCCACAAGATAGCTGCCGCCTGCATTAAATACTAGCACGCCATCAGTGGTTACAATGAAAGAAAGGTTGTTGTTATGATAGGCATTTTCATACGTATAAGGCTGTGTGGCGCCAATTGCTGAATAGATATTAGGTGCAACTTCCTCAGGCAATCTGTACAAAATATTGCTCGGCTCGTAATCACTAATCTTAACCGGATTCATCTCTTCCTTCCAGGTGAAAAAACCATCAGAATAATTTTTAACGTTTGTATAGCCCATAGTTTCAAGGGTTTTAGCTGCTAGCGGAGAGCGAAGGTTGCGGCCACAATAAACAATGATTGGCGTGTCTTTTGATGTGACATGATCGGCAATTTGAAACTCCAACCAGCCGCGCACGATATTAACATTTTGGCCACGCTTAATTGTGCCGGTATATTTGAGCTCAAAAGGTGAGCGCACATCAATCAGTACAACACTCGGATCCTCATTGAGAATCTTGTCTAACTCTTCAGTATTAATATTGACAATTTGCTTGTTAACGGACTCTAGTAATTTGCTACCATCAACTATTTCAATATCAGCTTGTGAACTAAGGGTGCCAAACATTATGGCGAGTGTTAAGATTTTATTAAACATATTTGTTTTTTATTTAATTATTTGAATTATTATCTCATACAGATAAGTCTCATTCCGTTTTTTTTGATAATTTATATTAGTATATTATTGACTTCTAATATTATTAAAGTATAATATAAAACTGGAGGGCAGAAAAACCCTTAAACTAAAAACATTATTTATTTAAAAAAACAGAGGAGATACAATGAAAAAAATAACGTCAATCATTACACTTACAAGTGCACTAACAATGGGTGCAGCAAATGCATTTTTTATTAACCCAATGAACGCTATGCAAGATGTGAGCGATGAAATGAGAGAAGCAGTTATTGATGTAACTGGTGAAAGACCTGAAGAAATTATTGCAGATGCATTATTACAAGGCGGTGGTGTAATGCCGCAAGAAGTTTCAAAAGAGCTTTTCATGGAAATGGTGCAAGTAACTGAAGTAGAAGAAGGTATTAGTGGTGCTGATGTAGATGAGTCTATTAAATCTATGGCTACCAATGAAAACATTTTGCACGTTGCTTCATTTCCTCTAAGCAAGCAGATCGAAAATGTAACTGGCAAGCCATACCGTCATCTAACCATTCACAACATTTGTGATGCGGTTACTGCTGGTAAGATTGCTGATGTTGATGATCGTTTTGCAGTTATCCTACCTTGTAGAATTGCAGTTGTTGAAGGTAAAGATGGAAAAATCAGAATGATTAGCATGAATTCTGATGTTATGGACCTAATGAACCTTCCTAAAGAAGCGTATGATCCTGCAAAAGAAGTTGCAGATAAGATGGACGCAATTCTTGAAGGTGCTAAAGAAGGCGCTTTCTAAATATTTGTTAGTCTAAATCACAAGGCCTGCATTTGCAGGCCTTTTTTAGTTATGAGCCAAGATCAAATTATTAAACGCCACCAGCATGCTTTTAGGCAATTCGGACACCACCCTAATGCACTCTTGTGGAGTGGGATCAAAATTCAATATTTGCGCTTTGAGCAATTAGCAAAAATCAATATTCAAACAAGGGATTCTTTGCTTGATGTTGGCTGTGGTTTTGCTGATTTGAACTTTTACCTTACGCAACAAAATATTCCCACACAGTATCAAGGTATTGATATTGTTGAAGATTTTATTGTTAAGGCCAAAGTGCTCTATCCAAAGGCTCAATTATCAGTCAATGATTTATTTACACTAGACCCAGAGCCCAACAGTATTGACTATTTAATGCTTTCTGGTGCTTTGAATTATGTCATTGATGATGCAGACAATAAGGCCAGACAAACCATTGAAAAGATGTTTGCTACTTGCCGAAAAGGGATTGCTTTTAATTTACTAGATAACGATGATCAGTGGTCTAGCTCGCGTAATGATTTACAAACTTATAACAAGCAAGAGGTTGAGTCTTGGGTGAAAAAGCTCACCTCAAATTATCAAATAATTGATAATTATTTGGATAATGATTTCACACTACTTGCCTGGAAAGAATAGCGCGACATTGTCACCAATAATCTCAACTCTAGCTTGCCATTTATTAGCTAAAAACTGCAAGGTTTTTTCACTAAAAAAAGCAATATGGGTTGGATCATTTTTGTAATACCAGGTTGCAAAATCAACTTTCTTTGTTAAGATCTGCGTCATCACAGCGAGCACCCCGTGTGGATTTAACATTGAGATTAATCTATCCAACTCCATCTGTGGATGGCTTAAATGCTCCAACACTTCAGTAGCGCTAATAAAGTCGTATTGATTGCTAAAAACAGATGAATTATTTTGATAGTATTTATCAAAAAGATCTACTGAGTGACCCGCCTCTTCAAACATTAAGGATAGTGTAGGGCCAGGGCCACAGCCAAAGTCCAAGCCTTTGGAGTTTGAATCAAGATATTTTTCAACTGGATTAAAAATGGCTGAAAGGAATTGTCGATAGCCTACATCATTAGCATTATTCTGATGCAAATCATAACGAGATTTTTCGTCGATATTATTTAAATGAAAACGCTTGGGTAAAAATACCAAATCACAGTCTGAACAGCACAAGTAGCTGGCATTTTCATTTGAATAATAAGGCTGAACCTTATTAGAGTCACACAATGGGCAGGCGTCAATCTGGCTCATTGTGTAACGCTTAACTAATTAGTGAGAACAAGTTCCTGAGTGAACATGGCCGTGCTCTAGCTCATCAGCTGTTGCTTCTCTAACTTTTTCAATGCTCACATTAAAGTGTAGTGTTTCGCCCGCTAATGGGTGGTTAGCGTTAATAACAACAACCTCTTCTTTAATCTCTTCAACACGAACAATAAACGGATTACCTTGTTCATCTTGTGATTGAAGCTCCATGCCTACTTCCAGGTTTTCAATACCTTGTAAAGCTTCCATTGGAATCTCTTGAATGCCTTCTGCGTGATGCACTCCGTATGCATCTTCAGGTGCTACTGAAACATCACAAGTCTCGCCTACTTTCATACCTTCAAGGGCTTTTTCTAATCCAGGAATAATATTACCATGGCCTTGAATAAATGGCATTGGCTCTTTGCCTTGTGATGAATCAATTACCTCGCCGGCATCGTTTTTTAAAGTGTAGTGCATTTCAACTACTGCGTCTTTTTGTACTGTCATTTTTTTGTCTCCTGGTTGGCCGAGGCCGGGTTTATATTAAAAAAAATACTTGGTTATTCAAGATATTAATTCTTATATAGGGCCAGGTTATTATTATTCAAGCTTAAACGCTTAAAATTTAAATTATTTAACCCACCATCTGCCAATGCCAAACCAACCAATCCATGAAGTAATAAACAATATAACACTGGCATCTTGAATCCAAGGGTTGACTGGAAACTGCTCAACAACCAATGCTATTATAAAAATAGCCAATACCACAAACCCAGTCTTGCATTTGATTCTGTCTTTATTCAGTTCGTGGCGCATGCAATGCAAAATTACATCAACAAAGTTTTTAAAGGGGTAGACCAGAAGAAATAGAATAATAGGGGTTAATATAACCGATATGGCAATTGAAACAACGCCATCCACATCTGCTGGCACAAAGCCTAAATAAGCGCCTAATTCCATACTGGCTAACGTGGAAATGAGATAATCCCCCGGAAAAGTCAGCCAATCAATCAATGTTTGTAATAATGTAGCGCCCTCTTCTGCTGTTTTGTTCATAAATACTCTAATTTAATGTGTACTGGCAATGCGCTTGCTAAGCATCAAGCCCCTTTTGGTAGGTGAATTTTTTAGCCAATTATAGTTTGTTGTTGCGAATTATCAAGAGATTTCTAATGCTTTCGAGTTATTTATTCTTATAATTATTCTTGGAAATTCGATGATGAAAATCGTTGTGTTTTTTTCGTGAGCGTTGTGGCTTTATCGGGGTGCTACTCATTCTAGAATAAGGCACTAAACACTTGTCCGTATTGCCTATCAAATCACTACGACCCATACGCTTTAAAGCTTGTCGTAGTATGTCCCAATTTTTGGGATCATGGTAGCGTAAAAAAGCTTTGTGTAATTTTCGTTGAACACCGCTACGAGGCGTTTTTACTGACTCAGATTGTCGAGTAATTTTCTTTAGCGGATTTAACTCACTATGATACATCGCAGAGGCGATAGCCATTGGGGTGGGAATAAAAGCCTGTACTTGATCTGGCTTAAAATTATTGCGCTTTAGCCAAAGTGCTAGGTTTAACATATCTTCATCGCTTGTTCCAGGATGCGATGAAATAAAGTAAGGAATCAGGTATTGCTCTTTGCCCGCTTGCTCAGAATAGCGCTCAAATAATTTTTTAAATTGATGATATGAGCCAATACCCGGTTTCATCATTTTTGACAAGGTGTTATCTTCGGTGTGTTCAGGTGCAATTTTTAAGCGTCCGCCAACATGATGAGTGACTAGCTCTTTAATATATTCAGGGTCTCGTACAGCAAGATCATAGCGCAAGCCTGAGGCGATAAAAATACGCTTAACACCTTTTAGACTGCGCGCACGTCGATATAGCTTTGTGAGTGGCTTATGATCCGTTCCCATGTTTGGGCAAATATCAGGATAAACACAACTAAGGCGACGACAAGCTGCCTCGATTTTTGAATCTTTACATTGCAAGCGATACATGTTCGCCGTCGGCCCGCCAAGATCAGAAATATTGCCTTTGAAGTCGTCAATATTATCACGAATTGTTTCAATCTCACGGATTACCGAATTCTCTGAACGACTTTGAATAATACGCCCTTCGTGCTCGGTAATCGAGCAAAATGTGCATCCGCCAAAACAGCCACGCATAATATTGATTGAAAAACGAATCATGTCGTAAGCAGGAATTTTTAACTTACCATAAGCTGTATGCGGCTTGCGCGTATAAGGCAGCTCAAACACACTATCAAACTCCTCCATTGACAAAGGAATGGGCGGTGGATTTAGCCAAACATCACGCTCACCATGGCGTTGTATCAAGGAGCGCGCATTACCTGGATTGGTCTCTAAATGAAAAACACGCGAGGTATGTGCATACAAATAGCGATCTTTGGCCACTTGCTCAAATGAAGGGAGCCGAATAACGGTTTCTTCTCGCTTTAAGCCTTTAGTGCGTTGATCAAAATCAATCACCTGAGTCGCACCCTGATTGGGATTAATTTTATTAGACTTAGCCTGGTTGCTGTTATCAGTACAACCTTGCTTATCTTTAGCAGAAGTATCTGCATATGGATCTGTTTGTGGATGATTCAAGCTTTTGTCAGCATCAATCTCACTTGAATCCAGAACTGTCCAGCCTTTAGGAATACCTTGGCGCATATAAGCTGTGCCGCGAATATCGGTAATTTCTTTAATGTTCTCACCCGAAGCAACTCGATGCGCCACCTCGACAACAGCACGCTCCGCATTACCAAATAACAACAAGTCAGCTTTAGAGTCGGGCAGGATTGAACGACGAATGGTTTGCGACCAATGGTCGTATTGAGCAATGCGTCTTAAACTGGCCTCGATACCCCCAATAATAACTGGAACACCCTTGAAGGCCTCTTTGGCACGCTGTGTGTAAACTGTAGTAGCACGATCGGGCCGCTTTCCTGCAACGCCACCAGCTGTATAAGCATCGTCAGAACGCGGCCTCTTTTCAGCCGTATAGTGATTAACCATAGAATCCATATTGCCAGATGCCACAGCAAAAAATAGATTTGGCTTACCGAGCTTTCTAAAGTCATCAGCCGAATGCCAATCAGGTTGGGAAATAATCCCAACGCGAAACCCTTGGGACTCTAGCAAGCGACCAATAATAGCCATGCCAAAACTTGGATGATCTACATAAGCATCTCCAGTAACAATAATAATATCACAACTATCCCAGCCCAGTCTGTCCATCTCTTTACGTGACATAGGCAGCAATGGAGCAGGCACCAGACCTTTTTTATGGGGCCAAAATTTTGGGTATGAATAAAGATTTTTAGGCGGCAATGACATAAATTTTAAGTATACAGTAACCACCCATTAATTTATGAAGCGCTCTATCAACCTTTAAACAAATCCCCGCACTCCTAGCGTGTGCC
>JABGQC010000033.1 GCA_018644675.1 Candidatus Thioglobus sp.
TATGGAGGCCGGAACCAGAATCGAACTGGTCTAGATGGATTTGCAATCCACTGCATAACCGATTTGCTATCCGGCCAAGGTGCGTGCAAAAAGGCTATATAAAAAAAGACCTGATAAACAGGCCTTTTAAAAATCTGGAGCGGGAAACGAGATTCGAACTCGCGACATTCACGTTGGCAACGTGATGCTCTACCAGCTGAGCTATTCCCGCAGTAGAAGGTGAAATTATAGTGTTTTTTTCAAAATAGTCAAGACCGATTTGGGATTAATTATCAAAAGTTTTAACCCCTTCTCTTAAATAAATAAAACCAGACCATAAAGTTAGGAGTGTTGCTGCTATTAGCAGGGTAACGCCAATCTCAAAACTAGGTAGGCCAAAGAAGGGCTGCTGATAGAGTAAGAATAAAATGGCAAAAATTTGCACAAAGGTTTTAACCTTGCCAATGTAAGAAACATTCACATTCGATCGTTGACCAATAGTGCCCATCCATTCTCTTAAAGCCGAGACTAAAATTTCACGAGAAATGATAATAAGCGCAGCAATGGTGATATACCAATGCGTATCTGATGGGTAAAAATCTACCAGCATAATCAGTGCAACCGAAACCATAAGCTTATCTGCCACAGGATCTAGAAAAGCACCCAATTGCGAAGTCATGTTAAGCTTTCTGGCGAGATAGCCATCTAAGTAATCAGTTGTGCTGATAAAGGCATAAGCGCCCGTTAGACAAAAATTAATCCAGGTAAAAACTGGCGTTTGTGTATAGGCCGGCTGGAAATAATAGAGGGCGACAAAAACTGGAATTAAGAAAATTCTAGAAAGTGTAATTATGTTGGGGATTGTCATCATGCGTGTATTCTATCAGAAGTACTTTGGGCGAATAAACTTGATGTGAATTTGATGGTGGGCCCGACTGGAGTCGAACCAGTAACCGCTCGGTTCGTAGCCGAGTACTCTATCCAATTGAGCCACGGGCCCATCAAGCGCGTAATTATCGCTAGGTTTTGACAAAAGGTCAAGTGAAAAACGAGTTATTTTTGTAAAAGAGTGATAAGTTTATCCAGTTGGGCGATTCTAGAGCCTTTAACAAGAACGGTTGAGTCTAAGTGATTCTTTATAATGTGGTCAGATAGTTGCTGCTGTGAATCAAAATGTTGGGCTTGGTAGTGTTTGGAGAGTGTACCAAAGCTGTAAAAATTAGCTGTGATCTGTTTAGCGAGCTTGCCCACTTGCTGATGCAGTGATATTGCTTCATCGCCGAGCTCTGCCATATCGCCTAATATCACAACTAATTCGCCCCGATATTGCGATAAAGTTTCAAGTGCTGCTTTGACTGAAGTGGGGCTGGCGTTGTAAGTATCGTCAATGAGTGTAAATTTTTCAGTACGGATGGTATTTAGGCGTCCAGACTCTGCCTTGGTATTTTCAAGGCCCAATTTAATTTGATCAATATCAATGCCCAAGGCATGTGCACAAGCGCTCGCTGCCAAGGCGTTGTCTATATTGTGTTTGCCAATTAGCTGTAGCGACACATCGATATTTTTCTCTTTAATGTTAAGTGTAAAGTTTGATTCATGAATATTGCTAGCAAACACATCGCCATCATTTCCAAAGCTAAGATCGGCTGTGTAGTTGGTATTGGTGTTAGTGATATTTTGAGAATCTACCGAGTAAATTTCACCCTTGGCGCTAATTAAATTTTCTTTACTGCCAAATTCACCGATATGCGCATCTCCGGTATTGGTTACTACAGCCACATCAGGTTGTACCAGCTCACGCAGGTGTTTGATTTCACCCAAATGATTAGCCCCCATTTCAATCACCGCGTATTGGTGCGTGGGCTCAAGCTTTAGGAGTGTCATTGGCACACCGAGATGATTATTTAAATTGCCTGCAGTTTTAAGCGTTGGTGCAGACAGTTTGAGAATGTTGGCCAGTAAATTTTTAGTGGTGGTTTTTCCGTTGCTACCGGTAATGGCTACGGCCATTGGTTTGATATTGTTTAAGTGGTGTTTGGCAATTTTACTGAGCGCATCTTGCGTATTTTTAACCAACAAAACGGGGAGCCTGCTTGATACTTGACGACTGGCAATAATGGCAACAGCGCCCATTTCTTCAGCTTTTTGTATGTAGTTGTGAGCATCAAAATTATCACCAATTAGAGCAAGAAACACACCGCCATCCATACGCTGCCTTGTATCGGTATAAATGCCTGAAAATTCAACATTAGTGCCACAATTAATATTGAACAGTTTGGCTAAAGTTTTTGTATTAGTTTGTAGCATTATTTTTTTTTGCTTTAGCGGTAAATTTCCATTTACCTTTTTTTCAAAACTAGGTCTTAATAGCTTAACGCTGCTTGTTTTTTATTTTTTTCAACCTTGCTGCTTCGATAATAGCGGCTAACACCATGTCATTGTCGTTTGATTCTATAGTTTCATGGTTAAAAATTTGTGTAGTTTCATGCCCTTTTCCAGCAATTAACAGGCATTCATCTTCACCCAGAGTAATCACAGCATTTTCAATCGCAGTCTGGCGATTTTCAGTGATGATAACTTCATAACTATCGTCAATACCACTTAGGATGTCATCAATAATAGCTTGAGGATTTTCATCTCTTGGATTGTCGTTAGTAAGAATAATTGTGTCGGCCAACTTAGAGGTGATTTTGCCCATCTTGCCGCGTTTATCCTTATCACGATTTCCACCACAGCCAAAAATGACACGAATTTTATGCTCTGGATAGTGATCTTGAAGTGTGATAATGGCTTTTTCAATCGCATCAGGTGTATGAGCGTAATCTATCCATATTAATTGTTGTGCATTTTTTTGCATTCTGCCAGGTGGTGGGCTGAGCTGGTGCAGTAAAGGGATAACTTGCTCATCCTTAAAGCCAAGTGCTTTAAGGGTATTGTAAGCAGTCAAAACATTCATTAGATTAAATTCACCTAAAAATGGAACTTCAAAAACAAAGCCATTAAGGTGAGTGATAAAGCCATACTCGCTGATTTTAATATCGTCAAAATCATCAATTGAGTAATTGAACTTTTCCACATCCTTGCTGGCAATGTCAAAGTCTTTAAAGCTGGCATCATCCACATTTAAAACGACACTTTTGAGAGAGTCTAATTGGAACAGCTTGATCTTTTCACTCTTGTACATCTCAAGTGAATGATGATAATCCAGATGATCTTGGGAAAAATTAGTGAATACTGCCTGGGTAATATTTAAGCCTTCGATGCGATTTTGCGCCAAAGCATGCGACGAGACTTCTAAAACTGCTGTTTTTATATCATGTTGATAATACTCATTCAGTGCTCGGTAGAGTGTCAATATATCAGGCGTAGTATTGGATGATTGTTGTGAGTTTTTGTCAATACCTAGGGTGCCAATAAGGCCGGTATTAGTTCCTAGTTTGTTTAGCAGTTGCGAGATAAAGTGCGCAACTGAAGTCTTGCCGTTGGTGCCGGTCACACCGATTAACTCCACTTTTGTAGCATCAGAGTAATAGGTTTTGGCCAGTGTTGGCAGGTGATCAGATAAATTATCAATGCGAATTGTTGGTACATTGCACTCAAGATTTTTGGCGTCTACTAGTATTGCAACACAGCCTCGATCAATGGCTTGGTCAGCGTAATCTGCACCATGGGATTTGCTGCCTTGAAGAGCAACGAAAATATCACCCGGCTGGATTTTGCTAGCGTTTAGACTGAGACCGGTAAATTGAATGTCAAATTTAGTATTGACAATGTTTGTTAGTAGTTGAGCGATTTCCATAGCCGATATTATAGAATTTTTTATTAGTTGTGCTAAGATGAATGTTGTAAATACTAAAAAATATTAGAAACATTTTTTTTAATCCTTGACCTGCGTTATACTTTCCCTAGTTAGAATGATGACGTTTGTAAAGGGCACTTACCTTGTTCTTGATACAAAATTCCATTGTTCGAAAAATTAAAATAATATGAATTTTCTGAGGAGAAAGTATGTCGTTAACACGTAGAGATTTTATTAAGGTACTGAGCGCTGGATCAGCAGCAGGCTTGATTAGTGGTTGTGGTAGCGATGCATCGGCTAAGCTTGCTTCGCAAGATAATATGTACGAGGTACCTAAAACCGGCAATGCGCGTATTTTGCATATTACCGATACTCACGGAAATTTATTACCTAACTATTTTCGTGAGCCTAATGTAAATCTTGGCTTTGGCTCGACGTATGGAAAGCTGCCACATGTTGTTGGTAACAATTTACTTAAGCAAATTGGTGTTAAGCCTGGCTCACCTGAGGCTTATGCATTTACTTATAACAATTTTGAAGATTTAGCTGCTAAATATGGCAAAACTGGTGGTTTTGGCCAGATTAAAACAGTACTAGAGTCTTTACGCGAAAGTGCCGGTGGCGTGCAAAACACATTAACAGTTGATGGTGGCGATACTTGGCAGGGTTCAGGTACTTCATTATGGACGCGTGGTGCCGACATGGTGGAAGCCTGCAATATGTTGGGTGTTGATGTGATGGTTGGTCACTGGGAGTTTACTTACAAAGAGGCAGAAACGCTTAAAAATATTGGATTTTTCAAGGGTGATTTCTTAGGTCAAAATGTACGTATTATGGAAGATGCATTAATGGGTGATGAATACATAACCATGACTGAAAAATACGATGGTAACGGTTTATATAGTGAAGATGATGCACTACCTTTTAAACCGTATGTGATTAAAAATGTTGGCGGTCATCGTATTGCAGTTATTGGTCAGGCGTTCCCTAGAACTTCTAATGCTAATCCACAAAAATATTTCTTCCCGGATTGGTCATTTGGCTTGCGTGAAGATGAGCTGAGTGAACTGGTTGCAGATATTCGTGAAAATGAAAAGCCAGATGCTGTGATTTTGGTTTCTCATAATGGTATGGATGTTGACATTAAAATGGCTTCTCGAGTCGTTGGTATTGATGCTATTTTTGGTGGTCATACGCATGATGGTATGCCAAAACCTATCGAAGTGAAAAATGCAGGCGGCATGACAGTGGTTACTAATGCGGGCTGTTCAGGTAAATATATTGGTGTGTTAGATTTTGATATTAAAGATCATCGTGTGGTTGGTTACAACTACAAAATGTTGCCAATTTTGACTGACTTTGTTAAGCCAGATGCAGCCATGGTCTCTTTTATCACTAAGATGCGTAATACTAAATACGATGAAAATGTAGTGGAAGCCAGAAGCTCAGCTATGTCAAATAATATGGATCGTCTAGATAAAACTTACGATGAAATTTTGACAGAGAAGCTTTGTAAAACTGACCAAACTTTATATCGTCGTGGTAACTTTATGGGCACTTGGGATCAAGTATTGGTTAACTCATTGCGTGAAGAGCATGATGCAGACTTTGCTATGTCAGCTGGTGTGCGCTGGGGTACGTCGGTGCCAGCAGGGCATGATGTAACTATGGAAGATCTCATGACAAACACTTCAATGACGTATGGTGAAACATATGTGAGCGAGCTAAAAGGTGCACAACTTAAAGATATCTTAGAGGGCATTGCAGAAAATTTATTTGTACAAGATCCATATTTACAATCAGGTGGTGACATGGTGCGTATGGGTGGCATGGACTACACCATTGATCCGGCGGCAACATTGGGTAATCGTATTTCAGAGATGAAAGATGATGAAGGTACAACAATTGATCCGAATAAGTCGTATAAAGTTTCTGGTTGGGCGCAAGTGGGCTCGGTTGGTAATGGACGTTTAATGTGGGACGTTGCTGCTGACTATTTACGTAAGCAGGGTACACTAGACTTGAAGAAAGTTAATCATCCAACTATTAAAGGTGTTAAGACTAATCCAGGTATTGAAAATTATGCTGGAAAGTTGATCTAAATCTGGAGTAAAAAGTATTATAAAAAGCCCCGCTAGTCGGGGTTTTTTATTACAGAGGGCTAATGAAATTACTATTCTTATTACTGTTGTTTGTTAATATCACTGTGCAGGCAGATGTGGTTAAGCCGGCTTTGGTGGAAGTGTCCATCTTTAAAAATAAGACACTGGAAGTGAAAATTGATTTAAGCCTTGAAGCGGCCATGACGGGTATTGGTACGCAATATAAAAATACTACAGACTCGCCAAATGCAGCGCAGTATGATGAATTACGTGCATTTAAGCCTGAGCATTTGCAGCAACGATTTAAAGCATTTGAAGCTGAATTTTTAAATAGCCTCCAATTAAGTGTAAACAGCCAACGTCAAGCGCTCTTTTTAAAAGAGGTTGACGTTGACATTGTTGGTTATAAAAAACGCCCTAGAAAAACTGTTTTGACGTATCAGACGCCACTTGATGAATGGCCCAAAACGCTGACTTGGCAGTATGGAAAAATCCATGGCGATAGTGCCTTGCGCTGGCAAATATACAAAAAAGATGAATACAATTGGAGTCAGTGGCAATGGTTGCGTGATGGTAGCTCAAGTGGCATGATTGACGTTAATCACCCAGAGTCTCAAAGCGCTACGCAGCGTTTTGTTCAATTTATTGATATTGGTTTTGATCATGTTATTCCGTTAGGTTGGGATCATATTTTGTTTATTATTGGCATGGCGCTTTCTTCCTTGTTATGGCGTCGTTTATTATTATTGGTAAGTGCTTTTACCTTGGCGCACACACTTACACTGGGCTTGGCAATGGTAGGTGTGTTAGAAATATCAGCAAGAATTGTAGAGCCGTTGATTGCTTTTTCTATCGCCTACGTGGCGATTGAGAATTTACTCACCCACCAGTCCATCAAACGCAAAACCATTATTGTGTTTATATTCGGCTTGATTCATGGTTTGGGTTTTGCCAGCATGCTTAAAGGGTTCGAGATGATGCCCGATTCATTTTTAACCACGCTCATTGGTTTTAATATTGGCGTGGAATTGGCACAAGTGATTATTGTGCTGGGTGTAGTTAGTGTGCTGTTGTTGCTTCGCAAGTTAAAACTTAACTATCAACAATTGGCCGTTGTGCCGGTTTCAGTATTAATTGCACTGATTGGCGTTTGGTGGGGTGTTGAAAGATTGATTACTTAGGTGTGGCTAATTATTCTAAATAAGCATTGTGTTAATTGTAAGTATTTTTTTCTTTCTATGAGGTGAATTTTATAAATATGCAGGGCGTGAAGTAAATCTTTACAATCAAGTGTTTATAAAATTCAACAAAGTAAAAAAAGGAAAAGACAAAGTAATTTAGATGATTTTTGCTTGCATTAAAGTGTGTGTGTTAATAGCTCCTAGCACTTGGTTAGATTCGTCGACAACAGGTAGAGAGTTTAAGTTAAACTCATCCATCATTTGCACAGCGGTCATGGCTGGCTTGTCCGCTAGAATTGTTTTACAATTTGGAATCATTACCTCTTCGATTTTCAGATTTTGAATATCAGTATGTGTTTCTAGCACGCGGCGTAAATCACCATCAGTAAAGATACCCTCTAGATGGTTGTTGTTAGTAATGAGCACCATGCCCAAAGCTTTTTGACTCATCACCAGCAGTGCATCTAATAATTTGGTTTGAGGAGAGACTGTTGGAATGTCGTCACCAGTTTTCATAATATTGTGAACAAAAGTTAGTAGCCTCCTGCCAAGTGCACCCGAAGGGTGTGAGCGAGCAAAGTCATCCGGGCTAAAACCTTTGTTGGTTAAAATACTCACTGCTAGGGCGTCACCCATAGCGAGTGCAACTGTAGTTGAGGAGGTGGGTGCTAAATTATGCGGACAGGCTTCCATCTCTACACTAACATCTAGATGTACATCGCTAATTTGACCGATTGAAGAGTTCTTATTGCCGGTCATGCTAATGATAGGTGCGCCTAGGCGTTTGATTACTGGCACCAATGTCATGATTTCATCTGATTCGCCAGAATAAGAAATGCAGATAGCAACATCGTTTGCCTCGATCATGCCTAAATCTCCATGTCCGGCTTCGCCTGGATGTACGGCAAAAGCTGGTGTGCCAGTGGAGGCGAAAGTGGCGGCAATTTTATTGCCAATATGGCCGGATTTTCCCATGCCGATTAAAACTACTTTACCTGTACAATTTTGAATAAGACCACAGGCATCAATAAAACTCTGATCGAGTTGATCAGCCAATTGAGTGACAGCACTTGCTTCGGTTAGAATAACTTGTTTAGCGGAATCCAATAAGGTGTTAGGCATAATCAACTTTGATAATAGATATAATGATTGATTTTATCAACTATAAAAGCAGATGAGTGACGAAAAAACTAAAATTTTATTTGTTTGCATGGGTAATATTTGTAGATCGCCAACCGCTGAAGGTGCTTTTGAATCTCAAGTAAATAAGCGCGGCATGGGGGATTTATTTGAAATTGATTCAGCTGGTACACACGCCTATCATGTTGGCGAGCAGCCAGATTCCAGATCACAATTCTCGGCGGCCAAATACCAGGTAGATTTATCTAGTCAGCGTGCGCGCCAAGTCCATGAAAGTGATTTTTATTATTATGACTATATTTTTGCGATGGATGAATCGAATTTATCCAATATGCAAAATATTTGCCCTAAAGATCAGCAATTCAAGCTATCTTTAATGCTAGATAACATACCCAATAATCAAACAAAAAGTGTACCCGACCCCTATTTTGAAGGCCGATTCGATGAGGTATTTGAAATGCTAAATCGCGCCAGTAATTTTTTATTAGACAGCTTGATGAAAAAGGCCTAAAACTTGTTGACATAAGCGCGCCTAACACAGTATAATTCACTCCTTTATTGCCCCCGGAAAAACAATGGGTGGCTGTAACTTATTTAAATTAAAGAAGATTTGGAGAAATAGCGATATGTCAACAGTTAATCAATTGGTACGTAATCCACGTAAAAAGAAGGTTACCAAAAGTGGTGTGCCAGCATTAGACAGCTGCCCTCAAAAACGTGGCGTATGTACTCGTGTATATACAACAACCCCTAAGAAGCCTAACTCAGCATTACGTAAAGTTGCTCGTGTCAGACTTACTAATTCAGCCGAAGTAACAACTTACATTGGTGGTGAAGGGCACAACTTACAAGAACACTCTGTGATTCTTATTCGTGGCGGTCGTGTTAAAGACTTGCCTGGTGTTCGTTATCACACGGTTCGTGGTGCACTAGATACCGTTGGTGTTGATGGCAGAATGCAAGGTCGTTCTAAGTATGGTACTAAGAAACCTAAGAAATAACAACAATATATAAAACAAGAGAAACCCTATGAGAAGAAGATCCGCCCCTAAAAGAGAAATCCTACCAGACCCGAAGTTTGGTGATTTAGTATTGGCTAAGTTTGTAAACATCTTAATGTTAGATGGTAAAAAATCTGTAGCTGAGAAGATCGTTTATGATGCGTTAGATACAATTGAAGCTAAAGGTAATGCTGAGCCAATTGAAGTATTCAAACAAGCCCTAGATAACATTGGACCACAGGTTGAGATTAAGTCTCGCCGTGTTGGTGGTTCAACTTACCAAGTTCCAATTGAAGTAAGAGCAGAGCGTAAAATTGCGCTAGCCATGCGTTGGATTATTGAAGCATCACGTAAGCGTGGTGAAAAAGGTATGAAGCTTAGACTAGCAGGCGAAGTATTAGACGCGGTTCAAAATCGTGGCACTGCATTTAAGAAGAAAGAAGACACTCACAGAATGGCTGAAGCAAACAAGGCGTTTGCTCATTTCCGCTGGTAAACGAAAGGATTTAAGAAAATGGCAAGAAATCACCCACTTAGTCGCTACCGTAATGTTGGCGTTATGGCGCACATTGATGCTGGTAAAACTACTACTACAGAACGTGTTCTTTTATACACAGGTCGTACTCACAAAATTGGTGAAGTACATGACGGTGGCGCAACCATGGACTGGATGGAGCAAGAGCAGGAACGTGGTATTACTATTACTTCTGCTGCAACAACCTGTATGTGGAAAGGTATGGATGAGCAGTTTGAAGAGCATCGTATTAATATTATTGATACTCCGGGACACGTTGACTTTACAATTGAAGTTGAGCGTTCTTTAAAAGTATTAGACGGTGCAATGGCATTGTTCTGTGCGGTTGGTGGTGTAGAGCCTCAATCAGAAACTGTATGGCGTCAAGCTAATAAATACAACGTTCCTCGTATCGGTTTTGTTAATAAGATGGACCGTGCTGGTGCAGATTTCTTGCGTGTATGTGATCAAATTAAAACACGTTTAGGTGCAAACCCTGTACCAATGCAAATTGCCATTGGTGCCGAAGAAGATTTTAAAGGTGTGGTTGACTTAATCACTATGAAGGCGATTTACTGGAATGAAGCAGATCAAGGTGCAACTTATGAAGCGCTAGATATTCCTGCAGAATTACAAGACCTTGCTGAAGAAAAGCGTGAATTCATGATTGAATCAGCTGCAGAAGCTTCTGAAGAGTTAATGGAAAAATACTTAGAAGATGGCGATCTAACAGATGACGAAATTAAAGAAGGTATTCGTACTCAGACTATTAATAATGAAATTATTCCAATGTTCTGTGGCTCAGCATTTAAAAATAAAGGTGTGCAAGCAGCATTAGATGCAATTATCATGTACATGCCGTCTCCACTAGATGTTGATGCAATTGAAGGTATTCTTGACGATAAAGACGAGACTCGTGCACCACGTCCAGCGAACGATGATGAGCCGTTCTCGGCTTTAGCATTTAAAATTGCAACGGACCCATTCGTTGGTACGTTAACTTTCTTCCGTGTTTACTCAGGTGTACTTAAAGCGGGTGATTTCGTCTATAACTCATCTAAAGGTAAAAAAGAGCGTATTGGCCGTATGGTTCAGATGCATTCTAATGACCGTGAAGAAATTAAAGAGGTTCGTGCCGGTGATATTGCTGCTGCGATCGGCCTTAAAGATGTAACAACTGGTGACACGCTATGTGATCTTAAAGAGAAGATTGTTCTAGAAAGAATGGAATTCCCTGAGCCGGTAATCGCATTAGCAGTTGAGCCTAAAACTAAAGCTGACCAAGAAAAAATGGGTATCGCTTTAGGTAAGCTTGCAGCTGAAGATCCGTCTTTCCGTGTATCGAGTGATGAAGAATCCGGACAAACAATTATCGCTGGTATGGGTGAGCTTCACTTAGATATTATTGTAGATCGTATGCAGCGTGAATTTGATGTTGAGTGTAACGTTGGAGCACCACAAGTATCTTACCGTGAAGCAATTACAACAATGGTTGAGCACCAGCATAAATTTGCTAAGCAATCAGGTGGTCGTGGTCAGTATGGACATGTACATTTACGTATCGAGCCACAAGAAGCTGGCGCCGGTTATGAGTTCGTTGATGAAATTAAAGGTGGTGTAATTCCTAAAGAATATATTCCTGCCGTTAACAAAGGTGTTCAAGAGCAAATGGAGAACGGTGTATTAGCCGGATTCCCATTAGTTGACGTTAAAGTAACAGTTTATGATGGTTCTTACCATGATGTTGACTCGAATGAAATGGCATTTAAGATTGCCGCTTCTAAGTGTTTAGCGGAAGGTGTTAGAATGGCTAATCCACAACTTCTTGAGCCAATGATGGCAGTAGAGGTTGTTACACCTGAAGAGTACATGGGTGATGTTATGGGTGATCTTAACCGTCGTCGTGGTTTGGTTGGTGGCATGGAAGATCTTCCAAACGGCAAGCAATTGAAAGCAGACGTTCCACTAGCTGAAATGTTTGGTTATGCAAATGATCTTCGTTCAGCGACCCAAGGACGTGCGAGCTATTCTATGGAATTCTCAAAGTATACGGCAGCACCTAAAAACGTTGCTGACGATGTTATCGAAAAATTAAATAAGTAAGGAGTATTTACAATGTCAAAAGAAAAATTCGAAAGAACCAAGCCCCATGTAAACGTGGGCACAATC
>JABGQC010000003.1 GCA_018644675.1 Candidatus Thioglobus sp.
TTATTCTGCTGGTGCCTCATTTTGGTTGTTGGGAGATTACTGGTCGGGTGTTATCAATTGAGACGCCGACTACCTTTTTGTACAAGCCACTTAGAAAGGCTAAGCAAGAAGCGCTACTCATTAAAAACAGACAAAAGCAAGGTTTGACAATGGCGAGTGCGGATAAAAAAGGCGTCATTAAATTGCAGCGTGCTATTAAAAACAAAGAGTTAATTGGCATCTTGCCAGACCAAGATCCAGGTGAAGAGGGGAGTGTGTTAGCGCCATTTTTTGGCACAAATGCGAGAAGTATGACGCTGTTAGTTAAGTTAGCCCGAAAAAATAATGCCAAAGTCCTACTCACTTGGGCATTCAGACTACCTAAAGGAAAAGGCTATGAGCTTAATCTTCAACCAGTTGATATTCTTTCTGAACAAGGCTCAATTGAAGCAGATGTAGCTTTAATGAATCAAGTTATAGAAGATTTAGTCAAAACTCAGCCTGAGCAGTATTTGTGGAATTACAAGCGCTTTAAATCCGTAGTTGATTATTCGTCGTAAGTGGTGTTTATAACGATTATTGAGTAATTAAGTTTATTAGTAATTTATGATATAATTTTGCCATGAGATTTATAGAAGACATTCAAAGCGTTTTTAATCGCGATCCAGCAGCTCGAAATACCTTTGAGGTAATTACTTGTTATTCTGGGGTTCAAGCGATGTTGTTTTATCGGCTAACGCACCGCTTATGGCTATTAAAACTAAAATGGTTGGCTCGTTTTATTTCTATGTTGTCACGCTGGTTTACCGGTATTGAAATTCACCCGGGCGCTACTATTGGCAGGCGTTTTTTTATTGATCATGGCATGGGTGTGGTGATTGGAGAAACTGCTGAAATTGGTGACGATGTTACTTTGTATCATGGTGTTACTTTAGGTGGAACATCTTGGCAAAAAGGTAAGCGCCATCCTACTTTGGGCAATAACGTGGTGATTGGTGCTGGTGCTAAAATTTTGGGCCCGATCACCTTAGGTGATCACGTAAGAGTTGGCTCAAACTCTGTGGTAGTGAAATCAATTGAAGCGGAGAAAACTGTTGTTGGTGTGCCTGGACGTGTGCTAAAAGATAAAACTGTTAAGTCAGAACATTTTGATTCTTATGCAGTAGGCGGCAGTGAAGATGACCCAACAATTAAGGCGATTAACTCTATCTTAAAGCATTTGCATGATGTTGATTCCCAGCTGCATAAAGTCTCTAAAGAGCTCAATATTAAAGATCAAAAAGATAGCTCTGTTAATGGCCTGGAGATAGAGAGTAAATAACCTTATCTTGGAAAAGGTTTTTTACTTGACTAAAAAGCTAGGTTAAGCGTATAATGAGTGTCTATTTATTTTCTGATAAGAGGTCGATATGCAATTAACCACAAAAGGTCGTTACGCAGTTACAGCGATGTTAGATTTAGCATCTAACGATACTGGTAGGCCCATTACTTTGGATATAATCTCTCAAAGACAAAATATTTCTTTGTCTTATTTGGAGCAGTTATTTGCCAAACTTCGTCGTGCAGAATTAGTTAAAAGTGTGCGTGGCCCTGGCGGCGGCTACTTACTTAATATTGAGGCAAAAAATATTAACCTGACTCAAATTATTGAGGCAGTGGATGAAAATATTGACCTTCGTAGATGTGCTGGTACTACAGGTTGTCATGATGGAAAGCAGTGTATTTCACACAGATTATGGTGTGAGGTTAGTAGTCAAATTAGAGGTTTTTTAAGCTCTAAAACATTACAAATGGTTATTGATGACCAACAACAAAATATAGGAATTTTATAAGTATGACCACGCCAATTTATATGGATTATTCGGCTACTACGCCGGTAGACACCCGTGTCGCTAAAAAAATGATGCAATATTTAACCATGGATGGTGATTTCGGCAATCCTGCATCGAATTCGCATTATTATGGCTGGCAAGCGGATGAAGCTGTTAAAAAAGCACGCCAGCAGGTGGCTGATTTAATTGGTGCCGATTCAAAAGAGATTGTGTGGACTTCAGGCGCAACTGAATCTAACAATCTGGCTATCAAGGGTATTGCTCATTTTTATCATAAAAAGGGTAAACATATTATTACCCTTAAGACCGAACACAAGGCTGTGCTTGACACTTGTCGACAGCTTGAGCGTGAAGGCTATGAGGTAGACTATCTTGATCCGATGCCCAATGGCTTGTTAGATATTAACGTCTTAAAAGCAGCCATGCGTGAGGATACAATTTTGGTATCAATTATGCATGTTAATAATGAAATTGGGGTGATTCAAGATATTGAAACTATTGGTAACTTATGTCGTGAAAACAAAATTTTCTTCCATGTGGATGCGGCCCAATCTGCGGGTAAAGTGGCGATTGATCTAAGTGTATTGCCAGTTGATTTAATGAGTTTTTCGGCACATAAAATCTACGGTCCAAAGGGTATGGGTGCATTATATGTTCAGCGTAAGCCACGTATTCGCTTAGAAGCGCAAATGCACGGTGGTGGGCATGAGCGTGGTATGCGTTCAGGCACACTAGCAACACATCAAATTGTTGGTATGGGCGAGGCTTTTGCCATTGCAAATGCTGAGATGCTTGAGGAAAATACCAAAATTAGAACTTTGCGTGATCGTCTACTGGCTGGTTTTGACGGCATGGAAGAGGTGGTGATTAATGGTGACATGGAGTCACGTATTCCAGGCAATCTTAACATCAGTTTTAACTATGTAGAGGGTGAGTCTTTGATGATGGCAATTAGTGATATTGCCGTTTCAAGTGGATCTGCCTGTACCTCAGCTAGCTTAGAGCCATCGTACGTATTGCGCGCCTTAGGCTTATCGGATGAATTGGCACATTCTTCAATTAGATTTACCATTGGTCGTTATACCACCGAGCAAGATGTTGATAAAGCTATTGATTTGGTACGTGATAAAGTTCAAAAATTACGTGATTTATCTCCGCTTTGGGATATGTTCAAAGAGGGCATTGATATTAGTAAAGTTGAGTGGTCAGCGCACTAGATTACACAAAAAATACAAGAGTTAGACTTTCCTAAAAGGGTTAGAATAACTAACAATAAGAACAAGGAGAAATAACATGGCATACGGCGAAAAGGTAATGGATCATTATGAAAATCCACGTAACGTTGGTGTACTTGATAAAGATGCAAAAAATGTGGGTACTGGCATGGTTGGTGCACCCGCTTGTGGCGACGTTATGCGTTTGCAAATTCAAGTCAATGATGACGGTATCATTGAAGAGGCTAAGTTTAAAACTTATGGTTGTGGTTCAGCGATCGCTTCTAGTTCACTATTAACCGAATGGGTAAAAGGCAAGACTCTAGACGAAGCAGCTGAAATTAAAAATACAGATTTGGCTGAAGAGCTGGCATTACCACCAGTTAAGGTGCATTGTTCAGTGCTTGCCGAAGACGCCATTAAAGCGGCTATTAACGATATTAAAAGCAAAGCATAGTTAACAATGTCCATCACCCTAACAGACACAGCTGCTAAGCGCGTTGTTGATTTTTTAGCCAATCGAGGATCTGGTATTGGCATTCGCCTAAGCGTACAAACTACAGGTTGTTCTGGTTTAGGCTACAACATGGAGTTTGTTGATAGTGCTAATGAGGACGATACGGTATTTAAAGATAACGGCGTTCAGGTAATTATTGATGCTAAAAGCCTTATCTATCTTGATGGTACTGAGGTGGACTATGTTAAAGAAGGTTTGAATGAGGGGTTTGAATTTAACAACCCTAATGCTAAGGCCGAGTGCGGTTGCGGTGAGTCCTTTACCGTATAAAAACATATATTACTAAAACACAGTTTATGCAAAATTATTTCGAATTATTTTCATTAACACCGAATTTTGATATCGATACAAATCAGCTGGAGTCAGCTTATCAGCATCAGGTGGCAAGGTTTCATCCTGATAATTTTGCTACTGGTAGTGATAAAGAAAAAAATCATGCCTTACAAAATACAGCGTTAATCAACAGCGCTTATGACACCTTAAAATCTGCACTTTTACGTGCTACTTATCTTTTAGAATTAGACGGTATAAATGCGTTTGATGAAAAAGACACCCAGATGGATGTGGATTTTTTAATGTCACAAATAGAGTTAAGAGAGGCTTTAGAGGGTATTGAGCTTAGCAAAGATGAGTTAGACTTGGATGACTTTATCGAACAAATTTCTGAAAAAATTAAAAACAATATCAAGCGCATTAGCAATATTTTTGAATCTACAAAAGATAAAGAGCAAATAAAGAATTCGGTTAGAGAATTAAAATTCTATGAGCAGCTTAATATTCACGCAAAACAGCTTATGGACGAGTGGATGTAAAACATGGCATTATTACAAATATCAGAGCCAGGACAGTCTAGCGCTCCCCACCAACACAAACTAGCCATTGGCATAGATTTGGGAACCACAAACTCTTTAGTAGCTTCAGTAAAAAGCGGAAAAAGTGTTATTTTAACGGATGAAAACAACCAGGCTATCTTGCCATCGGTTGTACACTGTGGCAAAGACAATAAGCTGACTGTAGGTTGTGATGCCTGTCCTTATGCCAAAACAGATCCAACCAATACCATTGTGTCAGTTAAGCGCTTTATGGGGCTTGGCTATAAAGAGGTTAGTGCATTTAAAAATTGCCCATATACATTGGTTGAAAATGCCAATAATGTATTGTTTCATACTGCCATGGGCGATCTATCAGCGGTTGAAATCTCTAGTACTATCCTTAGCTCCTTAAAACAGCGCGCTGAAAAAGCACTAGAAGGTGATTTGGCTGGTGCGGTGATCACCGTACCAGCATATTTTAACGATGCTCAGCGTCAAGCTACTAAAGATGCGGCTACCTTAGCAGGGCTTAATACCTTAAGGCTTTTAAATGAGCCGACAGCAGCTGCAGTTGCTTATGGATTGGAATCGGGCGAAGAGGGTGTGCATGCTATTTATGACTTGGGCGGCGGCACTTTTGATATTTCAATTTTAAGTTTTAGCCAGGGTGTTTTTAAAGTACTGGCCACCGGAGGTGACTCCACTTTGGGTGGGGATGATTTCGATCAATTAATTATCGATGATTGTATTGAAAAAATGGGTGTTAGTGAGCTAACTCCAACTCAAATGCAAAAAATTAAGCAATTTGCACGTGCCGCCAAAGAAACTCTAAGCACTCAAGGGTTTGCAAAATTTGACTGCATTGAGACGCCTTACGAAATTACCCGTGAAAAATTTGATGAACTTTCAAGTAAGTTAATCAAGCGAACATTGCTATTAACCAAGCGAGCGCTTAGAGATGCAGATACAGCGCTAAGCGACGTTAAAGATATTATTATGGTTGGCGGTTCAACTCGTATGCCATTGGTAAGAAGCATGGTGGGGGATCTATTCAACAAGCCGGTACTATGCTCAATAAATCCAGATGAGGTAGTGGCTAAAGGCGCTGCTATTCAGGCTAATATTTTGGCTGGGAATAAGTCAGCGGGCGATATGCTATTACTTGATGTGTTGCCATTGTCATTGGGTCTTGAAACCATGGGTGGTCTGGTTGAGAAAGTTGTGCATCGTAACACCACCATTCCCATTACACGCGCACAAGAATTTACCACCTTTAAAGATGGTCAAACTGCCATGAGTATTCATGTTTTACAAGGTGAGCGAGAGCTGGTTAAAGATTGTCGCTCATTAGGACGTTTTGATTTAACCGGTATTCCACCAATGGTTGCAGGCAATGCGCGTATTCGTGTTGAGTTTCAAGTGGATGCTGATGGTCTGTTATCTGTTAGTGCGACCGAGCAAATCTCCGGGGTTAAGGCTGAAGTGCTTATTAAGCCGTCATACGGCTTATCTGACGGCCAAATGGAGCAAATGCTGAAGGATTCTATTTTATTTGCCAAATCAGACATCCAGGCTCGACAGCTTCATGAAATTCAAGTGGAAGCAAGTAGAACGCTTGAAGCCATTGACTCGGCACTTATTAAAGACAAAGCTATGCTCAATGCTCAAATGCTTGAAAATATTCTCAATGCCAGATCTGAGCTTGATGCCGTAAAGCAAGATTCACAAGAAAAAATTATCAAAAATAAAATCGATAACCTTGAAAAGGTGTGTGCTGGCTTTGTGGAAATGCGGATGAACAGCTCTGTTATGAAAGCCATGCAAGGCCACAGCGTCGACGAATTTTAACCCATTATATAAATTAGGAAAATAACATGCCACAAATAATCATCTTACCTCATCATGAATTATGCCCTGAAGGTATTGTTATTGAAGCGCAAGCAGGAGAGACGGTTTGCAGTGCTATGCTGGCAAACGATGTTGAAATTGAGCACGCCTGTGAAATGTCAAATGCCTGCACAACATGCCATATCTACGTGCGTGAAGGCTTTGATTCGCTGGCTGAGTCAGACGAAACAGAAGACGATATGCTTGATAAGGCATGGGGTCTAGATCCGGATTCGCGCTTGTCTTGCCAATCAGTTCTGGGTGATACAGACCTGGTGGTGGAGATTCCAAAGTATACGATCAATCAAGTATCTGAAAACCATTAAGCTTAAATTTTATTGATATTTAAGCTGTTTATCAAATATAAACGCCCAGCTAGAGAAGATAAATTTTCCTTGTAAAATAAAAAACTTCTTTTCTAAAATTTTAGAAATTTAGAAACAAAGCCTTCAGACTCTTCTTTGGGGCCAAATTCTGCCACTACATCCATTGGTTTTTCTTTAGAAATAAGCCACTGAGGCATAGGCGGGTGTTCACTACTGCCACAAGTTTTACCTAAGTTTTTAGGGTGAAATATCTTAACAAAAGACGGGTTTTTTAAGTCATCTGTATAGACAATGCCACAATAACGCTCGTCATGTTCTTCATCAACAATTGACTTGATGTTTTTAATTTTTTTAACAAAGACATCGGCGCTAAGCGTCTCACTTGGCATTGTTGTTAGTGTGTCATAAATAAACCAATCATCAGGTGTATCAATTAAATTTTGTAGTAATACGTCGCAGTCATCTAGTTGCATAACACCGATGAAACGACCTTTAAATTGTTGAAAATAGTCCATAGATAAAAAAAAGCCTGATTAAGGCTTTATAGTTTACTGATTTTTAAAACTTATTAATAAGTTATTCAATTGTAATACTTGGGAAAGCGCTCATTGCGCGATCTTGTTGAGTAAGTTTGGCACTCACTTTTCTTGCAATTTCTTTGTAAATTTCAGCCACTTTCCCATCTGGATCTTTGGCAACCGTTGGTGTGCCTTCGTCTACATCAGTTCTGATATCCATCTCTAATGGTAGGGCGCCTAAGAAATTAACCTGTGCATCTTTTGCCATTGATTCACCACCACCAACGCCAAAAATAGCCTCTTCATGGCCACACTTAGAACAGATATGTAGCGACATATTTTCAACAATACCCAAGATTGGAATATTGACTTTTTCAAACATTTTTAAGCCTTTTGTAGCATCGAGAAGGGCGATGTCTTGAGGTGTTGTAACAATAATAGAGCCACTAACTGGAATCTTTTGTGACAGTGTTAGTTGTGTGTCACCCGTTCCTGGTGGTAGATCGATAATCATATAATCAATCCCGCGCCATAACGTATCACGCAACATCTGCTCTAAAGCCTGCGTTACCATTGGACCACGCCAAATCATTGGGTTGTCTTCGTCTACCAAATAGCCAATCGACATGCTTTGCATGCCATGGCCTAAAATTGGCAGTAACTTTCCCTCTGCTGAAGTGTCAGGCTTAAGCTTGCTTACACCTAACATTCTTGGTTGTGACGGGCCGTAAATATCTGCATCTAAAATAGCGACTTTTGCGCCTTCTGCTTGCAAGGCTAGCGCCAAATTAACAGAGGTAGTAGATTTACCAACGCCACCTTTGCCTGAGGCAACTGCAATAATATTTTTAACCTCTGAAAGAATTTCAACGCCTTTCTGGGTTGAGTACTTAACGATTTTCGTTTCTATATTAACGCTTGAATTGTTAATACCATTTTCAGCTAAAGCATCTGTTATTTGCTTTTTAAGCTCTTCATGGTAGCCTTTTGCAGGATAATTAAGCTCAATGGTAATTTCAACCTTATCACCATCAAAATCAATATTGTTAATTACATTAGAAGAGACGATATCTTGTTCAGTATATTTATCAATAACACTGCTTAAAATACTATTAATGTTGTCAATGGTTAAATCTGCCATATTCGTGCGCCTGTATTTCAGTAAAATGATGCTATTTTATCGTATAACGATATCACGTAACCTTAATATTAACAATACTATCCTATGGCAACAAGAAAAATCCTAGTTACTTCAGCACTTCCATACGCCAATGGCGAAATTCACCTTGGGCACTTGCTTGAATATATTCAAACTGATATCTGGGTGCGCTTCCAAAAAATGATGGGTCATGAGTGTCATTATGTCTGTGCAGACGATGCACACGGTACACCAATCATGCTTAAAGCTGATGAACTAGGCATTACACCTGAAGAGTTAATCAAAGGGGTAAGTGAGCGCCATCAAGCAGATTTTAAAGAATTCTCCATTGGTTTTAGCCAGTACCACTCGACTCATAGTCCTGAAAACAAGGAGATTTCATCTGGTATTTACAATAAATTAAATGAGCGTGGTTTTATAAAGTCACGCACCATTTCTCAAGCATTTGACCCTGAAAAACAAATGTTTTTACCTGATCGTTTTATTCGTGGTGAATGCCCTAAGTGTGGTGCTAAAGATCAATACGGCGATAACTGTGAGGTCTGTGGCGCAACTTATTCGCCTACTGAGCTGGTCAATGCTAAATCGGCAGTTTCCGGGGCAAAGCCAATTACCAAAGATTCAGAGCACTATTTCTTTGATTTGCCTCAGTTTGAAGATCAGCTTAAAGCCTGGACAGAAGCAGGTCACTTGCAAGTAGAAATCAGCAATAAGTTGGCAGAGTGGTTTGAGCAAGGATTGCAGCAGTGGGATATTTCTCGCGATGCACCATATTTTGGCTTTCAAATTCCTGGTGTGGAAAATAAATATTTTTATGTGTGGCTGGATGCGCCAATTGGCTATATGGCCAGTTTCAAAAAACTATGTACTGATACTGGGCTTGATTTCAACGAGTACTTTGATAAAGATTCTAAAACTGAGCTGTATCATTTTATTGGAAAGGACATTGTATATTTCCATGCACTATTTTGGCCAGCGATGCTAATGGGTTCTGATTACCGCACGCCAACAGCAATTTATGCGCACGGATTTTTAACCGTTAACGGCCAAAAAATGAGTAAATCTCGTGGCACATTTATTCAAGCTAGAACTTATCTAGATAGCCTTAATCCTGAGTGTTTACGTTATTATTATGCCTATAAGCTTTCAAGCAAAATTGATGACATTGACCTTAACCTGCAAGATTTCAAGCAGCGAGTTAATTCTGATTTAGTAGGTAAGGTGGTGAATATTGCCTCACGATCAGCAGGATTTATCGTTAAAAAGTTCGATAAAACACTATCTGCTTATGCGATTGAGCCTGAGCTTTACAATGAGTTTATAGCAAAAGGCGATGACATTGCCAAGCTGTATGAGGCGCGTAATTATAATCAAGCCATGCGTGAGATTATGAAACTAGCTGATAAAGCTAATCAATACATCGATGAGCACAAACCATGGCAGTTAATTAAAGAAGAGGGTAGCGAAGCACAAGTGCACGATGTCACTTCTCTGGCACTTAATTTATTTAGGGTATTAATGACTTACCTTAAGCCAGTATTGCCAGAAATGGCAAAGCAAGCGGAGGATTTTTTAAATATCGATGCGTTTAATTGGGCAGACCTTAAGCATCCGCTAACCAAGCATCAAATTAACAAATTTAAGCCATTAATGTCACGCATTGAAGATGAACAAATCAATTCTGTTATTGAGGCTTCAAAGCAAACCACTGAGCAGCAAGAGCCTGAACAAGAAGAGGATGACAATATGATTTCAATTAATGATTTCACTAAGATAGATTTACGAATTGCCAAAATTGTTAAAGCACAGCATGTTGAAGGCGCTGATAAGCTCTTGCAGCTCACTCTTGATATTGGTGAAGAAAAAACGCGTAATGTGTTTGCTGGAATAAAGGCACACTACAATCCAGAAGACTTGGAAGGGCGTTTAACTGTTATGGTGGCCAACCTCGCTCCAAGACAAATGAAATTTGGCTTATCTGAAGGCATGGTTCTGGCTGCAGGTAATGGCAAGTCATTACATATTTTATCGCCAGATTCTGGTGCAACACCAGGTATGAAAATCAGTTAAAAATTTAGTAAATTTTTAAAACCAGTCTAATATTTACAGAAATAGACTTAAATTAACGCTAAAACAGCATTTTTAAGCCCAATATTAGCCTATTTTTGATGTTTATTTGAAAAAAAGCTAGCGCCACTGGAAAAATTTAGCAAATTCCTTAAATGACTGGTTTGATAGAGATATTAACGTAAAATACTTCTTTCTGGAGAGATGTCAGAGCGGTTTAATTTGCTCGCTTGGAAAGCGGGTGTACGGCAACGTACCGAGGGTTCGAATCCCTCTCTCTCCACCATATTTTTACTTAAAAATCAATGACTTATAAATGTTTACAAGTCATTGACACTACATTTTTCACGTGAAAATGTACTTAAGTTTTTCCTAGAATTGCCACTGTTACTGTATTTTTTGAATAAAAATGAGGGATTCTTGCCCTCTACCAATTATCAAAGCAAGGAGTAAATTGGCTGGACATTTTCAATGGGTCTTTTAGGTAATAAGTGTTAGCCCTTATGTGTCAGCCAAGGACTTTTAATCACTTTTATTTAAACAGGCGACCCACCTTATAAAATAATATTTTTTTCAGAATCAATGATGTGATTTAAAACTTGATCCCAATCCTGATCAGCCATTTTATTGATAGAAAAATTAGCTATTATTGAGGTTTCGTTTTGCGTTTCAATGAATTTTAATTCATTTTTTAGGTGGCTAGAATCTGGGAAGTAGCCTACATCTAGAACAAAATATTTTAAGTTAGTCATGTTGTATGTTTTATCGGTTAAATGGTAAGTATGTGATTAGATTTGTCTAATTCTGCACGAAATTGAACTTGGTCTATTTGTTGCATGTTGGCATCGTCAAGTATTGATAAAGGCTCAATTTCACACAATTCCAATAGCTCTGCATTTTCAATAGTCTCTGCATTTTCTTCAATATGCCTATCAACAAAAATACAGCTGACACGGTGTCCAAATATTGTCAATCCAGCTGCCACTCTCATTGCTTCCGCATGATCACTTATTGCAAATACTAGAATATCTTTTTTAGTGTTAGATATTGTCATATTGATACCACCTTATCATGGTTGGCAATCATTTCACTTAGGTTTGTTTGACTACCCATAGTAGCAATTGAAGTTGTATTGGGAAGATATCGATCCCAAGAGTGGTGGCATGCTACAGAGTTTTCTATTATGTTTAGATTTTGCTTAATTTTTGCATCTTCTAAAGTCTTTATGCCTGCACCTGTAAAAAAGCAGCTGTATTGATATTTTTTCCTTATACATGCATCGCTTAGTGGAAGTAATAGGTCTGCACCACGCTCTTGGCTAATAATAAATAATAAGCTCATTTTTTAACTCCTTAATCAATAATTATTTTTACATTTGTGTAATCTAAAGCTACAAGGTTGGCAAAAACTGCAAGTGATGTAGAAATATCTTTTGATTGAATGATGATCTTTTCATGTTTTGACTGGGTTTTAGGGTTATCGACAAACCTCCAGTTTTGATCTTTCATTTTTTGAATTTGACTTTTTAGTACTAGAAAATTTTCTCTCATTCTTCCTAGATAGGCGCTAGAGCGGAACAGTTGCCTCTTACTTCCACTAGCTTTACCTGTTGCCTCAACTAATTGTTTAATATTGTTATTTGACCAAATCCATATTTTTTTTTGCCCAGCAAGAAAAAATAAAGCTGCCAACGCTTGGCTTTCTTTTTGACTTTCTCCATAAATCAATAATTCATCGGTATGGACTATGTTGGATGTGGAAAAAGCCCAAAAAATATCCCTAAAACTAGCCAGTTCTCCTTTAGATTCAAAGTCGTTAAAGGGCATGCATTTAGTTTTTTTAGCACTATAAAGTGTACATTCCTGGAGTTTACTGGAATTTACAGGGACTATATTTTCTAAGAATTCTTTGCTTAAATTATTTGTATAACTAATATCGGTATTGGCTATCGACTCACCAAGATGTAGAAAAATACTTATCCCAATAATGTAGAGCATTAATTAACAGCCTCCGAATTGGCGCTCAGGTATTTTTAAGAGTGTATTGTTATTAGTTGTAGGGGGGTTCTCCATATAGTGATCCATTAATTCAACAACTGGAAGAAATCCATAGTCGTCCCCCATATTTATATTTAGATCAAAATTTTCAATATTTTGTGGTGTATTCATATGCTTAATTTCTTCTGGCGATAGCTTGGCAAATGGGAAAATAAGAAGCAGTACAATTAAACTAATTGATAATGCAAATGAGCAAAAAATTAAACCTATTTTTGTTTGATATTTCATAATACCTTTATTTTTTTATTTAAGTAATGCCAATGTACATTAAGTAGAATGCAGTCACAAAAGCAATTAATTGTGCGGTTGTTTCATAATCCATTATTCAATTACCTTTAAAGTGTTTTACAAGTTTTTCTATTGAAATTATTTCACCTGATTCTGGATGAATTGTATCTGGCGTAAAGAATGGAACGCCGTGGCTAGAAGCTTTCAAAGACTCGGGTGTTTTAGCAAACATATAGATAAAAATAACGACTGTGATTATCATAATTAATATCGATATGACTAAAAGCTGTTTATCTTGTGTTGTGTTAAAAGACATGTGTTAATTTCTTTGTAAAAGAACTTTCCAGCTCTGATCGGAGAAAACTGTTCCTAGATGTATACTGTTTAACTCTGATTGCATGGATGCTAAAGATTCCATTGAGGTAGGGTTGTCAATCACTATTTTAATAATATCACCGCTTTTAGCGTCATTCATTGCCCCTTTAGCCATTAATTGTGGCCTAGGGCACGAGAATCCAAGACAATCAATAGTCCTTGTGATGTTTATCACGTCACCATTGTCAAGAGTTATTGTTGAATCATTGTCGCTGTCGCTGCTTACTTTGTTAGTAGTTTTTTTTGTAAATAAACCCATTATCCTTCTCCTGTTGTTTTTAAAGATTTCTTTGCTTGAATTTTTAAATATATGAAAAGTAAAACTGCAAATTGTATCAATCCAAAAAATATAGCTGGAATTCCAGTTTTTTCTTGAAGTGTTTCTGCATTTGCAAATCCTAGTTGTAAAGTTTCTAAATTAGGCTCGCCAGTCATTGCAATAGGGGCAGGGGGCCAGTAATCAAATGACCATAATAATGAAAATAAAAACATGCCTATAAATGTGAATATTAATGCCCAGATTGCACCAACATTTCCTTCACCAGATTTAACCCATGTCGATACAGTGCAAGCGCCTGCTAACACCATGCCTATTCCAAATATAAATAAGCCGATAACCTGATTAAGGCCAACATCAAATTTCATGGTATGACCTTGGCCAAAGGTAATAAACGTTGTAAATCCTATGGTTAAAACCATCATAGCGAGCAATAAAGCTTCGGTATTTCGGTAGGTTTTAAACAATATTGCATCTCTTAATGCTGCTGTATTACAAAACCTAGAGCGTTGCACCAGTAATCCAACTACAGATCCAAATAAAAATGCGACTAAAATTTCACCAATTACTGACATATCATTCCTTTTTTAAAATTTTAAAATTTTTTTATAAATGTGAGATCCGACCCAGGCGCCTGCAATAATCCCGGTCATTGATAGATAGCCTCCAAGGTTTAGTTGTGGCGTCAATCCAAAGAATGTTGATACGTTACAAACAAAAGCTAAGCGTATTCCAATGCCCATCATCAGGCCGCCTATAGTAATCATTACCCATTCAGATAAACTACCTGGAAAGCGCCAAAAGAATTCATTGCTTAACTTTGCCCCAACAAATGCGCCAAAAAGCATGCCAAGAGAAATGTAAATTTTCCAATAACCGAAATCAGGTGGAAATACTATTTGCCAGAAAGGTATTTCATTAATTTTATCTCCTATAATTAACTCAGCGGCTAAGCCAGTCATCATTGTTTCGCCACCTCCAACTGTCCATGCACCTAAAATCAAAAAAAGAAAAATATCAAAAAAAGCAATAGCCACTAATGCAATTCTTGGATCAAGTGATTTTTTAAAAAAGTCCATGTTGGTTATTTATTTTTATAGAAGTTGTGAGCACTATATTTGTTATTTTGAATTCATGGGTAGTATTATTGTATTAGTTTTTAAAATGATATTTTTCAACTATATAAATACAGCCCTTGTAACTAAAAAATTACACAAGTATTTTTTTATAGTAGTTGTTAATACTATTTTTTGTCATGTAAGTTTATAAGCAATATTAATCAATACATTTTTATTATTAATAATTGATGGGTTTATATAGAACACTTTCCGATTTAAAAAAAATGTATAGCAAATGCTACTACCTTTTAATATATTCTTTAGTGCATAATCAAATTCGAAACAATAAAAGAGGCTGTAGTATGAAAGTAAAAACACAAAAAAACGGAGAAACAATGATGTTAAAAAACAAACTATTAATATTTACAACAATGTTATTTGCAATGGTATTACAAGCAAATGCATCAATAACTATTGGTACACCATTAGTAAGCACCTATTGGTTATCAGATCATAAAGACAAAGTAATTGTGCTCGATGTACAAAAAAAGATAAAAAAAGATATGAAGACAATAGCTGGGGCGGTTTTGGTTGACTGGTCTAAAGTTAGAGCCAAAAAAACAGAAGAAGGAATGGGGTTAATTAAAATGCTTCCCACCAAAGTAGAGTTTAATAAGCACATGCAAAGTTTAGGTGTGAATAATAATAGTGCAATAGTAATTACAACATCAGGAGATGGTGCTTCTAATATATTTTTAGGAACAAGGTTGTATTGGCAGCTAAAATACTATGGTCACGATAATGTAGCAATGTTAGATGGTGGTAATGCAAAATGGAATAACGAGAAGAAAGCAATGGGTCATGGCGCAACACTTTCTAAAGGTAGTTTTGTTTCAACAACTGAAAGAAAGGAGCTTCTGGCTACAACATCAGATGTAGAAAAAGCTGTAGAAAGTGGAGATACTGTGTTGGTTGATAGTAGAGAAGAGGACCAATATTTAGGATTGTTTTATAAGAAAAAGTATGTTTATAAAGCAGGACATATCCCTGGTGGTAAATCGGCTTTTGGTGGAACATTCTTAAAGCATAAAGGAAAGACCTTTCAAACAAAGAAAAACATAGCGGATATTTTTAAGGCTAAAGGAATAACGACTACAGGAAAGGGCATAGCTTATTGTAATAGTGGTCATTGGGGAAGTGGAACATGGTTTATACAACATGAGATTTTAGGCAATAAAAACTTCAAGCTATATGATGGTTCAATGCATGCTTGGACAAAAGGAAACAAGAGACTTGTAAATAAAATTATTTACGAATAATCACTTACATTCAAACCATTTAATAGATGGTTTGAATGTTTTTATATTTATATTTAGGTTTAATTTAAATTTAAATATAAAAACATTCTAATTAGGGCGGCAATATTTCAACTAGAAAAATTATATTGGTCTTTATGGTACTTATCTTTTTAGGTGGTCCCATAAAGGCCAATTCTATTATTGGTATAAAACAAGTGTCTTTAATTGAATATGATGAGCAACTATGTAGTTCAGAGCTGGTTATTATTAGAGGCGATCTTGCAAAGCTAACCAAAATAACAACGCCTGAATTATATAAAAAAGGGTTAAAAATCCGAATAGATGGAGCTTTTAGAACACTTAACTGGATTTGCAGAGGGGTTATTGATAATAACCTCAATGTTTCATATTTATTTAAAGAGTTAGAGCAATTGTTTATAGCAAAAAAGTTTCAAGAGTTGTATTTGAAGCTTGATTTTTTAATAAAAAAATATCCACTAAATCTTGATCAATACTTACCAGGTAGCGCATCAAAAAAAGATACAAAGGTTGGGATGAAAATTTATCAGCATTATTGCCACGGCTGTCATTTGAGCCATAACGACCAAATAAAGATGCCAGCATTATCATTAGAGATAATGGCTAAAAATCTTTCATCTGAAGAGTTTATTGCGCGTATGATTGCCGGAGTTAAGGGTAATGGTGTAATTGCGCTAAGAAACCCTTTGAGTCGTAAAGATATTTCCAGTATTTATAGCTATTTACTGTATAAAGAATAAATTACAACAGCATGATGTCCTGTCATCACATTTTTTTAGGTAGTTAAATATGTCCACATTATTTTCTGATCGTAAACTTAAGCACTTGTTTAACGTTTGCTCAACTGAACAAGTAAAAGAGTTCGTCCCACTTAAGAGAAGTATTCGCATACATGGGCATGGTACGACCATTAGACTGGAAGAAGCTTATTGGACAGTTTTAGAGCAAATGGCGGAAGATGAAGAGTTGTCATTGGCAAAATTGCTGGAGCTGATTAGCGACACCTGTTTAGTGGCAAATGATAAAAACCTTGCCTCTTGTTTGCGAGTATTATGTTTAAAGTATATTAATATTTATTATTAGCACACTTTAGCAACTCCTCTTGCGCCTTTATTGCATTTCCCAGACATATGTAGAGGGCTATTCTCACTACTTTAGTAATTTTAGATTTTATTAAAAATTATCACTAAGCCAGTCATTAATTATTGTGCGATCAGGTATGCCACCAGAATGAACGACTTTATCATTAATTACTACAGCTGGAGTCGACATCACACCATAGCCAACAATCTCACTCATCTCTTCAACTTTAATTAGGTTAATTTTAATATCTTTGGCTTCTGCCGCCGTTTTTATCAATTCTAGGGTGTTTTTACAGTTAGCACATCCTGTGCCCAACACTTTTATTGTTTGCATTTTGACTTCCTTATTAAAAAATTAATTTCATTTTCAGCAGCATGGAGTTCCGTTATCTGTTGATGAGCAGCAGCTTTGCGCTGTACTATTAGGTTGTTTTGTATTTGAAGCTTTAGGGTCTAATGCGTTATCAAAAGCAAGGTCTGTTTTTTGCGCTGCTTCATCACGAATGTGCCTAGCTATTTCAATTGCCATGTCGATCTGTTTTTCAGTAATACCCATTGAACGTAATTTTTTCAGTTGACACCGTCCCATAGCAGGGTGATTGCTGGCAATGCCTGATGCGAGTGATACCAATGCCACGATAGATGGATGTAGTTCTGTCATAATTTTCTCCTTATAAAATACTATTAAATATAAAACCAACCAGCAAAATTCCACTGGCAACAATACTGACGAAAGTAGCAATTAGTTTAGTTTTTAGCACTTTTCGTAATATTAAAATCTCTGGCAATGATAGGGCGATGACACTCATCATAAATGCTAAGGTAGTGCCTAATGCCGCACCTTTGCCGATTAACACTTCAACGATTGGAATTACTCCAGCTGCACTCGTATACATAGGCATTCCTAATGCCACAGCTGCAGGAACTGACCACCAGGCATCCTTACCCATAATGGAAGTCATAAAGTCTTCAGGGACGAAGCCGTGAATGATTGCACCTACAGCTATTCCTATAACAACATAAAACCAGATTTTATATATAATCTCTTTTACGTAATTCCATCCAGCATTAAATCTAGATTCCCAGCTCATCAATGCGTTATTTACTGGAAGATCTTTTCCTATATGAATATCATGTACCCAGTCCTGTAAATCATTTTCCATTTTCAAATGTCCAATAATCATTCCAGAAACTATAGCAATGGTCAGGCCAAGACCTAGATAAAGTACCGCAACCTGCCAGCCAAATAATCCAAACAAAAGGATCAGTGCAATTTCATTCACCATAGGGGCTGCAATAAGAAAAGAAAAAGTCACGCCTAGTGGCACTCCAGCAGATAAAAAACCGATAAATAATGGAACTGCAGAACAGGAGCAAAATGGAGTTACAATGCCTAAACTTGCCGCCAAACTATTTCCAACTCCCAGGCGTCTTCCTGCCAATAAGGAGCGTGTGCGTTCTGGTGAAAAAAAGGTTTGAACTATTCCCATAAAGAAGACCACGCCGGCCAATAGCAACATAATTTTAGGGGTGTCATAGAAAAAGAAGTGTATTGCTTCACCAGTATGTGAGCTGCGATCATAACCTGTTAAGGATAAAATAAAATCTGCAAAAGGAATAAGCTGTGAATAAGTATAAAACCAGGTTGGAATGGCTAGACTAATTGCGCCAATCCAGTAGAATAGCGCATTACTCTTTTGTTGAGAAGTGTCAATTGTTGCGTTGCTCATGTTAATCTCCTTGATACCAAGAAGACGATTAAGACGCAAAAAAGATGCAGGTAAGATAAGGTAAGTTTTATTTTTATTTACACTTAGGGTCAAAGCAGCATACGTTACCCATGTCATCTAATACAATTTTGCATGCGGTGTGAAGCTCTTGCTTTAGGCGTTTACGTGCACGTTGAATACGAGATTTGGTAGCGACGAGACTTAAGTTATTAAGTTTGGCAAAATTAGTCTGACTCACCCCTTCAAGATCACATTGATTAATAATTTCTCGGTCATCATCAGATAAATGTTTTAATGCTGTCGGTAAGCATTTTGATAAATGAACAACAGGGGTGTCCCTGCCTTCGCTAATTATTTCTGGATACTGCTCATCCACTTCATCATGATTTTTATGAGTTCGATGGTAATCAATAAGACGGTTTTTAGTTACCCGAAATAGCCAAGCTCGAGTATTGCTTAAATTGCAAAAATCATCACGCTTGATTAGCGCTTTTACAAATACATCTTGTAATAAATCTTCGGCTGTGGAGTGGTCAGAAATTCTACTATATAGAAAATATCTAAGCTCATTTTCGTACTGGTCCCAGGCTTTAGTGATGCATTTCATACATGGATACTCTACTCAGACTCAAATTGTAAAAAAGTACGGTGTATATTTCGCCTATGCCAACCATCGAAGTTCTTTAATGATTTAAATTTAGATGCTGTTGATAACTGATCAATTGTTTCGTCGAGCTCAAGCCATTCTTTTTGAGCAGCTGTTACGCCTTTAACTAAATAATCAAGATAGTCAATAGTTTGTGCTTTAGCTTTTTTCCAATCTGCGGCGTACCCATGGCCAGGAATGACATGTTTTGCATTTAATTTGGCTAGCTGGTGTACAGATTTTTGCCACTCTTTTACAGAGCTAAAGGGATGAATGCCAAGCATGCGGTCGAGAAAAACAAAGTCACCACTGAACAGCACTCTTTGCTGTGGTAGCCAAAGCACTCCATCACCTGGAAAATGCCCATTACCCGGCCAAATTAATTCAAAGTCAACCCCGCCAAGGTTGAAGAGATTGTTATCTTTGTTATAGGTTTGACCAGCGTGCATTGGGTTGATGGTTTTAATTGACTCTCCAGACGTTGATTCAAGGCGATTAAGATGATCTTTTGTATGGTGTTCTTGAGTTTTTACAGTTTTTGATAAAGCCAGTACTTTTGCACCGCGCTTTACAAAATAACTATTGCCTAACCAATGATGATCTTGCGCACCTATATTAACAACCCAGAGAATAGGTTTTGAAGTTATTTCTTGAATTGCCTGATGAATAACCTTAGCACCCGCAGGCATAGCACCAGAACCAATTAGCACAACCCCCTTATCAGTAACAACAAAACCGACAGTATTGTTCGAGCCAAAGTTTTTTTCAGTTCTTGGACCTGTTTCGCCGACTAAAGCATAAATATTATTATGGACTTTTTGTGTTTCTAAAGAAAATACAGGTGTTGAGAAAACAGAAATAAGCGTACCCAATAAAAGCAAGAACCTCATATTAAACCCTACAAAGAGAAAGTATCATCAAATGGCTTGTCACCTTTAACTGTTGGCAAGTCTAGCCAATTACCCCATTGTGACCAGCCCCCGTCATATAGCTTTACATTCTTATAGCCTAATGATTTAAGCTGTAAGTATGCACTACTCATACGGAATCCATCATCACAATAAACAATAATTGATTGGTCTTTAGAGACTGATTGATACAACTCTTTCATGGTATCTTCATCTAGCCAAGTTTGTGAAGCACTGTCAGTGCCATCCATGCTAACTATATTAATTGCGCCAGGTATATGACCCTCTTGAACTCCATGGGAACTTGAGCCTGCATAGCGTTCAGGAGGCCTAGCATCAATCAAAGTTGTTTCATTGTCTCGTGGCCCTGTAATAACATCGTACACATCTGGGAATCTCACAAACATAGAACTGTCAGCCTCTTTTAATACAATATTGCTCGGCTTGCGTGCTGGAGAGATTTCGGTTGTCATATCTTCAAATGTGGCCCAACCGATGGTGCCACCATCTAAAATTTTTAGTTGTGAGTCACTAAAGCCATATAATTTTAGTAAAACCCATAAACGCGATGCAGTGACAGTACGAGTATCATCATAAATAACAATTGTGGAATCAGACTGAACACCCCAGCGGCGTAAAGTTTTCTGAAATTGCTCCCGAGATGGAAAGCGAGTCACTGTGAGTGAGTTATTATCAGCCAAGTCTTTAAATCGCTTTACCTGAATTGCACCAGGAATATGTCCAACAGTAAAATAGCGGTGTGGCTCGTAGCGCACTTCTAGAACTACCGTTTTATCACCTTCTATGTTCTCTGCTAACCAATCTGAATCAACCAAAAAACTTCTGTCTGCTTGTGCATTGCCCATCATCAAGCCAAAAAGAAAAATACTCATTGTTATTATTTTCACAAAATTCCTCCAAAATATAGATATATTAATTGTACCTTGATAAGTAGACGAACAAAGTAGGGTAAAGATGCAGTAAATATTAATTATTTTTTACATTTAGTTATATTGTAATTTGATTCCAAGTGCAAGGTAAGCGCTATTGATTTGATAAACTGCAATAGTTCGTTAATTTTGGACACATTTTTAGTGTCTTATGAGTGTCAGCTTAATCAATAAAAGTTTAACCACATTTTCACTACGCCTGTCATAAATATAGCTAAATACAGGCTGGAGTGGATCATTAAAACGCTGCTGTATAGCTATATTTAACTATATAATACGTTTTAAGTTGGATTCGAATCCCTCTCTCTCCACCAAATTACTTGCTGTTTTAATAGCGTCCTTTGTTGATTTTTTAGAATCTCTATGGACAATATTAAAGCATCTATCCAATTGCTTACACAAAGGTAATCATGAATCTTATACCAAATTTCAAACCTGAAAACATTGTTCAATCTATTGAAAACATTACTAAAAAAGGGTTTGAGGTTGTCTCTTCGGCTGAAAAGGGTGGCAACTGGGATGAGGTAATTACTGCTACAGATAATTTTGAGTGTGAGCTGGGTCGATTAACTAGCGTTAATTCTCATTTAAATGCGGTGATGTTTAGTGATGAGTTTAATACTCAGTATGAGCAAACTCTGCCCATTATTACCAATTTTTATTCAGATATTTCCAGTAATAAAGCACTCTATACAGCTTACAAAAACCTGAAAAATACTGATTTAAATGAACAGCAGCAGCATATTTTGCAAGAATCTATCGATGGTTTTGAGCTTTCTGGTGTTGGGCTGGAGGGTGAAGACTCTAAGCGCTTTAAAGCTATTAAAGAACAATTAAGCTTGCTCAGTAATCAGTTTTCTAAAAATTCTCTTAAAGCTACCAATGAATGGATAAAGATTGTCGAATTGGAGGAGTTAAAGGGTTACAGTGAAACTGAGCTGGCCAAGATTAAAACAGACAAAGGTTATGAGCTTAACTTGCAAATGCCAGTATATATGGATGTTATGACTTATCTGGACAATCGAGAGCTTAGAGAGGAGGTTTACCGGGCCTATGCATCTCGAGCTTCAGAGGTGGGTATCACCTCAGTTGATTTTGACAATAAAGCAATCATGGATGAAATTCTTGCGCTAAGACAAGAAATGGCTGATATTCTAGGATTTAAGAATTATGCTCAACTCTCTATTGAGTCAAAAATGGTGGAGAGCGTTGATCAAATTTTAGAATTTTTAACAAATTTGGTTCAAAAATCAAAGTCACAAGCGCAAGCAGAGTTTGACGAATTATCTCAGTTTGCAGGCATAGTGTTACAACCTTGGGATTTGGGTTTTTATAGTGAGCAGTTAAAGGCGAAAAAGTTTGGTTTTAAAAAGTCAGACTTAACCCCTTATTTTCCTGAACAAAAAGTACTGGAAGGCTTATTTTCTACGATTGAAAGTTTGTACAAGGTAAAGGTTCAGCAAATAGATGAGTCGAGTTATCATAATGATGTTCGTGTATTGGAAATAACAAGCAATAACCAACTGATTGGAAAAATTTATCTAGATCTATACGCTAGAAAAGATAAGCGTGGCGGAGCTTGGATGGCAGACTATCAGCCTCTTATTGGGAATGAAAAGCCCATTGCATTTGTCGTTTGTAATCTTAACTCTCCGAGTAAAGGTAAGCCAGCTTTGTTTGAATTTGACGAGATAGTGACTATATTCCATGAATTTGGCCATGCGCTACACCATGTGTTAACCAAGGTGAAGTATCCTTGTGCAGCCGGCATTTCTGGTGTTCCTTGGGATGGGGTTGAATTGCCAAGCCAATATATGGAGTTCTTTTGCTATGAGCGATCGGTGATTGACAAAATGTCTGAACATGTTGAGACTCAAAAATCTTTGCCTGATGAATTATATAACAAGCTAATCGCATCTAAAAATTTCCAATCAGCCATGGGTATGTTGCGTCAGTGTGAATTTTCTCTATGGGATTTACAAACGCACTTAGGCAAGTGTGATACTTATGAGGTTTTAACACAGGTTCGCCAGCAAACGGCACTCATGTCAGCTATTGATGAAAACCGATTTTTAAACACCTTTGGCCATGTTTTTTCTGGCGGATATGCGGCGGGTTATTTCAGCTATAAATGGGCAGAGGTGTTGGCGGCTGATGCTTATTATTATGTGCAAGAGCATGGCGGTATTGGTTCAGATGCATCACTTGATTTTTTACACCATATCCTGGAAACAGGTGGAAGTCAGGACTTTATGGATAGCTATAAAGCCTTTAGGGGTAAAAAACCAGAGATTAATGCGCTGTTACAAGCCAATGGCATTGTGATTTAGGTACAATGCTTTTTATTATTTTTCAAGGAAAAGACAATGATTAAATTTATCTTAAGTGTTATTATTATTCTGGCTTTAATTGGTGGTGCAATTCAGTTTGTTTCTACAGCGGAAAGTTGGGCGTTAGTGGTTAATAAAGAAGCGGCATTAAGTAGCATTCAAAATGGTGCGATGGCCGTTTATGAATTCTTCATGGGTTTGATTGCAGATGCTGATCAAATTAAAGGAGTAGATCTTGTAGTTGATAAATAATCACAAGATATTATGATAAAAATGCCCAACTTAATGTTGGGCATTTTTTTACACTTTAGAAAGTAAGATACTGCCGTTTGTGCCACCAAATCCAAAAGAGTTGGAAATAGCGTGATCGATTTTCATTTGTCGAGCTTCATTGGCACAATAATCTAAATCACAATTTTCATCTTGATTGATAATGTTAATAGTTGGTGGCACCACTTGATCTTTAATAGCAAGCGCGGTAAAAATAGCTTCAATACCACCAGCAGCGCCAAGTAAGTGTCCAGTCATGGATTTAGTCGAGCTCATCACTAAGTTATAAGCATGATCACCTAATGCAAGCTTAGCGGCGTCTGTTTCGGCTTGATCACCTGCAGGTGTTGAAGTACCATGTGCATTGATATAATCAATTTGTTCGGTATTGATGCCGGCATTACGCATGGCATTCTTCATGCAACGCGCAGCACCTTCGCCACCTTTTGAAGGTAGAGTCATGTGATAGGCGTCACCACTCATGCCGTAGCCTGAAACTTCTGCATAAATTTTGGCACCACGCGCCTTGGCATGCTCAAACTCTTCAAGTACGACAACGCCTGCACCATCGCCCAAAACAAATCCGTCACGATCCTTATCCCAAGGGCGTGAGGCTGTTGCTGGATCATCGTTGCGAGTAGAGAGTGCACGCGCAGCTGCAAAACCACCTAAGCCACAATTGGTGGTTGACATTTCAGCGCCACCGGCAATCATTACGTCTGCATCGCCATATTCAATTAGACGTGATGCATCGCCAATATTGTGCGTGCCAGTTGTGCAAGCTGTCACAATGGCAAAATTTGGCCCTTTAAGGCCATATTTGATTGATAGGTTGCCAGAGATCATGTTGATGATTGAAGAGGGGACAAAGAAAGGTGAGATGCGTTTAGCGCCTTTTTCTCTGAATAGGTCAGCTGTTTTTTCAATTGTTCCTAAGCCACCAATGCCGGCACCAATAGCAACACCAATACGCTCAGCATTTTCTTCGGTAACTTCAACACCACAATCTTCAAAAGCTTGAATACCAGCCGCCATGCCATAATGAATGAAAGTATCCATTTTTTTGGCATCTTTAGGTTTTAGATAATCAGTAATATCAAAGTCTTTAACCGAACCACCAAAAGTTACAGACTGACCCTCGGTTTCAATATTGGTTAGAGAATTAATGCCGGACTTGCCTGCAAGAATATTACTCCAAGATTGCTCAACCGTGTTACCAACAGGAGAAACGATACCCATACCAGTAATTACAACTCTTCTTTTGCTCATAATGTCACTGTATTAAAAAAATAAAAAAGGCGCTTAATTCCAAGAAGAAAGCGCCTTGTTGTTTAGCAAGCTAAACGGAAATTACAAATTGTTATTAACGTAGTCAATGGCTTGTTGAACTGTTGTAATGTTTTCTGCTTGATCGTCTGGGATTTCACAGTCAAACTCTTCTTCAAGAGACATTACTAACTCAACAGTATCTAGAGAGTCTGCACCTAAGTCATCGATAAATGAAGCGTTATTATCAATATCACCACTTACGTCTAATTGCTCAGATACAACTTTTTTAACTCTTTCCTCAATGCTCATTTGTTACTTCCTGTTTGGTTTAATAAAGTTATTATTTTATCGATTATTGACCGCAAAACAAGACTAAATTGCAAAAAATATGAATTAAGCCTGATAACGAGTTGGATCTTTTATTTTTGCTTCAAAAAAGCCTATTTTGCGGTATTCGCAGGCGTCGCAAACGCCACAGGCTTCCCCGTTTTCATTGGCTTGATAACAGGTAGTGGTGTTGGCATAATCAACACCTAGCGCCACTCCTTGCTGAATGATTTGAGCCTTGCTCAGATTTATTAACGGGGTTTGTATGTTAATCTTTTGCCCCTCAACGCCTTGTTTGGTGGCAAGGTTTGCCATAACTGAAAAAGCATCAATGTATTCTTGTCTGCAATCTGGATAGCCAGAGTAATCTAGTGCATTGACACCAATAAAAATATGTTGGCAATCAAGCACTTCACTCCATGCTAATGCATAAGATAAAAAAATCGTATTTCTAGCAGGAACATAGGTGATGGGGATTTCGTCACTTTCTTTAAAATCGGGTACATCGATGTTGTCATCGGTTAGTGCTGATCCACCAATATCTGACAAAGATATTTTCATAATTCTATGCTCAGTTGCATTGAAAATTTTAGCAACATTAGCGGCAGTAACCAGCTCAGATTTTTGTTTTTGACCATAATCGAAGCTGAGTGCAAAACACTCAAAACCTTGGGATTTTGCGATGGCGAGTGTGGTGGTTGAATCCAACCCTCCAGAAAGCAAGACAACGGCTTTAGGTTTGGCGTCAGACATTGGCCAAATTACCTTTTTCTTCTAGCCATTGTTTGCGATCAGGTGCACGTTTTTTGCTCAGAAGCATGTCCATGGTTTGTTCAACTTGCAGTGGGTTGTCGAGCGTTAGCTGAATTAAACGTCTAGTATCCGGCAGCATGGTGGTTTCTCTGAGTTGTGCAGGGTTCATTTCACCCAAGCCTTTAAAGCGCTGAACTTGAATTTTAACGCGTTTATTTTCAGATTCGATTTTGCGAATAATGCTATCACGCTCGCCATCATCTAGGGCGTAATGCACCTGCTTGCCAGCATCGATACGATATAAAGGTGGCATAGCAACATAAATATGCCCCTCTTTAACTAATTTTGGAAAATGTTTAACAAATAAGGTGCAGATGAGTGTGGCAATATGAGCACCATCTGAGTCAGCATCGGCCAAAATACAGATTTTTCCATATCTTAAATTTGACAAGTCCTCGCAAGCAGGCTCAAGCCCTATGGCAACACTAATATCATGTATTTCATTACTGGCCAGTACTTGTTCTGAGTCAACTTCCCAGGTGTTTAGAATCTTACCTCTAAGCGGTAGAATAGCTTGATATTCCTTGTCTCGTGCTTGTTTAGCAGAGCCGCCAGCTGAGTCACCTTCAACTAAAAATACTTCAGTTTGAGAGAGGTCGGTGCTGGTGCAATCTGATAATTTTCCGGGTAGGGCGGGGCCACTAACAATTTTTTTACGGACAATTTTTTTGTTAGTTTTAAGCCGTGACTGGGCATTTAAAATAGCCAGTTGGGCGATTTGTTCAGCTACGTCAGTATGTTGATTAAGCCACAGACTAAAGGCGTCTTTGACCACGTTAGATACAAAAGCGGCACACTCTCTTGATGACAGTCTTTCTTTAGTTTGACCTGAAAACTGAGGGTCTAAAATTTTAATCGAAAGCACGTAAGCAATTCGCTGCCAAACATCATCTGGGGTGAGTTTAATGTTTTTTGGAATGAGATCTCTGAATTCACAGAACTCTTTGAGTGCATCAGTCAAACCTGAGCGTAAACCATTAACATGCGTGCCGCCATTAATTGTAGGAATAAGGTTGACATAACTTTCAGCAACAACGTTGGTATTGTATTGAGTCCAAGCCAATGAACAATTCAACTGTTGCTCATCTGAAGAAAAATTAACCACAAAAGGTTTTTCAGGGAGATTGTCTAGCCCGTCAAGCGCCATTGATAGGTAATCTTTCAAGCCTTCTTGATACATCCATTTATCGGTAGTATCATCAATTTCATTATAAAAATTAACTTCTAGACCTGGACATAAGACTGCTTTGGAGCGTAAATTATGGCGTAGTTTTGTGGCAGAAAATTTGGCGGTATCAAAGAATTGAGCGTCTGGTGTAAATCTTACCTTGGTGCCTGTGTTGCGCTTTCCAACACTGGAAATAACCTCTAATTCGGTTTTTTTAGATCCATTTGAGAAGCTAATATGGTGCTCTTTAGCATCCCGTTTAATCCAAATTTCTACCAAAGTGGAGAGTGCGTTAACCACTGAAATGCCTACACCGTGTAAGCCACCAGAAAATTGGTAAGAATCATTGGAGAATTTACCACCTGCATGGAGCTTGGTTAGAATAACCTCAACACCTGACTGACCCTCGCCAGCATGCATATCGACTGGCATGCCACGACCATTATCTTCAACTGAAAGAGAGCCGTCTTTATACAGGACAACGTTAATTTTATTTGCATGCCCTGCAACCGCTTCATCGACACTATTGTCAATCACTTCTTGAGCTAAATGATTTGGGCGCTCGGTTTCAGTATACATACCAGGGCGCTTTCTAACAGGCTCTAGACCAGTTAAAACCTCAATGGAGGAAGAATCGTAATTACTCATTTTTTATGCCTACCCAAGAATATATCTGCCAAGTATCATACCAAAAAAAAGCCCCGTAAAACGGGGCTTTTTAATTGCTATTAGCGGCTGATTTACATCATGCCACCCATACCACCCATGTCCGGTGCAGCAGGTGCTGCAGTTTCTTGAGGAGTATCAGTAATCATAGCTTCTGTTGTGATCATTAGGCCAGAAATACTTGCTGCATGTTGCAAAGCTGCACGCGTTACTTTGGTTGGGTCTAGAATACCCATTTCAAGCATATCGCCATAAGCTTCGCTACCAGCATTGAATCCATAATTACCTTCACCATTGGCAACGTTGTTAAGTACAACAGAAGCTTCACCACCACCATTAGAAACAATTTGTCTTAGTGGCGATTCCATTGCACGCTTCAGAATTTGTATACCAATATCTTGGTCGTGGTTATCACCTTTAAGATCAGCCATTGCGCTAATTGCGCGGACTAAAGCAACACCACCACCTGGTACAACACCTTCTTCTACAGCAGCTCGAGTTGCATGCAATGCATCATCAACACGATCTTTCTTTTCTTTCATTTCAACTTCAGTTGCAGCACCAACTTGGATAACAGCAACACCACCAGAAAGCTTAGCCAAGCGCTCAAGTAGCTTTTCTTTATCGTAATCAGAAGTAGTTGTTTCAACTTGTGCCTTAATTTGAGCAACACGACCATCAATAGTCTCTTTACTACCAGCACCATCAACAACAACCGTATTGTCTTTACCAACTTCTACGCGCTTTGCATTGCCCAAATGTTGTTCAGTAACCGCTTCAAGTGACAAGCCAACCTCTTCAGAAACAACCTCACCACCTGTTAGGATTGCTAAGTCTTGTAAAATTGCTTTACGACGATCACCAAATCCTGGCGCCTTGACTGCAGCAACTTTAACGATACCTCGCATATTATTAACGACAAGTGTTGCTAGAGCTTCACCTTCGATATCTTCAGCAACAATCAATAAAGGACGGCCTGATTTTTGAGCGATTTCTAAAGTCGGCAATAAGTCACGGATATTTGAAATTTTTGAATCGTGTAGCAATACAAATGGCTGATCAAGATCAGCTGTCATTGCATCTTGATTATTTACAAAGTATGGAGATAGGTAACCACGATCAAATTGCATACCTTCAACTACTTCTAGTGCGTTATCAAAGCCTGAGCCTTCTTCCACAGTGATAACACCTGCCTGTCCAACTCGTTCCATTGCTTCAGCAATAATGTCGCCAACAGAAGAATCTGAGTTAGCAGAAATTGTACCCACTTGAGCAATTGCCTTTGTATCGTTGCAAGGCTGAGAAAGCTCGCGTAATGCGCTAACGGCAGCTTCGGTTGCTTTATCAATGCCTCGCTTAAGATCCATAGGATTCATGCCTGCTGCTACAGATTTAACACCTTCTACAACTAATGCTTGCGCTAGTACGGTTGCAGTTGTTGTTCCGTCACCAGCAATATCGTTGGTTTTAGAGGCAACTTCTTTAACCATCTGCGCACCCATATTTTCAAATTTGTTCTCAAGTGTAATTTCTTGAGCAACTGAAACACCGTCTTTGGTGATATGAGGCGAGCCAAATGAACGGTCAATAACAACATTTCTACCTTTTGGACCTAGTGTTACTTTAACTGCGTTAGCTAACATGTTAACGCCATCTAGCATTAAGTTTCTAGCGTCTGAACTAAATTTAATATCCTTTCCTGACATGATTTTATTCTCCTTTAATCAATGATTGCCACAATGTCATCTTCGCGCATCACTAGAAGAGATTCGCCATCCGACTTAATTTCTGATCCTGCAAATTGGCCAAATATAACGCTATCACCAACTGCTACTTCCAACTCAACAATACTGCCATTGCTCGTTATTCTGCCTTTACCTACGGCTACAATTTCACCTTGAGAGGGTTTTTCAGTAGCTGAATCTGGAATAATTAAGCCACTTGCAGTTGTTTTTTCTTCTTCTATTCTACGAACAATCACACGGTCGTGAAGGGGACGGATATTCATTTTTTCTCCTGATTAATGAATGATAAATTTAAAGCTAATGTTTGAAAAAATTAAATAGAAGATTCTTCTAGATTTAATTTAATTTTTTGCATGGCTTTGTTTTCAAGTTGGCGAACTCTTTCTGCAGAAACACCATACTTGTCTGCTAGAGTATGTAGGGTTGTTTTTTCTTCTTTCAAGTATCTAGACTGCAAAATATCCAAACTTCTTTCATCAAGTGAAGAAAGTGCTTTGTAGAGTTGTTGTTGTTGATTTTTTTGAGTATCGTTAGCTAATAATAGCTGCTCGGGTGTTTGTGTATCTTCATTGGTCAGATATTGCTCTGGTGCATTTGAATCCTCATCGTCAGAATTTTCAAACGCCACATCATTAAATTGCAGGCGAGACTCCATCTCCAACACATCTTTACGCCTAACACCTAAATCTTGCGCAATTTGATCGGCTTGGTCATTATTTAAAGAATTGTATATTTTTGATTTGGCTTGTTTTAATTTGAAAAACAATTTACGCTGAGCTTTTGTCGTTGCTACTTTGACAATTTTCCAATTTTTAAAAATAAACTCATGAATTTCAGCGCGAATCCAATATACGGCAAATGAAGCTAAGCGTACGTTTTTATGAGGGTTGAAGCGTTTAACCGCTTTCATCAAACCGATAGTGCCTTCTTGTATTAAGTCTGCTTGTTCAAGGCCGTAGCCTTTGTAACCGTGCGCAATAAAGGCAACAAAACGCATATGTGATAAGACTAACTGCCTTGCTGCGCTTAAATCGTGATTTTCGTATAGCTTGATGGCCAAATCATGTTCCTGCTCAGCGGTGAGTATCGGGGGGTATTTTTGAACACCTAGTGCACCTGAAGTGCTTGCTATCGGTAGGGCGAACTCTGAACTCATTTAAAAAAAGATTAATATAATTAGGAAGTAATATTATAGGTTAAATCAATGAGTTAAGCAAGGATTGATACCTTATTGTTTGTTGAGAAAGTTGCAGACGATGAGTGTGGATTATTTTTGATAAATCCTCTAGCGCCACTTCAAAATCATCGTTAATCACTAGGTAGTCAAATTCATTGTAATGCTGCATTTCGCTAACGGCATCACGCATGCGTCTATCAACAATGCTTTGGTCATCTTGACCTCGATCAGTTAGACGTTCTCGCAATGCTGATTCAGAGGGTGGCAAAATAAATATGCCAATGGCATTGGTAAATGATTCTTTCACTTGCCTAGCACCTTGCCAATCAATCTCTAAAATAACATCTGTGCCTGTATCTAGCAAGTCTTTAACGGTTTGTTTGGCACTACCGTAATAATTGTCAAATACTTGTGCAGATTCAATAAAGCCATTTTCCTGATTGATTTGATCAAACTCTTGCTTTGAGACAAAGAAGTAGTTTTTACCATGCTCTTCACCAGGGCGTGCATCACGCGTTGTGTGAGAAACTGATACACGCAAGTTTTCAGTTTTTTCAATAAGAGCCTTGACCAGAGAGGTCTTGCCACAGCCTGAAGGTGCGGCTACAATAAATAAATTAGCCATTATGATTGTGGTGTATAGCCTTGAACATCATCAGCACCTTCCTCTGAAAAGAAGAATTTATCCATTTGCTCTTTTAGGTATTTCTGCGCATTAGGATCCATCATGCTTAAGTTATTTTCATTGATAACCATAGTTTGATGATCAAGCCATTGTTGCCAGCCTTGTTTAGAGACATTGGCTAAAATTCTCTGGCCCAGCTCGCCTGGGTAGGGTGCGCGATCTAGCGCTTCAAGTTCTTGGTTAAGTTTGACACACTGTACGGTATTCATAATTTTTTCATCCTAACGCCTAATACTCTTAGGCTTAAAAAATAAATGAACGCTGACAAACAAACAGTGGTGATAAGCATACTAACTCTAGATAATGCATCTGCATTAACATAAACACTCTGTGTTTGATCAAAGTTCAAAATAAAGAGCACCATTATAAAGCTTGCCATTAAAACTTTAAAAAGCATTTTGATTAAATCTTGAGAAAAAGTAAAGATTGATTGTTTTTTTAAATAATAATACAAAAGTGAGCCATTGAGTAGGGCGGAAATTGAGGTAGCAATCGCCAAGCCAACGTGGTCAAAGTAATAGCCAAGAATACCATTTAAAACTACATTGGAAAGCATGGCGATAACGCCAGCTTTAACGGGCGTTCTAGTGTCGCCTCTGGCTAGAAAAACTGGTGCCAGAATTTTAACCATAATAAAAGCAACCAGACCTGAGCCATAGGCTATTAAGCTAAGAGAGGATTGATGCGCGGCAAATACACTAAATTTATCGTATTGAAACAAGGTGATGATCAGCGGTTCGGCAAGTAGTATCAATCCTGCACAAGCGGGCAAAGCTAAAATCAAGCCAATTTTTAATGCATAATCAATGGTTCGAGTAAATTGTTTGGTGTCTTTGTTTGCATAGTGCTTACTAAGCTTAGCCAATGCAACAGTTGCTAAAGCGATACCAATAAGCGCTAAAGGTAACTCCAATAAACGATCCGAATAGTACAACCAAGAAACACTACCACTAACCAAAACCGAGGCGATCATGGTGTCAATTAGCAGATTTATCTGCGAGACTGACACACCAAATAAAGCCGGCAACATGCGTTTTTTAAGTTTTTTAACCGCTTTATGATCGCCTCGAACAAGTTTGGGTAATTTTCGAATTTTAATTAAAAATGGAATTTGAAAGGCCAGTTGCAATAAACCGCCAATTAGCACACCCCAGGCAAGTGCCATAATCGGCTCATCTAGGTGTTGCGATAAATAAACACTGGATAAGATCATAGAAATATTGAGCAATACTGGTGTAAATGCAGGCACTGCAAATTTATCATAAGTATTTAAAATACTGCCAGAAAGGGCGGTTAACGATATGAGTAAAAGATAAGGAAAAGTGATGCGTAGCATGTCTGATGCGAGGTTAAATTTGGTCAAATCCTCATCAAAATAAAAACCCCAGGCAAATACAAAGATAACCACTGGCGCAATAACAACCGTGATTAGGGTGATAATAATTAGTACGATTAGGAATTTGGTACTAATGTGGTTAATGATGTTTTGAACTTCTTCTTGAGTTTCCTGAGCCTTGGCTTCTGCCAAAATAGGGACAAAAGCTTGAGAAAAGGCACCTTCACCAAACAGCCTTCTGAGAAAATTAGGTATGCGAAAGGCTACTAAAAACGCGTCAGTTAAGCCATTTGCACCAAAATATTTAGCAATAAAATAATCTCGTACTAAGCCCAAAATTCTAGATAAGAAAGTCATGCTAGTGACAATACCGCTTGACTTTAGAAAATTTTTATCCATTAATAGGAAAGACTTTATTCCTCGACAGGGCCACGCATAATGCCCACTTTTGAGCCGCGAATACAGTTAACAAACTGCATAACCTCAGGACTATCAGACTCTGAAGCTTCTAATTCTTGAAGCATTTGATCTAATAGTCGGCCTGTTGACTCTCTGTATACTACTTTAAAGGCACGCTTGATTGAGGCAATTGCGCTTGATGAAAAACCGCGTCTACGCATCCCCTCGGCATTAATACTTCGAACTCGAGTTGGAGTTCCAGAGGCCACCATATAGGCTGGAATGTCTTTGTTTACTTGACAACCCATGCCGATGTAGGTGTGGATACCAATCATGCAAAATTGCTTAACTAGGGTAAAGCCTCCTAAAATCGCCCAATCAAAAACCTTAACATGTCCGGCTAGTGAGGCATTGTTAGACATGATTACATGATCGCCAATATGACAATCATGGGCAATATGAACATAAGCCATCAACATGTTATTGGAGCCAACTCGAGTTAACGATTGTTCTTTTTCGGTGCCACGATTAATGGTGCAGAATTCACGAATTAAATTCTCATCACCAATGACTAGGTTGGATTCTTGCCCCTCTTCGTAGGTAATATCTTGAGGGTCACCGCCAATAGAGGCAAATGAATAAATATGGTTATTTTTTCCAATTTTGGTAGGGCCTTGGACCACTGCGTGAGACTCAATGATGGTTCCAGCACCAATCTCAACATTCGCACCAATTACTGCGTAAGCGCAAATCTCTGCACTTTTATGAACTTTTGCACTTGGGTCAACAATTGCACTCGGATCTATAGCCACATGATTCTCCTCAAGAATTTTTGGTTATTATTTTATTCTGCTGCTTTTTGCGTACACATAAGTTCAGCAGTTGTCACTACTTTACCATCTACCAGCGCTCTACATTTAAATTTCCAGATGCCACGCTTAACCGTCATCACTTCCACTTCTAGGCGTAGTTGGTCACCTGGCTCAACCATACGCTTAAAGCGCACTTTGTCAACACCAACCAACATATAAATCTGCCCATCAATGGGCTTTCCAACTTCTGATTTAAACGCCAAAATTCCCGTTGCTTGTGCCAATGCTTCTACAATTAAAACACCTGGCATAATAGGCTGTGAAGGGAAGTGACCAGTGAATTGAGGCTCGTTAAAGGTGACATTTTTCAAGGCCACCAAGGTCTTTCCAATTTCAATCTCTAAAACACGATCAATCAGTAAAAAAGGGTAGCGGTGTGGTAGGTAATTTTTAACGTCCTGAATATTCATTTCCATAATTATTTTCCTTTTAAATGAGAGAGTTTGATATTTAAATATTGCGTGATTTTATCAAGTTTTGTTAGCCAAACACCAATAATCTGCCATTTTTTATGAGGCATTAACGGCATAATCCCGGTATACATGCCGGCTACTGTAATATTTTTATCAATGGTACTTTTAGCATTCACAATGACATCATCACAAATGCTCAAATGGCCAACAACACCTACCATGCCGCCAATCATACAGCGCTTTCCAATTTGTGTACTGCCTGCAATGCCAGTGCATGCAGCAATCGCGGTGTCTTCACCAATAATAACATTATGAGCGATATGCACAAGATTATCAAGGCGAACTCCTTGATGAATATGGGTGTCTTCTAAAGTGCCACGATCTATCGTGGTATTAGCGCCAATATTAACTCGATCACCGATAATAACATTACCCAAATGAGCAATTGAATGCCAATGTTTGTGTTTATCTCTAGCATTGCCAAAGCCCTCAGAGCCAATTACAGCGCCAGATTCAATAACGGTATTATTACCAATGGTGGAGCCTTGAAGAATACTAACATTTGAACCAATAATGCAGTTGTCGCCAATTGAGCTGTTATCTTCAATAATGGTATTGGCGCCAATGATGGTGTTAATACCTAGCGAAGTGTTTTTACCAATACAACAGTTTGGTGCAATTGTAGCGTTATGTGTGTCGGCACTGGCGTGAATGCCACTAATGTGAATTACTTTTGGTTTAAACAGATGAGTTATTTGTGCAAAAGCCAAATACACATCTTCGACAATAATAGCGCTGGTGTTACAGTATTTTTGCAAGGATTTGCTAATAATAACAGCACTTGCTTGGGTGCTTGATAATTGCTCTTGATATTTTTCACTGACCACGTAGCTGAGTTGGTCAGATTTTGCACAATCAATACTGGCCAGACTGGTAATTTTTAGCTCGCCATCGCCAACTAATTCAGCATTAACAAGTTTGGCAATCTCCCCTAGTGTATGCATATTATCCTAGTACAGTATTTTTAAAAGCTGGTACCCAGTGTAAATTCAATGGTCTTAGTTTGATCATCTGTCTTTTTAACCAGAGGCTTGGCAGCGTAAATACCTAGAGGCCCAACCGGGGTTAACCATGAGAATGCAACACCGGCTGAAGCTCGAATCTGATCAAAACCAATATTGGATGCCTTTTCTTCAATAGCGCCCGTATCAATAAAGGCGCTCATACGCATATTTTTACTATCATTAATAAACTTCATTGGTGAGATAATTGATGTTCCAGCCAGCATAGAAAGCTCACCACCTTTTGCTGTTGTCGTTCCAGTATAGGTGGCACCTAACGAGTTAAAGTCAAAGCCTCTTACTGAGGATGAGCCACCTCCATAGTAGCGCTTAAAGAAAGGTAGTTCTTTATCACCATAGCCTTGTGCCAATCCTAAACTACCGTTTATTTTCCAGGTTAAATCATTGCCCAATGGGTAATAACTTTTGTGTGAAGCATCAAGTTTGTAGTATTGAAAATCTGCAATCGGCAAGGTTAAATCAAGGCTCAGATTGTTTTTACTACCTTCAGTTGGATAATTAAAATTATCCAAAGTGTTATTAGACCAATTAAGATTGGTTTTAACTTCGGTTTTATCACCACTCGCACATTGGGTTACTTCTTGTGTTGCAAAGGTGGTGCCACAAGAAATATCGCGACTTGAAACCCTAATATCTGCACCAATGCGTGTCTTTTCAGTGATTGGAATGCCGTAGCCTAGACTAAAACCATTTTCATCAATTTTATATGAGGACACATCAAGGCTTGCACCATCAATAGATTTGGTAAAAATACCATAACTAATAGAGTGGCCATCTTCGGTAAAGTATGGATCAGCAAAATAAAAACTCATCTCTTGTACTGCCTCTGAATTAGAAAATGCAGCATTGAGTGTGTTGCCCGTGCCTAGGAAATTGTTTTCTTTAACACCCATATTAAATGAGGCGCCCGAGCTGTTTGAATGCGATAAGCCAATGGAAAAGGTACCTGTTTTGGTTTCCTCCACACTAAAGTGTAGATTGATTTTATCGCTAAAGTTTTTGAGTTTCGAAACTTCCATTTTTACATCAGAAAAATACCCTAGACGTTTGATCTTTTTGATGGATTCATCTAGTTCGGTATTTGAGTACAAGCCGCCTTCGTTAATACCAATTTCACGACGGATAACTTCATCTTGAGTTCGGGTGTTGCCGACAATGGTGATACGATTAATATAGACTTTTTTATTAAGCGCGATGTCAATTTCTAGATCAATAATGTGTGAGTCAGTATTTTCTTTAGTAATTGGATTAATTTTAGCAAAAGCATAGCCTTGATCTGCAAACACATCGGTGATTGCCTGAATACTTTCAATAACTTTTTTACGTTCAAAAACGTCGTTAGTGTTAATGGTTAACAGCTCTTTTAACTCTTCAACAGACTGGTTAAGAAGGTCACCTGTAAAGCTGATAGCGCCTACTTTGTATTCGGCACCTTCACTAATTTGAATGTCAATATCAATGTTTTGCTTATCAGTTGATAGCTCAGTTTCGATTTTGTTAATTTTAAAATCTAAGTAGCCTGAATTAACATAAAGAGATTTCATGGCCTCAACACCGGCATCTAGCGCAACTTTTGAATAGTGGTCTTTTTCAGTAAAATAATTAATAATGAAAAAATCAGCTTCACCAATTTCGAATAAGTCAAGCAAATCATCTTCATCATGAATATTGCCACCTGTAATTTTCATTGAACCAATTCTAGCCACTTCACCTTCGTGAACATCCAGTTCAATACCAACACGATTTTGAGCGTCAGTCTCTATTTTTTTAGTGATTTTTATACCGTAATAACCTTTAGAAACGTAAGTAGATTCTAGTTGCTCAATAAGCTTATTGAGCTGACGTTTATTAAAAATCTTACCTTGAGATAAGTCCATATTCTTAAGGATTTGAGTCAGCCTTTCTTCATCGATAACTTTGTCTGAATAATTAAGAACATCAATATATTTGATGTGTGGATTTTCCTGAAGATTGATTTTTAAGATGCTATCCTTTTGAGAAACCTCAATATCTTTAAAGAAGTTAGTTTTGTACAAATCTCGAATAATCTGGCCAGAAACCTGATTGTTATAATCATCTCCTGTTTCAACCGGCAAATAGCTCAACACGGTTCCTCTAGAGATAGAGCTTAGGCCTAGTATTTCAATGCTTTTAATGGGGTCAGCAAGTGCTACAGAAGAGCTAATAATGCTGGCAGAAACTAAAATTTTAAGTAGCGATTTTTTCATAGAATTTATAAGATTATAATAAACGTATCAAGTCATTATACAGCGCAACAAGGGTTAATGACAAAATAACAAAGAGTCCAAATTTGGCGAATATTTGCTGTATAGAGTCACTCACAGGTGAGCCTTTGATAATTTCAAGCACATAGAAGAGTAAATGTCCGCCGTCTAGCAGGGGAATGGGGAGTAAATTTAGCAGGCCAAGGCCAATACTAATTAGCGCTAAAAAAGATAAGAAAGGTATCAGGCCAACCTCTGCACTTTTACCGGCATAATTAGCAATACTCACCGGACCGCTAATTTGATCCATTGAAGCCTCGCCAATAATCATTTTTTTGATCATTTTTAGGTTTAATACTGTTAATTGATAAACCTTGGATCCTGCAGAAATAAGCGCTTCAATCGGCTCTTTTTCAAGCACAACTTGCCAATCTTCCAAGTAATTCTCAGGCACCACAACACTGACACCAGCCTTAGGAGAGTTGTTGTACAGCTCTGGCGTTAGTGTCAGCATTAAAGTGGCGCCATTACGCTTAATCAGCAGATCAATAGGTTTAATAGGCTTGACTTGTATAGCAACAACAAAGTCCTGCCAAGTGCTAATTTTTTGAGCATTGGCGCTAAGCACCTCATCATTAGACCTTAATCCTGCTTTGCTGGCGGCAGAATTAGGCACAACTTGATCAATAATTGCAGGTAGTCTAGGCATTGCAAATTTAAACCCTAAATAGCGATCAAGCCCTTGCTCCGGATTAGCTAAAAAGTCATTTGTTAAATTAAGGGTGGTTGTTTTAAGATTTTCATGATTAGAGCGGGCTTGTATAACTAAAGGTTGATCTTCATCTGCTTGAATGAACTGAGTAGAAAATTCACTAATACTGGGCGTTGGAATGTTGTTAATACTAAGTAACTCATCACCTGCTTGTAAGCCCGCTTGATCAAAAAATCCTGATTCTGTAACAGATTCAACAATTGGCTTAATGCCACTTACGCCAGCAATAAAGATAAAGGTATAAAGAATAATGGCTAGCAAAAAGTTGGCAATTGGTCCTGCTGCAACAATGGCAAATCGCTTGTATACAGATTGCCTGTTAAAGGCGCGATGCTTTTCATCATCCGCAACTTGCGCTTCATTTTCATCCAGCATTTTAACAAAACCACCCAAAGGGATTGCGCACAGGGTGAATTCAGTTTCACCCCGTTGAAAAGATTTGATAACTTTGCCAAATCCTACAGAAAATCTAAGTATTTTGACGTTGAATTTTTTAGCCACCCAATAGTGGCCATACTCATGGATGGTAACCAAAATACCAATAGTGATGGCAAATGATAATAGAGCGGTTAAAAAGCCCATGTGAGCTATAGCTGAGTGTGAGAATGCCCCGCATCTTTAAGGCGTTTTAAGTAGGTTGTCCACAGAGATTCTTGATTTATAGCTAGCTTGTGCAGATGTGACCATGAATAAATACCACTATCATGTCCATCACTAAAAAATAGAATAATGGCATAATTGCCTGTAGGTGTAATCCGATCAATTTTTACATTCTCTTTATCTAGTTGCAAGGTTTCTTGACCAGGGCCATGACCAACCACCTCTGCTGAAGGTGAGTAAACTCTTAAGAACTCAGCACTTAATGGGTAGTCGATACCCTCAAAAGTCAAAGTTAATAGGTTTTTGTCTTTATTCAGAGTGATATTACTTGGTGTTTGCATGATTTTCCTTATGGATAAATATAGGCGATATTTTAGCAGAACTATCGTTTTCATTAACCTTTAGCTTTATAAGTGGATAAAATAAAGCCTATGTTGATAAATTTTACAAAAATGCACGGGCTTGGAAACGACTTTATGATGGTCGATAATACAAGTGGTGACATAAACTTTAGCGCCGAAGTGATTACTAATTTGTCTGATCGACATTTCGGTGTTGGTTTTGATCAGTTACTGGTTGTTGAGTCAAGTATTTCTCCAAATGTTGATTTTCGCTATATTATTTATAATGCAGATGGATCTGAAGTGTCACAATGCGGGAATGGTGCTCGCTGTTTTGCGCGTTTTGTCACCCAAAAAGGCCTGACCAGTCATAATCCTATTACTGTTGAAACTCACTCAAGTGTTATTACATTACACATCAATCCAGACAGCACCGTGCGTGTTGATATGGGTAAGCCAAATTTTGAACCAAGCAGCATTCCACTGATTGAACCAGAAGTTCAGTCAACCTATTTCATTGAAGGATTTGAAATGGGTGTTTTGTCTATGGGCAACCCTCACTGTGTTTTAATTGTAGAAGAATTGTCAACGTTGGATGTGACTAGTATCGCTACACAAATTCAAGCAAGTGACACCTTACCTGATCAAGCTAATATTGGCTTTATGCAAATTATTAATCGTCAAGAAATAAGGCTGCGAGTTTATGAACGTGGCTCTGGTGAAACGCTGGCTTGTGGCAGTGGTGCGTGTGCAGCTGTAGTTCATGGGGTTGAGCAAGGCTTATTAGATGAAACTGTCTGCGCACATCTTACTGGCGGCGATGCAACTATTGAATATCAAAAGGGTGGCTCAGTATTTTTATCAGGGCCTGCTGAGTTTGTCTTTGAGGGTCAAGTGAACCTTTAGCAATCTATAGAGAATACTTGCTGGTCTGATCGTCTAATAGCACTCAAACGTCCGCCCCATATACAACCGTGATCCATTGGGAAAATACGCTTTTGCACGACATTGGTGAGCGTAGACCAGTGTCCAAAAAAGATATCTGTTTGCTCAAGTAGTCGGTGTTCATGCATAAACCAAGCTTTATAACCCTTGGGCACCTGGTCAAAATTTAGTTTGTGGGCAAATTCTAGCTGACCATCAGCCTTACAAAAGCGCATTCTCATAAGTGCATTAACAGTGTATCGACATTGCTCGATCTCACCTAAATTGGCATGCCAGGTATCTGGCTGATTGTGATACATTTTTGTTAAAAATTCAGCTAAATTTTCACTTTGCAAGTTCGCTTGAACTAGAGCTGCTTGAGTCAATACAGTGTTTTTATCCCAATTTGGTGGAATACCAGCATGAACCATTAAGGCGTTTTGTTCATGAATAACTAAAGGTTGTTGAGTCAAAAACTCTAATAGTTTTGTAGCATTTTTTGCATTTGTTATATCGCTAAAAGTGTCTTTTTTATTGGGATTGATATTGCCAATAGTACAGGCTAATAAATGAAAATCATGATTACCCAAAACCATAGATGTGTTGTCAGCATTTTCTTTGATAAATTCTAAAGTTTCCAAGGATTTGTTGCCACGATTAACCACATCTCCCAGAAAATAAAGACGATCTTTATCCAGGGAAAAGTTTATTTTTTTTAATAGGCGTTGTAATGAATCGTAACAACCCTGAACATCACCAATTAAATAATCAGACATCTAATGTAGGGTGTAGGGCTCACTTAAGATAAATTCAGGGATTTCAGCTTCGAAACGCTCACCTTCGTCATTTACCATGCCGTAAGCGCCTTTCATGGTTCCGGTGGCGGTCTTGATTACTGAGCCTGACGAATATTGATAAGACTCTCCTGGCATTAGATGTGGCTGCTGTCCCACAACACCTTCACCAATCACATCTTCAGTATGGCCTGTTTCATCTTGAATGCGCCAACGTCTAGTAAGTAGTTGGGCGCCAATCAAGCCGTTATTTGTCATGGTGATGGTGTAGGCAAAAGTATGTTGATTAATGGCAGCACTAGACTGCTCTTTAATAAAATTAACTTGAACTTCAATTTTGATGGAGTTTTTCATAATCTTTGGTTAGGGTAATAAAGGTATCGACATCTAGCATTTCAGCGCGCTGAGAAAGGTCAATATTGGTTTGCTCTTGCGTTATTAATGATTTTAAACAATTTCTAAGGGTTTTTCTACGGTGGGCAAAGGCAGCCTTTACCAATTCTTCAAAAGGCTTAATGTTATCAACTTTACAGGTTTTTAGAGGTGTTAAATAAACAATAGCAGAATCAACCTTTGGTGCCGGATCAAAAGATTCTGGAGGTACAACAAAGATCAATTCCACATCAAAAAATGCTTGCATCATGACACTCAATCGACCGTAAATTTTAGAACCATGATTTGCTGACATTCTCTCTACCACTTCTTTTTGCAGCATAAAGGTCATATCTATAACCTTGTCTCGATGCTCAAGCAAGTGAAATAAAATGGGAGATGAGATATTATAAGGAAGATTGCCCACCACTCTAATCGGCGGATTAAAATCATCAAGATCAAAATTAAGCGCGTCACCTTGATGAATCGTTAAATTGGGTTTTTTATGACTATTTAATATGTCGATTAAATCTCGGTCGATTTCAATTACATTTAACTCATCCACTCGATCTAGCAAAGGCAGTGTCATAGCGCCTTGTCCAGGGCCAATTTCAAGTAAATTGTCATCACGTTTAGGTGCAATGGTGGCAATGATTTGATCAATAATCTTTTGATCTGTCAAAAAATTTTGACCAAAACGTTTTCGCGCCTTATGCTTTGTAGGATTGGTAGTGTATCGCTTAGACATTTTTCTTATTAATGAAATCTTGCGCATATTCTAACGCAGTATGCAAGCTCCCTAAGCTAATATTGCCACTACCAGCAAGTGACAAGGCGGTACCATGGTCAACCGAGGTACGAATAAAAGGCAGTCCAAGGGTGATATTTACCGCTTTTTTAAAACCTAGCGTTTTAAGTACTGGCAAACCCTGGTCATGATACATACTGAGTACACAATCAACCCCCTTAAGTGCATCAACTGTAAAGGCAGTATCGGCAGGCACACTGCCGGCCAAATTTAACCCTTGTTGATTAAGCTGCTGAATCAGCGGGTTGATAATGTCTATCTCTTCTCGACCCAAGCAACCATCTTCGCCAGCATGAGGATTAAGCCCGCAAACAACGATACGCGGATGAATGATGCCGTAACCCTCTAGTGAATTATGAATGATGCGTATGGTTTTTTCAAGCGACTCTTGCTGAATATTTTGGGCAACTTGGGAAAGGGGAAGGTGTGTTGTTGCTAATGCAACGCGCAATCCTTTGGTGGCTAGCATCATCACCGTTTTTTCGGTGTTGGCTAATGAAGCTAGATATTCTGTATGTCCAGTAAACCCAGGATTAACCGTGTTAATAATGCCTTTATGGATAGGGCCAGTAACTAAAGCATCACACTGTCCATTTAAACAAAATTCAGTGGCTATATCTAAGGTGTTAAGTACATATTGTGCATTTTCCACATTTAACATTCCAGTATTAACTACACCGTTCGTTTTAATAGGATAGACACAAAGCTGTTGTTTAGCTGAAGAGTGCTCAGATTCAACAATTTTTAAGGGTAAATTAAGCTGCTTTGCACGCTTTAATAAGATATCAGGATCGGCAAAAGTCAACAAATTATTAGTTGACTTTTTTTGAGCAAAAATAACAGCCAAATCTGGGCCAATTCCGCCAGGCTCTCCTGGGGTAAATGCAATCGTCATTTATAGCATAAATTAGTGAAATTAATAACTTATATTATAGTGTTAATATATAAGCAAGATTTTATATACTAGGATATTTTTTTTTATAAAAAAAATAGTTAAAAATCAAATACTTATAATTTAAAAAAAGAGTTTGCCGGCTATTTAAATTAAATAATAAACATAAGTAAAATGATTCCTATAAAATTCCGATTAATAATAATTAAATTCATACTAAAAAACAGGTTAACTATGCGCTTCACAATTACACCTTTAGTCACATCAGTTTTACTCACATTTTCAGTGCCTTTACAGGCGCAAATCATGAATCAAAATGCCAACAATTTTGATTCCGTTTATAACATTCAAACAGTTAGTGGCATGTCACTAGATAAAAGAGCTCTTTTAGGGGGTGCGGTAGTATCTTCTTCACAGGTTAATTTATCAGCTCAAGTGTCAGGTGATGTCTTGGTTGTTAACGGTCGTGAAGGTGATATGTTTAAGAAAGGCTCAACCATTGTAACGCTGGAACAAGAATCTATTCAAGCACAGCGTGACTCTGCCTATGCTGAAATTGCTTCAGCTAATGAGGCTTTGAGAAATGCAGGTGTACAGTATTCACAATCTATCGTCTCCCCTAATGGGGGCGGTATGCTTGGTGGTGTGCCTGGTATGTTCTCAATGTTTACTGATCCTATGTTAAAGATGAGTGGCCAAGGCAACCCTGAATTTGACAAATTTGCTAATAGAACCTCAAGATATACAGCTTATCAACAAGCTAAAAATAAACTTACTCAGGCGGAAAATAATTTAAAACAAATTGAATCACGCTTAAAAGATGCCAATGTTAGCGCGCCATTTGACGGCGTTATTGTTGCTAAATCGATTAATGAAGGTGACATTGTCCAGCCAGGTCAAATTTTACTAAAGTTTGCCAACATTAAAGAACTTCAAGTTGAAGTTAACATTCCGTCAAGACTGGTTAGAAGTTTAAAACTTAATAAAGACTATCGAGTTAAGTTAGATATTGCTAATATTGTAGTTGATGCCAAATTAGCACAAATTTATCCAATTGCTGATAACGCTAAGCACAGTGTTAAAGTAAAGCTTGACTTACCTGCTAACGTTCCAGTTCTTCCGGGTGCGTATGCAGAGGTGGAAATTTTTGAAACAGATTCAGGCGTACTAACACCAGTTGTTCCCGAGGTGGCTATTATGTGGCGCTCATCTCTACCAAGTGTTTTTGTTATCAATCCGCTCACCAACAAAACAGAATTACGCTTTATTCGCTTAGGTGAACAGGTGGGTAAGGATAAGAAAAGTATTTTATCGGGCTTAAAAATTGGTGAAAAGATTGTTGCCAATCCAAATATATTAATGGTTTCAGGAATGAGTATCTAAGGGAATTATGTCAAAACACGAACATATTGATCTTTCTAAAGATAAGAATATAAATCAAAAAGTAATTAAGGAAGCTATAAAGGAATACGAACTTGGTATTGCTGGAAAGCTAACCAAGGCCTTTATTACTTCGCCTTTATCTATTATTATTTTCTTTGCTATGTTGGGCGCCGGTATTATCGGTCTTATCTCAACACCTAGACAAGAGGATCCACAAATTTCAGTTCCTCTAATTGATCTCTTTGTTGAGTACCCAGGCGCTTCATCGGAAGAGGTTTCTAATATCGTGGTTAAGCCATTAGAGCGTTTAATGTCGCAGATTTTAGGCGTAAAACATGTCTATTCAGTGAGTGACAAAGGCCAGGGAATTATCACGGTTGAATTTGATGTGGGTCAAGATATGAACGCATCTATTATTAAGGTTCGTGACAAGATGCTGGCCAATCTTGACTTTATGCCGCCTGGTGCAAGGCAGCCTCTGATCAAGCCTAAAGAGATTGATGATGTACCCATTATCAATTTAACCCTATGGTCCAAATCCTTAGATGATGGACAGTTGCGCTCGCTTGGTCTGGAGTTAATCCAGCAATTAGAAAAAGTTAAAGATACCAATAACGGCTTCATTGTTGGTGGTCGCAAGGAAATATTCCATATTGATGCTTATCCGGGTCGTTTAGCTGGCTATGGTGTTTCTATTCAGCAAATAGCCGGCACAGTGGGCAATGCTAATGTTCGTGAACACACGGGCAATATCGAGCTAAACGGTTACAAAATGGAAGTTTATTCGGGTGACTTCTTTACTAAAGTTGAAGATATTGAAAATTTAGTAGTTGCTATTAATGATGGCAAGCCTATCTATATTCGAGATGTTGCCGATGTTTATTACGCACCAGAAGAAACTGAACATATGGTGAGTTACTACACAGGCAAGGCTAACAAGACAAACCAAAAAGCCACTGGAGAGCAAGCGGTCACCATTGCAATTGCTAAGAAGTTTGGCTCCAATGGTGTGGCAGTTGCTGAAAATATTCTAGCCAAAGTGGAAGAATTAAAAGGTCGATTAATTCCAGACAATGTGGAAATAGCAGTTACTAGAAACTATGGAAAATCTGCAAAGGACAAGGTTAACGCTCTTATTAAGAAGTTATTCATCGCCACAGGTGCTGTTACCTTGCTAGTTTGGTTTGCATTGGGCGTTCGTCCGGCGATCGTAGTTACCCTGGTTATTCCAGTTGTGCTATTAATGACAATCTTCTCTGCTTGGATTTTAGGCATGACAATTGACAGGGTGAGTTTATTCGCCCTTATCTTTTCAATAGGAATTTTGGTTGATGATGCAATTGTTGTCACGGAAAATATTTATAGACGCTGGCTGATTGATAACAAAATTACCATCGGTACCGCAATTGATGCAGTGCGCGAAGTAGGAAACCCTACAATTTTAGCAACCTTTACAGTGGTTGCGGCACTTGTACCAATGGCGGCTGTAAGTGGCATGATGGGGCCATATATGGCACCAATACCAGTTTTGGGATCTGTTGCAATGATGTTCTCGTTGTTTGCTGCATTTGTCTTTACACCTTACTTTATTATGAAGTTCGTTCCCCCTTTGAACGTCTTACACAAAATGCATGAAAAGGAAGAAAGAGAAGCAAAAATAATGTACTCTTTTTATCACTCGACCATCTCTAAACTGTTTAATAAAGCAGCTTATGGTTGGAGCTTTTTACTAGGCTTGGTGGTTGTGTTCTTCTTGGCCATGTCGATGTTTTATACAACAGCAGTGCCTGTTAAAATGTTGCCACTCGACAATAAATCAGAGTTTGGTATTGTGCTGGATATGCCTGATGGAACCTCATTGGCGGATACTGCTTCAACACTACACTTGATGGCGCAAACGCTTCGCAATGTTCCAGAGGTTATTGACATTCAGTCATACTCGGGTACAGCAAAACCGTTTGATTTCAACGGCCTGGTTAGGCACTCTTACTTACGCCAATCTTCATCTGTTGGTGAGTTGCAGGTGCAACTTGCAGAAAAAGCCGATCGTTCACGCTCTAGCCATGAAATTGCACTTGAAGCTCGCGGTTTATTAAAAACAATTGCCGAAGATGCTGGTGCAGATTATGCTGTTGTTGAGATGCCACCTGGCCCCCCAGTATTAAGACCGGTAGTAGCAGAGGTTTATGGTCCTGATAAAGATACTCGCCGTAAACTGGCGAATGACTTAACTGAATTATTTGTTGAATCTGGCACTATGGCAGATGTTGATAATCTAATGCGCGATGAATATCCGGTAATTGACTTTCAGGTTGATACAGCCAAGGCATCAAGATTTGGTGTTAGTGTTATGACTATTAAAGAAACGTTAGCTATGGCTATGAGTAGTTTTAATGTGGGCACTATTCGCCTGAAAAATGCCTTAGAGCCTTCACGCATCTGTCTTCAGGTGCCATTGACAAAGCGCTCTCAACTTTCATATTTAACACAACTTCCTGTGCCATCTCAGCATGGCAGTATGATTCCTATTTCCGAATTAGGTTCGTTTAGCTATAAGAAGGAAGATGATCTTATTTACCATAAGGATCTAGCAGATGTAGAGTATGTATTGGGCGAGCCAATAGGTCGTCTTAGTGCACCAATCTATGCCATGTTTGCTGTAGATGATTTATTACTTAGATATCAAACATTAGACGGTACACAGCTTCAAGGTGAGTACTTAGGGCCACCAAAAAATCAAAATATCCCAGGATTTGAATGGGGTGGTGAGTGGACAGTAACATTTGAAACCTTCCGTGATATGGGTACTGCATTTGGTGTTGCGCTTGTTGTTATCTATATGTTGGTTGTTTGGCAATTTGGTAACTTCATTATTCCAGCAATTATCATGGCACCAATTCCCTTAACACTATTGGGTATTGTTCCGGGTCATTGGTTGTTAGGTGCAGAATTTACCGCTACCTCAATGATTGGCTGGATTGCCTTGGCAGGTATCATTGTGCGTAACTCTATCTTATTGGTAGACTTTACCGTTCAAGAGTATGCCAAAGGTATCCCGTTCTTTGATGCAGTGATCAGTTCATGTGCTTCACGTACACGCCCAATTATGATTACTGCATTTGCTTTGGTAGGTGGTTCAAGTGTTATTTTGTCTGATCCAATTTTCCAAGGTATGGCTATTTCATTGTTATTTGGTGTATTTGTTTCCACCTTATTAACTTTGGTTGTGATTCCATTAGGAACATTATCAGCAGGCGAAGAATCGTGTCGTAATATTGCTGTTAATATGGGTTTACTTCCTGGTGATGCGGATGCAGATGAAAAATATAATATCACTAAAGAATCAAAACCAAAGAAAGAAGGTTCAGAAAAATCTAGCCCAAAGGACTGGATAAAGGCAGCCATTCGAAAGAAAGATCAATCAAAGGATACTGAACAGCAAGATAACGATGGAAAAATAGATACCAATGGTTTGCTTAAGAAAGAAGATAAAAACGATGTATAGGGTTAGCTAACCCTATATTGGTATTTCCATAAAAAACCAGTGTCAATACACTGGTTTTTTATTGTCAGCTGTTTTTAAACAATCTAGGGTTGATCAACAGTTTGAGAGTCGATTAGTAGAGTGATTACTCTTGATATCAAGGTTTTGAAATAAGCCCATAAAGAAGCTCACTCATAAAGAATTGCACATCTAGTTTTTAAGTCAAAACAGCCCTTACACTTTTCGCAAGCATGCGATAAGGTTGATAGTAGGGTAGAGGCTCAACACTACTTAAACTATAAGCACAAGATGTGCGAATGCTTAAAGTGGTGTTTTATTTATAACTATTGCTTTTCACGTTCTACAAACGCCTTTTCACCTGCGCTAATACAGCCTAATGGAATCACAACCAAAGTTAATAAGGTGGAAACAAATACACCAAATAACAATGAAATAGCCATACCTTGGAAAATTGGATCAGACAAAATAACACTTGAACCACCTACCAAAGCAAATGCAGTAATCATAATTGGGCGTGTACGTGAAGCACATGAACTGATCACTGCATCAAAGAACGGGATACCTTTGGCATACTCTTGAACGGTAAAGTCTACCAATAAGATAGAGTTACGCACAATGATACCTGCCAAGGCAATCCAGCCAATCATTGAGGTGGCGGTAAATTCTGCACCTAATAACCAATGACCCGGAACAATACCCAATAGTGTTAAGGGAATTGGCGACATAATAATTGCTGGAATGGTGAAGTTGCCAAATGCCCAAACAACCAGCATGTAAATAGCAATCAATGCTACGCCAAAGGCCATACCCATATCACGGAAGGTTTCGTAAGTTACCGTCCACTCGCCACCCCATTCAAACCCTGTTTGTTTATCACTTGCAGGCGGTCCGGTATATTCGCCACTTCTCAGCTCAACACCATCTGGGGTTTTATAAGCTTTCTCTTTAAGGATCTTCTCTACATCAAGCATGGCATAAATTGGCGCACCAAGCCTGCCTATGGCATCACCAACAACAAACTCAACATTGCGTAAGTCTTTGTGATAAATGATTGGATCACGCTTAACTTTAACAAATTTTCCTAACTCTGATAAAGGAATAGTGCGCTGATCTCTTGTCATGATTGGTAAGTCACCAAGACGATTTAAGTTAGATCTTTTTTCAACGGGAATGCTCAGAACAACATGAGTAGGCTCTGAAATCATAGAGTTAAAAATTGTGGTTGCTTTAAATTCACCCATCACCATAGCCAAATGCTGATTAATAGTTTCTACTGAAATACCTTGTCTTGAGGCTTTTTCACGGTTAATTTCAAAACGCCAAGTTTCCATAGCACTTCGCATTAAATTGTCAACATCAGAGATGCGCTCAGACTCTTTAAATATTTGAGTAATATCTTTAGCAACTTGTCGGCGTGTTTGTGCATCTGGACCATGCACTTCAGCAACAACAGTTTGCAGTACTGGTGGGCCTGGTGGCATTTCTACAACGGTAATAGCAACACCTTCACGTTGGGCAATAACTTGCAACTCTTTGCGAACGCTTGAGGCGATTTCGTGGCTGGTTCTATCACGCATGGTTTTATCAGTTAATTGGATAGCAATTTCAGATTGCCATGGGAATTGACGCAGGTAGTAATGACGAACTAAACCATTAAAATCAAAAGGTTGTGCGGTTCCGATGTAGTTTTGAGTGGCAATAATCTCCTCGACATTTTCCAGTCTGGCAGCAATTTTATTAGTAAAGTTTGCCGTTGTTGGTAGGGCAGTTCCATCTGGCATATCAATAACAATACTAAAGTTAGATTTATCGTCAAATGGTAGCATCTTGACGGGAACAGCGGTATTGTAAAACATATACATTGCACCAAAGAAGCTTAAGATTAGCCCTAGTAAAAATCCTCGGCCCATTGATTTATTCTGAACCAGACCAATAATGGCTTTTCTGAAAAAAACATCCATTTTTGCATCAATTTTTTCATCACGTTCTTCCATTTTTCTTAGTTTTTCCATGCTAGGAATAATTCTCATGGCCAACCAAGGTGCAAAAATTAACGCCGCTAATAGCGACAATATCATGGCCACAGAGCCCAGTGCAGGAATTGGTGCCATGTAAGGCCCCATCATGCCAGATACAAAACCCATTGGAATGAGTGCAGCTACTACTGTATAAGTTGCTAGCACAGTGGGATTGCCCACTTCACGCACAGCATCAACAGCTACTTCAGTGTCCATATTGCCCGCAAGAAGCCATCGTCTGTATATGTTTTCCACGATAACAATGGCGTTATCAACCAAGAAACCGATGGAGAAAATTAGAGCAAATAAACTAACCCTGTCAATTGTGAAGCCCATAAGCATGGCCACAAATACAGTAGCTACTAAAACTACCGGAATGGTTAATAGAACAACAATTGAAGGTTTAATACCCAAGCTTAGCCATACCAGTAAAGTAACCGCACTGGTTGCAATGAATAGCTTAAATAACAAGTCGTTAACCTTGGTATTGGCACTTAAGCCATAGTTTCTGGTTACTTCAACATGAACATTGCTTGGAATTAAATAGCCTTTTAAATCTTCAACTTCACTTAGAATATTATTAACCACACTAACGCCATTAGATCCACGCTGCTTTGCAAGAGCGATAGTTACAGCCGATGCGTTGCGAACTGGAATTGCTCGGTCTGAAGCCGGACCGGTTGAATAGGTAACCATTTGCTTAGTTTCTTCAGGGCCTGTAGAGACACTTGCTACATCCCTTAAAAATACCGGCGTACCTTGGTGTTGTCCAACCACCAACCGCTCAAGGTCACTAGTTTTAGAGAGATACCCACCAGATTCAACAAACATAAATTTATTGTCCATTTCAATAGAGCCAACGGTATGCCCGGTATTTGCGGTTTGCACCGCATGGACAATCTGGCCAGGACTCACGCCAAAGCCTGCTAGTCGCTCCGGTAGGATTTCAATTCGCATTTGCTGAGATCTGCCACCATTAACAAAGCCAACACCCGTTAATGGCACTTGTTTAAGGTGTTGAAGAACGCTAACTCCTAATATTCTGAGTTGATCATCCTCTACATCTTCTGACCACAAGGTTAAAGTAACAGATGGAACATCATCAACCTCTTTCGGCTTAACACTTGGCGGGCTAATCCCTTTTGGCAAAAGATCTAAATTTGATTGTATTTTGCTATGAACTTGTACAATCGAAGGGCCCATCGGCTCTCCTACTTTAAATTGAACCGTAATAACGCCGTACTCCCTGTCACTAGCAGAGTAAATATGCTTTATATTCGGAATTTCACTTAAGGCTTTTTCAAAGGGATCGATTAATTGGCTAGCAACCTCATTTGATGATAGGCCTGGTGCAGGAAAAAAAATGTCAACCATAGGTACAGAAATTTGTGGATCTTCTTGACGTGGCGTGGCAATCAAGCCCCAGATTCCTACTGCCATCATCGCTATAAATAGCAATGGAGAAAGGGGTGAATGAATAAAGGCTCTGGCTAAATTTCCAGAAAAACCAATATTTTTATCATCAATAAAAGTATTGGAGTCCTGATCGTTATGATCTGTTGAATTATTATTAGAATCACTCATAATTATTGTCTGGTTTTAGTGGCAGAAGTGGGGTTTTGCAAAACAGTTTCACCCGGATAAATTCCAGACAAGACACTCACCCAGCCATTGCTGGCGACATCGCCTACACGTACAAAACGCATCTCTAACTTGTTGTTAGTTTTTACGTATACGGTTGGCAAACTTCCTCTGATGATTACAGCAGAACTTGGTATGGTTAACACTTTGGCAATTTGCTTAGAAGATTCTGGAATCATAATCTCAACATACATTCCAGGTGATGCTTGAGTGCCTTTAGGGAGTGAAAATTTAACTGTAATAGTATGACCCATTACATCTGCCATCGGAAAAACCCTTGAAACAGTGATGGGTGTAAATTCACTGCTTTGATCTAGTCTTGCATTAAGCTTAACACCTTTATTTAAAGTTTTTGCTAGACGTGATGGCACCTCGGCTCTAATTTGTAACTGCAGCGTGTCTCCGAACAAAAACATAGGGACACCAGGCTGAGCAGGTTGGCCAACTTCCACCATTTTTCTCAAAATAACCCCATCAAAAGGTGCAATAATCGTTGCATTGCTAATATTTTCATCGAGCTCTCTTAATCCGGCTAAAGCCTGCAAAAGTGCGTTTTTAGAGGTTTCCAATTGGGTATTCATGGCAAACAGATTGGTTCTTTTTTGAAAAGATGAATTACCTTCGCCAGTCATTGAGCGCATTGGATCTGAAAACATGCCAATCATGCTTGGCATGCCGGCAAGCATTGCATTTGACTGGGCATTGGGGTTTTCTATCTCATTGTAAACTTGCATTTGCGCATTACGCACGCCTGCTTCAGCGCTTGCAACTTGCGCAGAGGCTTGATCTCTTTTAGCCATTAATGTATCAATATTCTGTCTGGCTAACTCGTCTCCTTTTTTAAATGCGTCACCTTCTTCACCTGCTATAAAAACAATATCACCTGGCAATTTTGCCACCAAGTTGACTTCACGATGAGGGATAACACTACCGCCAAGAGAAGTAAATAGGCCAACCTGACTTTGCTTTGCAGTAACAAAAATCTCCTGCGCATTGCTGGAAGTTGTGAGAGTTGTTGATAATAATAAGACGCATAAGTTAATGCACTTAATCATAGATTTTTTCATGATAATAATCACCTATTTAATTAAATATAGCGTGATTCTATCATTAATAACCCTTGTGCATCAAGCTTTTGAGTTAACTCATGTTGTTTTTAATGGTTTAAATTGATCAAAGTCAACTTATGGATTTCCCTGCTATTTGCAAATCGGCATGGTAAGAGGATCGCACCATAGGGGCACTTGCAACTTGCAAAAAACCAAGCTCTGTGGCAATGGTTTTGTAGCGTTCGAATTGGTCTGGATGTATGTAAGCCTCTACAGCGAGATGATGTTTGCTAGGTTGTAGGTATTGACCCAAAGTTAGCATGTCAACTTGATGCGCGCGCAGGTCTTTCAATACATTGATAACTTGCTTCTCACTTTCGCCAACACCCAACATCAAACCTGATTTGGTGGTGACATTAGGATGTTGTTGTTTAAAAGCTTGTAATAATTTAAGTGAGTATTCATAGCTCGCCCCTGGACGAACTTTTGGGTATAAACTTGGCACAGTCTCAAGATTGTGATTGAACACATCAGGCGGGCAAGATTCAAAGATCTTAAGCGCCTGATCAATACGACCTCTAAAATCAGGTGTTAGAATTTCAATTTTAACCGCAGGAGTTCGCTGTCTAATGGCATCAATACATTGCTTAAAGTGATCTGCACCACCATCACGCAAATCATCGCGATCAACCGAGGTAATGACCACGTACTTTAATTTCATTTTTTCAATGGTATCTGCTAAATGTTGTGGTTCGTCGGTATCAAGCGCCTTTGGCTTGCCGTGTGCCACATCACAAAATGGACAACGACGCGTACAAATTTGGCCCATGATCATAAAGGTTGCGGTGCCGTGATTAAAACATTCACCTAAATTAGGGCACTGAGCTTCCTCACAAACAGTATATAAATTCTGATCTCTTAGTGTGTCTTTTAGTCGTTCAACTTTTGACCCACCAGGATGTTTGATACGAATCCAGCTAGGTTTACGCAGGGCAGGGCGTTGTGAATCTGGCTTAATTTTTAGGCGTGACACCTTAGATTCACCTTTAAGGTGTTTAATATCGATATCTTGTTTTAATGAGTGATTATTGGGCACGGGTAATATTATGGCTGAGTAGTTGAGTTAATTGCTTGGCAATATTAGAAAAATTAATCTTATTATCCGCTAAGTCTTTTACTTGTGTTACTTTCAATCCTTGATATCCGCAAGGGTTAATTTGGGCAAAAGGTGTTAAGTCCATGTCAATGTTTAAACTTAAGCCGTGATAAGTTTTTCCTTGTTTAACCTTAAGTCCCAAAGCAGCAATTTTAGCGTGATCAACATAAACCCCCGGGGCGCCTGTTTCTAGGTGTGCTGTAATTTGATACTGACTTAAAAGCTCAATAACAGACTCCTCGACAATGCTAACCATTTTTTTAACACCAATGTCTAAACGCTTCAAATCAATTAAACAATAAACAACTAACTGCCCAGGACCATGATAAGTAATCTGACCGCCACGATCGGTTTTAACAATAGGTATAGCGCCAATACTTAATTCATGTTCTGGCTTGCCCGCAATGCCCTGAGTAAAGATACTTGGGTGTTCTACAACCCACAATTCGTCCTCTGTTTTTGCTGTGCGTGTATTGGTAAAGTCTTTCATGGCTTGCCAAGTTGGCGCATACGCTTGACGACCTAACTCAACAACTTTCATATAACTTTACAGAACGTAGGCAACCAGCTTACAATCTTGCAGGTCTTGATTAATACAATCTATTTGCACTCTACTGGTGGCAATAATCTTAAGAGTGATAGACACATAACCACCTTTTGAACTTTGCTTGGTGGTGACGCTATCAGGATGAATTTTATCAGCATGTTTTTCAACAATCGTGCAGACAGTAGTATGCAACTCGTTACAGGTTTTTCCAAACACTTTGACCGAGTAGTCACAAGGGAAATTCCACAGTTCTTCAGGGGTAATATTAGCAGTAGTCATATCAAGGGATTTTATCTTCTATTACGGTAGAATATGGCCAGTTTTCATTTTTTCAAGTTATTATGCGTCCAGAACAAGTTAGTAAAATCCTTACCCAGGAGTTTGAATCTGTATTTGATGGCCATCACACGCCAGTCATGTTGTGGGGTGCACCAGGAATTGGAAAGTCTCAAATTATCTCCCAAGTGGCTAAAACGCACGATGTAGAAATTATTGATATTCGTTTGTCGCAAATGGAGCCAAGCGATCTTCGAGGCATTCCTTTTAAAAATGATACATTAGTAGATTGGTCAATCCCATCACTGCTGCCTGATGAAAATCGTCATGGCAAGCAAGGAATTTTATTTTTAGATGAAATCACCTCAGCACCACCAACCGTCTCTGCGGCTGCTTATCAGCTTATTTTAGATAGACGTCTAGGGGATTACAAAGTGCCCGATGGCTGGGTTATTTTTGCTGCAGGTAATCGCCAAGGTGACAGGGGTGTTACTTATTCAATGCCCGCACCTTTAGCTAATCGTTTTTCTCATTACCAATTGGATGTTAATCTAGATGATTGGGCAGCCTGGGCTTATAAAAATAAGATTGATGAACGCATTATTGGATTTTTACGCTATCGTCCAGAGCATTTATTTGAATTTGATCCGGCACATAATCCGGTTGCATTTCCCTCACCAAGAACTTGGGAGTTTGTGCATCGTGCGCTTCAAAAATTTGATAATGATTTGGTCTTATTTAGGCAAGCTGCAAGTGCTTGTGTGGGAGAAGTGGCTGGTGTTGAAATTACCACCTTTGTTGAGCACATGGCTGATCTGCCAGATTTAGACGCAATTATTAATGGCGAGAGTGTTAGCATTCCAAAAGAATTAGATCTTCAATATGCCATTTGCGCTGCATTAGCAGGACGAGCAATTGCCGCCAAAGAAGGGGATAATGCGCAACAAATCTGGGGAAATATCCTTAATTTTGCACGAGACTTTCCACAAAAAGAATTGGGCGTTATGCTAGTTTCTGACATGCAAAGAGCAATTGGTAGTGAAATCTTTACCATTCCTGAGTTTGCCAATTGGGCAGGAAAAATAGCAGACACTCTTTTCGACTAAAACTAATAATCATGATTAATTTAAATAAAAATACCGAGTACACAACCAAACCCATATTAAGATTGGGATTTAGACCCTTTTTCTTTGTCTCAGGCGTTATCGCTGTAGCTGCTATGCTGATGTGGATGGTGTTTTATCCGTCACTCATCTTAATCAACAATGCCAACCCAATTGATTGGCATGCGCATGAAATGATCTTTGCCTATGCTGCAGCAGTAACAGTTGGTTTTTTATTAACCGCTAGCAAAAACTGGACAGGCGTACAAACCATCTATAACAAGCCTTTACTGGCTTTAGCAATTATATGGGTTGCGGGGCGATTTTTACCCTTTATTGGTGGTGAATATTTAGTGTATCAAGCTGCTGTAGATGTTAGCTTTTTACTTTTCTCTACAGTGGCTATTGCCTGGCCAATTATTAAAGCTAAAAATTGGAATAATGTTAGCATTGTTGCCAAATTAGCACTACTATCCATTGCGCATATTCTGTTTTATTTAGGGTTATTGGGCATGGTCTCCCAAGGGGTTTACATGGGTATTTACCTTGGATTTTATTTGATCATTAGTCTGCTATTTATGATGTCTAGACGACTATTGCCTTTTTTCATTGAACGCGGTTTAGGCTTAAAAACTGAACTTAAAAATTCTAAGTTTTTAGACTTATCTTCACTGTTTTTGTTCTTAGCTTTTATTATTGCTGAAGTCTTTTTTCAAACCATTATCTCCACCATATTGGCCGGACTATTGTTTATCATTCACTCAATCAAGCTTGTTAACTGGTATCACCAAGGTATATGGAAAAAGTCCTTGCTTTGGAGTATCTATCTTGCTTATGGCTTGCTCACTCTAGGGTTTGGACTTCATGTTGCTTCGTATTTTGTTAATTTAATGCCAAATATCAGTACACACAGTTTTGCCTTTGGCATGGCACTGATGACACTCAGTATGATGGCACGTGTCTCTTTGGGACATACAGGGCGTAATGTTTTTCAACCGCCAAAACAAATTAACTTTATGTTTATTTTGCTTACTCTGGCTTTTGTTACGCGGGTGTTGCTTGTTTCAATTTTCCCTGAATATTATGTCAATCTTATTTTTGCCTCACAGTTGTTGTGGATTTTGTCCTTTTCATGGTTTGTTGCACTCTATGCGCCGATGTACTTTCAGGCTCGTGTTGATGGGCAGTTTGGCTAATGAAGATCGCCAGCGAATTACTCATCTTGACCAGAGAGCATCACACGGCGCTCTCATTGGGTAATAAGTGTGTCAATAGTGCTAAGAGAAATGATCAACAAGAAATATCTGAATTATGTTTAAAAATTTCAGAAAATTTCAAAATGGATTTTCATGAGCATTTTGACACTGAAGAAAGCACTATTTTTGTCTTTTTAAGCGACAAATCAACCGAATTAACGCAATTATGCGAACAATTAACCCAAGAACATCAAGAATTATACGATTTAGCCGAAAATCTTCCTAAAAACCCTCAAACTTTAGAAAAATTTGGCAAATTATTAAAATCACATGCTAGAACAGAAGATCGACAACTATTTCCTAATATTGAACTTTTAAGCTCTTCTCAAAGGCAAGCAATTCTTGACTCAAGCACTCAACACGCATCCGCTATCAAAGTATGAGTGAATCAGACTATCAATATTGGCAAGATTCAGCGCTCACAGCTGATAAAAAAGTCGATGTTATTGGTGAGGATGTTGTTTATGATAACAATGAAGATCGAGTTGATCTTAAAGTAGTTGAGGCAAAACTTACCAAAGCGCGTACGCAGCTTATTCTTGATAAGCCTTTTTTGGGTAATCTAGTTTTAAGGCTCCCTTTAAAAGCAGCTGGGTCTTGGTGTCAAACCAGTGCCACTGATGCTAAAAGCTTTTATTACAATCCTAGCTTTATTAACAAATTAGACAATCATCAAGTTAAATTTGTACTCATACATGAGGCACTTCATTGTGCACTGACGCACTTTGCTCGTCGTAAAAATCGAGACAAACATAAATGGGATTTAGCCTGTGATTTTGCCATTAACCCCTTGCTGGTTAAGGAAGGGTTTCGCCCGCCTTTAGATGTGCCTATTTTTAGTAAATATGAAAGCATGATTGCGGAAGAAATCTACCCAATGATTGATGACAGCATTGATACTGAACCAATGGATCAGCATTTGTATGATGATAATCCCAAAGAAGATGCTAATGAATCCGATGGCGGCATGCGCGAAGATGCCCTGGACGGCGAGAAAGATAACTCGACAGGCAAGGATGGAAGTAGCAAACAATCATCAGTAGGCACACATTCTGATGACTTAGCAGAGCAGCCTGAGCCACTCACCCCAGATGAAATGCAATCTTTAGCCAGTCAGTGGCAAAAAAATCTTGCATCAAGTGCTCAGCTGGCACAGCAAGCCGGTAAGCTCGATGGCGAGTTTGCCAAGCTGATTGACTTTTTCTTGCAGCCTCAACTCTCTTGGCAATCACTTTTGGCACAATACATGTCTAGTCTTGCTAGGGATGATTTTTCCTATGCTCGAGCTTCTAGAAGAAGTGGTGATGCGATTTTACCTTCGCTCAGATCTAGTCAAATTGACATGACTGTGGCGATTGATACTTCAGGATCCATTTCCCAGGATGAAATCGATGAATTTGTCTCAGAAATTAACGCCATTAAAAGCAATATGCGCGCCTCAATCACACTCATTGCTTGTGATGAAAAGGTAAATCCAAATCTAATTTGGCGCTTTGAGGCTTGGGATGAGTTACAGTTTCCAGCTTCACTCGGGGGCGGCAAAGGAACTAACTTTAATCCTGTATTTGATTATCTAGATCAGCAAGATTCTGCCTCTAGCGTACTGATTTATTTTACTGATGCCAAAGGTAAATTTCCAGAATTTGAACCTAATTACCCCGTCATGTGGCTGGTGAAAGGCAAAGAGTCTATTCCTTGGGGATCGCGAATTCAGCTTAATTAATTATGCAAGATTTAACCCCTGAAGCACTAGAAGAGTACCTAGAGTTTAACACTCCGTTACTACTCGATGTTAGAGAGCAGTGGGAATGGGATAAGTGCCATTTTGATGAGGCAAAGCTATTGCCCATGGGGCAAATCATGGCCAATATTGATACCCTGGACAAAAACCAAGAAATGGTTGTTATTTGCCATCATGGTATTCGTTCTATGCAAGTCGTGCGTTATTTTGAATCGATTGGTTTTACAAGCATGATTAATCTACGTGGCGGTATCGATGCCTGGGCTAAAACGATTGATCATTCAATGGCTTTATACTAGACGCTGTCTGCTCGCTTCAAATAAGCTAATTCCTGTAGCTACCGATACATTTAAACTCTCAACATTGCCCTGCATTGGAATTAGAGCTAGCTGATCACAAGATTGCTTAGTAAGCTTACGAAGTCCTGTGCCTTCTGCACCCATAATTAATGCGGTAGGTGTTTTTAAATCAATTTGGTAGATAGAGGTTTCGGTTGAGCCATCTAAACCCACCACCCAAACATCTTCTTTTTGCAAAGCTTTGATAGTTCGAGCAAGATTGGTTACCTGAAAAATCTTAAGCTGATTTAGCGCGCCTGCCGAGGTTTTATGCACCAAAGCGTTAATCGGTGCAGAGCCGTCTTTATTGATCACCACACAATCCACACCAGCCGCATTAGCACTACGCAAACAAGCACCAAGATTTCTAGGATCTTGAATAGAGTCCAAAATTAGAATTAGTGGCGAGCCTTCTAGTCTTGATACAAACCCGATTAACTCATCTTGGTTGGGTAGGGTGGGGAGTAAAATTTCAGCAGCGATTCCTTGATGGGTTTGATTTTTAGTTAGCTTATCAAGCTGTTGCTTATTAGATTTAACGGTTTGAATATCTAGTTGATTGAGCTGCGAGGTGATTTGTGCAACTCTCTTATCGTTACGATTATCAAGAGTTAAAACTTTAACAAATCCTTCTGGGGCTGAATCAAGCTGAGCCTGAATGGCGTGAAAGCCAAAAATAACAATTGTTTTAGACATGGGTGATTAAGCTAGAGTTTGTGATCAAAAATTTCGATGTAAGCATCTTTTCTAAGTTTTTTAGTCCAGTTGCGAAAGTACAAGTTTTTCTTTTGGCGTATTAAGGCTGATTTAATCACTTTTAAGTGGTTATTAACCTGACGTCTTTCAATAACCTTGATTAATCTCCAGCCATTGCCCGCTTTAAAAGGTGCTGATAATTCTTGCACTTTTAGAGGTTTTAGCGCTTGCATGAAGGCTTTAGGTAGTCGTTTTTGTACGAGCCAATCAGACTCCCCACCATCTTTATAAGACTCATCTTGAGAATGAAGTTTTGCTAAGGCTGAAAAAGACGCGCCTTGTTGAATTTGGCTGGCTAAATCAGTCAAAAACTCTTGAATTAAATCATCTTGAGATTGCAACAAGGAGTCGGTTTTGTCGATTGTGCTAATCGCAATTTGAGCAATGCGAACTTGATCTTCCAGCGCCTGAGTGGCTGCTGGATTATCCTTTAGGGCTTGATCAATTTCTGCCTGACTTAAAGAAAGTTTAGCCTTGCTACTAATTAACTCCCTTAATCCGTTTAAAGAAAGTTTTTGTTGGATACTATCCATAATTTGCCCAAATTCAGGTCTTGTTTGCAGTTGTTTAAGGGTTAGCTTATTTTGCTTGGCAACTCGACTGAGCATATTGTTAATGGCACTAGATTTGGGCTTAACCCCCAATTGCGTTGCCTTTTCAATTTGCAAAAGGATGTCAATTTGTTGATTAAGTGTTTTTAACTTGCTCTCTTTAGACTGTTTGATATCGCTTTGCGTGTTAAGCGCATCACGCGTAATGAGATGGTCGTTAACAATGGCAACAATACTATTTGGTGCAGATGAGACACCAAGTGAAATAACCAGTGCCAATAAGGGTAGTTTGCTCATGTTAAAAGTCATCCAAATTAGCCAAGTAGTTTGGCACTTCATCTTCTAAGCGCTTATATAAGCTTGGCGAAGTGGTGGCGAGCCCCTTAAGTACCAGCTCAAAATTGGTAACATAGTCATAATCATTGCCACTCACGTGCTTTTTAAAGTGCGCTAAACGCAATGCCCAGCAGCAAGATTCATAGGCAATACCAGTGGTTTCTTTATTGGTAATTGAGTCAGTAATAGATCGGTTGATACCGGCAAATACATGCACTTGTTGGGTGATAGGGTAAGCACCGTAAAGCTCAGCTGACTTGATGGTATTGTCATCATGATGTGCCAGTGTTAAGAATTTTCTTGGATTTAAAATGTAGCTCATTGAACTGTCACGCTTATCAATTTTATTGGTTTCTGGATCGTACTGCAATGCATTGTTAAAAGTAAAATTGTCAAATGAAACATCAGCTGAAAGGGCAATATCAGAGTATTTTCTACGACTAACCAACACGCCAGAGCTATCCATATCAGTATCATCAATGTGACGTGTTTGTGCCGCCTTAAGACTTAAATAGGTGTCACCGGTTTCTTCATCAATAAAATCAGACTCAAGGCCTAAAGTAAAGTTATTGGCATTGCTGATTCTATCAATACCAGTAAATTTTTGTCCTGAAAACAAACCCTCGTAAGAGTCATTTTTATCAGCAGAATCAAAACTTGGTAGAGCGCTTTGGTCTTTTTTAGGTGTGTAGTTATAAGCCAATCTAGGTGTAAGTGTTTGAATTAAATCCGTACCAAATAAGTGGGTTTCTCTTTCAAGGAATAATTTTGAATCCAGTCCAAAACTATAAATAGAGCGAGACTCATCCGCTGCATTATCTAATGCATAATCTGTGGTGGAGAGATTGAGTTTAGGTGTTAGAGAATAAGCATTTGTTGTTATTGGACGAGAGAAATTAGCTTGAGCATGAGTACGCACTCCGGTATCAGTTGAGGTTTGGTGCTTAAAGTTAGTACTAACTAGTGAGAGGTCAATTTTTCGGTTATCCATACCCTCAAAGGCTTTAGAGATTGATATCTCAGGTGCACGTGTATAAGTGGCAGTGCCATTATTAATTAACTGCTCATTTTCTGCAAATAGAGCAATTTCTAAGTTCTGCTCGGTGTCCGCATAATTAAGGTCAAGGTGCGAAAATAGCGCAGAGTCAGAGGTGTCGCCATGAGTTATTTCTTTAAAGTAGTTTTGATCAGAAACACGATTAGCTACTAAGCTTAATTCGGTTTTATCATTAAGTGATAAATCAACCGTAGAATTTAACAACCAACGCTTATTGCTTGTAATGTCATCTTCATTTAAGTAATGACCCTCGATTTCAAAACGACCATCATCTAAGTATTTATTGCCAGCAATCAACTGACGATATTTACCTTCCACCACACTGCCACGACTTGAAAGCTGGTTAAGCGTTAGTAAGAAATCGCGATCTGGGGCGATGTTAAAATAATATGGAATTCTAATTTGGTAGTTATTTTCTTCGCCAGCAACTGACTCATCATAGCTACCAAACCCAGGCGCTAAGAAACCAGAACCTCGTCCTTCAAGCACCCATTCATGATGAGGTGCATAAAATACTGGAACACCTAAAAACTCCACCACGACATCATCCGCAACACCACGATTAGTATCTGAATTAAGTGTAATTTGGTCAGCCTTCATTTGCCAATCAGTGTTTCCCAAGGGGCACAAAGAATAGCTAACGTCGTCAAAAACCTGCTGAGTACCATCATTAACAACCTGACTGGCCTGACCATTCATCTTGGTATCTGGATAGTGAAACTGAACTTGGTTTAACGTAGTGTGTGTAATCTCATCTTGTTTTTTGATCACAGCACTCTTACCCACAAACATCAATTCGTCATCTTGAAATTTAACTTGACCCTTGGCTGTTGAAGTTTTGCTAGATTTTTTAATTTGAATTTCATCAGCACTTAGATAATAAGCACTGGAATTGAGCGCGACATTACCTGTTAATAGGTAAG
>JABGQC010000004.1:0-60579 GCA_018644675.1 Candidatus Thioglobus sp.
CGCGTTGCTAAAGAATGCTTAGAAGATCTTAGTGATGTGACGGTTCATATCGACCCTGAAGATGATGAAATGGTCGCTCCTTATGAAACTTTGCCAGAGCGAGCTGAAGCTTTAGGAATTTTAACTAGAGCGCTTTTCAATAACAAATGTGACGGTGAAATTGAGCGCATCCAATTGCACTATTTAGACAGTAGAATTCATGTTGATTTTTATCTGCCACTCAGCTGTTTAGAGTCAGATCAAAGTAGCGATGAAATCCTTGCTAAATTACACACAACAGTAGATGCTTTAGAAGGATTTGGAAGGATTAAGGTTTACTTTAGTAAAGACTAAAGACAATGATACGCATGACAAATAGCGCCCGCTAGCGCATCTGCCGCATCCTCTTGGGGCGCCTTGTTTAGCTTTAAAGATTCACACACCATATAAGACACTTGATCTTTACCGGCATGCCCTTTGCCAACAACTGCTTTTTTAATTTGATTAGGACTGTACTCCACCATAGCAATACCATTCATGCCCGCCGCAGAAATAATTGCACCTCGTGCATGACCAAGCTTAATGGCCGCATCAGGATTAGGCCTATCTGGACGCATAAAAGCACGTTCAATAACCACCACATCAGGTTGGTACTTTTTAACCACTTGGTCGATCTCTAAAAATATAGTGGTTATGCGATCTGTGAGCTCGCCTTTGGTGCGAATGCAGCCACTAGCAAGATAAGCAAATTTGAGTTTTTCTGCTTCGATCAAGCCAAAGCCAGTAATTCTTGAGCCGGGGTCTACCCCTAAAATCTTCATAGACAATTTCACACTAAATAACTAAAAACAGTTTACTACAATATAGATTTATCATAGCACTCAAACCAATGACTTTTGAGCCATAATCAGAGCTTAAATGTTCACCACGATCATAGCGCAGATTAACAAAAAAACCATAATGCAATTACAAATATAAGATGTTTATGATATACTTTAATTTTTTTAGATTAAACAAGGACAAATCATGGCAGTACTAGAGCTAAATAAAGACAATTTTGACGACACTATTCAGAATAACGAACTTGTGATTTTGGACTTTTGGGCACCGTGGTGTGGCCCTTGTAAATCTTTTGCACCAACTTATGAAGCCATGAGCGAAAAAATTGAAGGTGTTACTTTTGCAAAAATTAACACTGAAGATGAGCAAGATTTAGCAGGTAAATTCCAAATTCGTTCTATTCCGACATTAATGATTTTTAGAGATCAAATCGCTATCTTCTCTCAACCAGGTGCAATGGCAGAAGCCGATCTTGAAACAGTGCTCAATAAAGCTAAAGAATTAGATATGGATATCGTTCGTAAGGAAATAGAAGAACAACAAGCTAAAGGTTAAGTCAAATCTGAATAACTTTTTTCACTAAACCCAACTCTGACATCGGCGCCTGTTACTAAAACAGGTCGCTTAATTAAGGTTGGGTTTTTTAACGCCAACTCTAAAGTGATGTCAGCTTTCTGTACATCAGTAAGATTTCTATAAGTGGTTGAGCGCTTATTGATGAGCTTATCCCAGCCTACAGAATCAGCAAAGCTTTGCAAGGTTTTCTCGTCAAGCGGCTGTTCACGAAAATCAATAAATTCAAACTCAATATTATTTAATTGTAAATATTTTTGAGCTTTCTTAACAGTGTCACAGTTCTTGATTCCATACATTTTCATCTTTCGACCGCCTATTGATTGAAAAACTCAAGAACTTCTTTCTGCTCTCTATCAACAATAATACGCAGACCTTTTTGCGGATAATGCCAATACGACACCCCTTCTGTGGCAAGCTCCACTCTAGCCGGCTTACCAAATAGATTTTCAATCACCTCTTTATCTAAATTAGCACCAGGTATAAAAGTTAGTGATTTAATTTTAAGCCTAGACATGGACCTCTCTCCTGCTGAAGTAAAGGTTGTATTTTTAACACCAGATGGCATTTGCATTGACTCATCAATATTGTTTGACAATGATTCAATGATTTGCTCATCCAATATTAAATTTAAAATAATTCTAGCACTAATGCCGCCTACCTTGGTGCTAGAAAAATACACTTCCAGTTCTGGTTTTTCCAATTCACTCTCAAATAAAGAGGCGTTTATTTCAGTGCCAAATTGACGAGCAGCATCAATTAAACGACTCTCAGCCATGGTTAAGTTAAACACCACAGTTTGCTGGTTTTCATTGATATAGCTTTGCCAAGGCATTGCCTGATTTTTAGGCATTTCAACATCACGAGTGAATAAAAATATTGCCACAAATGCAAGGATTGCACCTAATAATGTGTAGCCAACTATGTGTCTTTCTTTCATCGAATAAAGGGTGTTTTTCCAGCTTTATCGCGCAACCAGTTGAGCGTTTTAAATGTTGGATTGTGGTTAATAAATTTAATTTCCAATTGTCTCTTTCCTGGAAATTCCATTAGAAATATGCCCAATATTATTGAGATAAATCCCTGTCCTGGTGTCACCAACATAATAATGCCAGCTAACACCAAAAGAACGCCAACAAATGTTTTAACCGTAGTCTTAAGTAGGCAAAGTAGTGTTTTTCTTTTTACTTGATATGCATAATTAGCTGAAAAATAATCAGCTGGAATTAATCCTAATAAATAGGGTGTTAATAATAATGTAGCTACAAAAACAACAGCTGAAACAATACCCACTAAAATGAATATTTCTTCATACTGACTTACAAGTGTTAGCACTTGGTCTAGCATGCTAATAAAAAAGTGACCGGCCCATCATTGGTAAGTGATACCTGCATATCAGCACCAAACTCTCCACTTTGTACATCGGCGTGCTGTTGTGATATTTGCGCCATAAAATAATCGTACAATGCTCTTGCTTCTTTGGGCGCTTTGGCTGTTGAAAATCCTGGTCTTGTGCCTGAATTGGTATCTGCTGCTAAGGTAAATTGAGAAACCGCCAATATGCCACCCTTAATATCTGACACTGATAAGTTCATCTTGTCATTGGCATCGTAAAATACTCGATACGATAATAAGCGTTTAATCATTTTGTCTATCTGTGATTTTTCATCCTGCTTTTCAATACCAATAAACACAAGCAAGCCTTGGTTAATTTCACCAACAATTTTACTATCTACTTCAACTTTACTATGCGACACACGCTGAATTAAAGCTTTCATCAGGACTTAGCTTAAGTGCGAGACGTCCGCTACTGATAAGAACAAAGATCTTACCCAGTTAATTAAACTAAGGCGCGCTGTTTTAAGCTGTGGGTTATCTGCATTCACCATCACTTCATCAAAGAACGTATCAATACTTGCTTTGAGTGAAATTAGTTCATGCATATTACTAATATAGTCCGTTGATTGAGCAAGTTTTTTAGCAACAAGACTGGTCGACTCAAATAAAGCTTTTTCAGCTGACTCCACCAATACCGAGTGATCAACTTCAATTGAAAGCTCTTGATGATCTTTCAACATATTAGCGATACGCTTATTAGCCTCAATTAAACTAGCCGAAGCCTCATCTTTAGTAAAGATGTTTAACGCTTCAACCCGAAGATGAAAATCATAGGGAGATTCAGGCTCAACCGCCAATACCGCCTCAAATGCTTTAGCGCTAACCTTTTGTTCTTTGTAGTATGCGCGTAAACGATCCATCATAAATTTGTAAATAGCTGGTGCACACTCGCCATCTACCTCGCTTGAGTGAGCAGATAATGAAGCTGAGATAAGCGCTTTAAGATTAAGATTCAGCTTACTTTCCACCATCATCCTTAACAATCCTAATGCCATTCTACGCAATGCGTATGGATCTTTAGAGCCTGTAGGTCCTTGACCAATTCCATAAATTCCGGTAATGGTGTCTAGCTTGTCAGCAATGGCAACCACCAACCCTTCCGGTGTTGAGGGGAGAGTGTCGCCTGCAAATCTTGGATGATAATGCTCACTAATAGCACTGGCAACTGCTTTATTTTCACCATCGTTTAGCGCGTAATAACCTCCCATTACCCCTTGTAGATCAGCAAATTCTCCGACCATTTCAGTCACTAAGTCTGTTTTACACAACAGTCCGGCACGCTTTGAATCTTGCTCATTGGCGCCAATCATTTCTGCAATTGAGCCTGATAAAGTCCCAATACGCTTAGCTTTATCACCCATTGAGCCAAGTGATTTCATAAATAATACGCGATCTAATTTTTCTAGATGAGATTCTAGTGTTTGGCGCTTATCTTGTTCCCAGAAAAACTCAGAATCCGCTAATCTTGGGCGAATAACACGCTCGTTACCACTAACAATTACTGAAATATCACTAGACTCAATATTGGCCACAGAAATAAAGCTTGGTAATAATTTGCCATTTTTATCCAACATATGAAAATACTTTTGATGTGATTTCATCGCGGAAATAAGCGCTTCTTCAGGAACCGCTAAGAACGACTCACTAAAACCGCCTGAGAAGGCCCGCGGATACTCAACTAAAGCACACACTTCACCCAATAGCGCCTCATCAATAACAGCAGTTGCCTTATCATCAGCAGCCACTTGAATAACTTGCTGGCGAATCATTTCCTTGCGAGTGTCAAAATCCACTTCAATTTGTGCCTGATCCATCATGGTTTGACGATACTCGGACGCTTTGGAAATTTCAATTTTTTGTGGGCCTGTAAAGCGCAATCCACGGGTTACGCTTCCAGCAGAAAGCCCCATGATTGATGCACTGATTACTTCCTCACCCAATAGCATAACCAACCAATGAGTTGGCCTAGAAAACTGCACCTCAGAACTACCCCAGCGCATTGGCTTGGCAATTGGAATATTTTTAATTGCTGTATCAACTACTTGCTCTAGCAAGCCCTTAGTTTCTAACCCTTTTTGTTGCTTGCTAAAGAAATAGTATTCCGCCTTACCAAAAGTCTTTTGTGCAAGGTCAGCACGTAAAACACCACAAGATTTAGCAAAACCTTCAACTGCCTGATCAGGCGCACTGATTGCAGGACCTTTGCGCTCAATAACCTGATCCTCTTGCTGACACTGCAAGCCATGCACCAAAACCGCTAAACGGCGCGGAGTGGCAAATGACTCAACCTCCAAATGCTTAAGTTTTAATTCTGACAACTCTTTAATTACATTATCAGTTAATGCTTTTGAAAGTTTTGGTAATAACTTGGGTGGCAACTCTTCTGTGCCTAATTCAAGTAAAAAATCTTGTGTATTCATCATAATAAATTTTAAATAATTTGGAATCGTAATTGATTGTTGAACAAGTCAATCATCACCGATCTAGCGTATAGCTTAGTTGGCACTACATCGAATTTCTTATAAACTCCAGCAATAGAAACCAATTCTGCATTGAATGATTGAACGAAAATAGTGGCCTTTTCATCACCTTGAATACCAGCAAACAAACTACCCTGAACTTCTTTATAGGCAGAAATAGATCCAAATGACATTACATCTGCCCCCGATTTAACTTTAGATAGCAGTACTAAATCTCTGTCTTGGGCAATTATTTGCTGAAATGAATAAACCTTATTAGTGACAATTTTTGGCGCTTGATAAGTTCTATCTTGATGCGGATTAGGGTTGCTTGATTCAGGCTGTTTTATAGCTTGCGTTTTGGCTTTGGTCTTTTTACTTGATGATAAAGACTTGCCAAAAACTGCTAAACCAGAAAATTTGGCAAAATCAATCAACTCTTGTTTTTGTGAGCGAATACCTACAGCCACCATCTCATTTTGAGCCAAAATTTCGATTAAAACTGCCAGCTCATTTGCCTGGAAATTTTTATTCTCAATTTCTAGAATAACAGGTGCATGCTGAAATTGCGCCTTATTATCACTGGCAAGTGTGGTGATCTCCTCAACCAAAGCATCGGTATTGTTAGTTAAAACTTTTAAGGTGTAAAGTGCTTCTGTTTGGGTGATAACTTCAATTTTATTCAACTGCGCCACCCTTGAGTGCAATCCAGAAAGTGCCAAACTCGATTCATGCCCGTATCGCCACTCAACATGAGCTCTAGTGGTGTTTTGTGTTTAAACTTTTTAACACTACGCTTTAGCCATACACTGGCGTACTCTCTATTAGTTGGAAATGTCGTGCCTAATGATTCATGGATGCCTAAAATCATTCTAGTGCGCTTAACCATCTCATCATTAAATTCAAAAGACTTATCACCACGACGATACAAGTATAAATGCCTTGGCTTAAGCACTTCTTCAAGGCCTAAAACAGTTAGCTGGTCGCCATCTTCTAATTTCCAGTTTTCTAAAATTTGAGATAACTGGAAGGTTAATTGATTTTGTTCATCCTTACTTAGGTTGACGATGTCTTGCTCTGAAGCCGTATCTTTGTGCATTAATTTACCCTGAAGTGGAACAATATTTCACGGTCAAATACGCTTTTGTCTGGTGCATGCGGTAGTGGCGAGGCTTTATACACCGCTCTTTCAATAGCATCTTTAAATACTTTTGCTTTAACACTGTTACTCACATTACAAGACTGTAAATTAACACTTTGCACATTACCATTCAAATCTTGCAATATATAAACATCACAACCCCAGTCATCTTGGGCACCTTGGTAACGCCATTTTTCTTTAACTCTTGAAGCAATCTGATTAACGTAATTTGCTTTTAGCTCATTTAAAATATCCTCTTGAGCTATCTCCCTCTCTTGATCTTCTTCCGCCTGAATCTCTTTCTTTAAAGAACGTGTATCTTGCTCTTTTTCAAATTTGTTAGCCTCAACCTTTCTTAACTTTTCAATTTTTTGCTTTTCTTTCTCGGCTGCTTTTGCTTTCTTTTCAGCAGTTTTTTTACGCTTTTCAGCTTCAAGCGCTTTTTTCTCTGCTAATTTCTTTTTCTTTAATGCTTGTTTGTTTTTCTTTTCAGCTGCTTTTCTGCTTTTTTCAGCTTTAGCTTTGGCTTGTTTTTCTTTCTTGGTTTTTGCTTTTAATTTTTTAAGACGTTGCTGCTCTTTATAGCGCTCATTTTCAACACGCTTTTCAGCACGCTTAAGATCGGCTAGACGCTTTTCACGCTTTTGTCGAATATCAACTAGACGTTGCTTCTCTTTCTTAATTTCAGTTAAATCAACCGTTACCGCCTTAGGGACGGCGCTAGATGATTTTGGTGCCTGTTTAGGAATCTCCCAACGCTGAACATTTGAAAATATCAAGCCGATCACTAATACCACATGCAAAACAATCGCCGTCCAAAAAGCTACCGGGTGTTTATTAGCAATCTTAGGTAATTTGATTTTTTTAAGTAGTTCGGTTTTCATTAGTTTGCATCACCTGATTCTGTCACGATACCCACTTTATCTACGCCATTTTTTTGCAAAAATGACATTAGCGATACAACCACTCCATACGCCACACTTGCATCACCACGTACAAAAACTTTCATGCTTGGATAAATCTCTAAACGCGCACTAACACGGCCAGCAATAATACCCAGTGGTAATTTTTCACCTTTAGAAACATCAGAACCATCCTCGTCTAGAGAATTAATAAAGTACTCACCCTCTTTATTGATAGTGACAATGGTGGGTTGCTGCTCTGTAAAGTCCACCATTTTGGCGTCAGCTGTTGGTAGGTCTACCTCAATACCCTGCTCAATAATAGGGGTTGTCATCATAAAGATCACCAGCAATACCAACATGACGTCAATATACGGAACAATGTTGATATGTGCATCAACACTTGGCCTATGACGTTGTGGCAGTTCAATCATGTTCTATAGCTACTTTTGTCTTTGAAAAGTAACAAACAACTCTTCAACAAACGAGGTGTACTTATTTTGAATCTCGCCCACTTGAGTAATTAAACGATTGTAGGCAATGGTTGCAGGAATGGCGGCAAACAAGCCAAATGCGGTTGCAATTAGTGCTTCAGCAATACCTGGTGCAACAATAGAAATCGTTGCTTGCTTAACAGAGGCAAGACCAATAAATGAATGCATAATTCCCCAAACTGTACCAAACAAACCAATGTACGGGCTTGACGAGGCAATCATGGCCAAAACACTTAAGCCATGGTCTAGACGATCAACCTCATTGTTAACTGCGGTGTTCATAGAGCGATATGCACGCTCCGAATTCATAACCAAGGCCTGATTAGAAGCGGAGGTTGTATGGGTAAACTCACCATATCCTGCGCCAAAAATATGTTCCATTGGAGTTCGGCTGGAAACTTGATCAGGAATTTGTCCATGCAATATTGACAAATCCGTATCTGACAAAAAATTATTATGAAAACGCTTAACATCTTTGTTGGCATCCATTAGCGTTTTCTTCTTAGACATGATAATAGTCCAGGAATAAATACTCATTAACACTAAAACAAACATAACCACTTGCACCACAAAACCAGCGCTAATAATTAAGCTAAAAATTGATAAACTACTGTCCATTTATTTTCTCCAGAATGTCACTTGGAATGGCGCGCGGTTTAAAATTTTGCACGTCCAAACAAGCAACGGTAACTTGTGCTTCAAATAATACCTTATTTTGTTTAAGATCCCTTATTTTCTGCGAAAAAATCAAGCTAGCACGGCGAGATTTTTCCACTTGGGTGTGAATGGTTAATAAATCATTAAATCGAGCAGGTGACAGATACTCAGCTTGAAGTGATCTAACAGCAAAAATAACACCTTGGTCGTTAATCAACTGGTCTTGTTCAAAACCTAATTCGCGCAAAAATTCGCTACGGCCGCGCTCAATAAACTTCAGATAATTTGCATAATAAACCACGCCTCCACTGTCTGTGTCTTCGTAGTAAACCCTAAGCTCTAAATCACTCATTAAATAAATCTTGGTGGTTCGAAGGTTGGTTTAATCCTAAATGCTTGTAAGTTAAGTTCGTGGCACTACGTCCACGAGGAGTGCGCTGAATAAACCCTTGTTGTATTAAATAAGGCTCAACCATATCCTCTAACGTACCGCGCTCTTCACCAATAGCAGTGGCTAATGTATCAAGGCCAACAGGGCCGCCAGCAAACTTATTAGTCATAATGAAGAGATAATCACGATCAAGTTGTTCCAATCCAGCTTCATCTACTTTAAGCGCGCTCAAGGCTTCATTGGCAATTGCTTGATGAATGATGCCATCCGTTTTTACATCAGCAAAATCACGCACCCGACGTAATAATCGATTAGCAATTCGTGGTGTTCCGCGTGAACGCATGGCGATTTCATGGGCGCCACTTGGCTCGATCTCAATACCTAAAATCTTAGCGGAGCGCTCCACAATAATTTGCAGATCTTGGTCGTTATAAAACTCTAAACGCTGAACAATGCCAAAACGATCACGTAGTGGTGAGGTGAGCATGCCCGCGCGCGTGGTTGCACCGATCAAAGTAAATGGAGGTAATTCTAATTGCACAGAATGCGCAGCCACCCCTTCGCCCACCATAATATCTAACTTAAAATCTTCTAGTGCAGGATAAAGGATCTCTTCAACAACTGGATTGAGGCGATGAATTTCATCAATAAATAAAACATCGTAAGGCTCTAACTTGGTCAAAATAGCGGCTAAATCACCCGAACGCTCTAAAACAGGTCCGGAAGTTTGCTTCATTCCTGCACCCATTTGGTTGGCAATGACATTAGCTAAGGTTGTCTTTCCTAGCCCAGGTGGTCCGTAAATTAAGCAATGATCCAATGCATCTTGACGTTTTTTAGCCGCCTTAATAAATAGTGACATCTGTGCTTTTACATCATCTTGACCAATATACTCAGACAGGCTGTCTGGGCGCACCGAAGCAATGACGATATCTTCGCCACCTTGATCTTTGCCACCTACTAAAGAATCTTCTTCTATCATACTAATTTAATCATTTTTTAAGTCATTTTAACTGATTAACTTCTTGTAACAGTAATTTGATTTTGATAGGCTTATTACGATGTTTCAATTTAACCATTTTGGCGATACTTGATCCTTGATATGGCATAAATTTGCCAATCTGAACCTGCCATTCACTCTGTGCATCGAGCCGATGCTTAAAGATGATATCGGACAAACTGTGTAGTGGGAAGTTCCAACCTAATTCTTGCGTCATCCACTGTTGCAAATTAAGTGGTGTTTGCACATGATCCACAAACAAGCCGTGCTCAGTTGAACGAACATTGACCTCGCCCAATCCCAATGCACTCACTAGCACCATCTCAAATTCTTGCTCAACAAAGCTAATATTAAAGCTAATATTTTGATTGCTGCCATTAACTAAAATACCCGCCCGACCCTTGGCACTCCATGCATCAGGAGCGATACTTGGCACACTATAGTGTGTTTGAGTATTGAGTGTTTCACAACCCTGTAAAAATAAAAGAATACACAATGTAAAGAGCTGCTTCATAGGGTGAGCATTCTAACATTGGAGTTGTAATAGCGAACGCCTAAAAATTGCGATTTAGGTATAATTAAGTGCTTATTGAGTTTGTTATTTGGGTTTATGTCACGCATTGCTATTTTAAGTGTTAATCATGCACAAGCACCGGTTTCGGTACGTGAGCGTGTGGCCTTTGAACCTAACCACTTGGCCGATGAATTGCAAAAGTTAAACAGTATTTCAGGTGTTGAGGCTTGTGTTATTTTATCCACTTGTAATCGCTCTGAAATTTATACTGTCGTGGACAACGACAACCCTCAAGAAATCTTAAGCCAATATCTATCAGATACGCACCAGGTCTCTAGGCAAGAACTTGACTCTTATCTGGTTTATTTTGAAAATGATGCAGCCTTAGAGCATATTTGCAATGTCGCTTGCGGTTTAGATTCTCTCGTCTTGGGAGAGCCTCAGATTCTAGGCCAACTTAAAGATGCCTATCATAGCGCCAAGCAAGCCAAAACACTAGATAAAAAGCTGGAAAAATTATTCCAGCACGCTTTTTCAACGGCTAAAAAAGTACGCACCGACACTCAAATCGGCTCATCACCCGTTTCCATTGCTTATTGCGCTGTCAAACTCAGTGAAAAAATATTTGCAGATTTATCTGAGCAAACTGTTTTACTTATTGGCGCCGGAGAAATGATTGAACTGTGTGCTCAACACCTAAGCCAAAAAGGCGTTAACAACATCATTGTTGCCAACAGAACGCTTGAAAATGCACAAAAAATTGCCTCCATTTATGGTGCTCAATCCATTAGTTTAAAGCAGTTTTCTTCAGTCATTCATCAGGCTGATATTATTATTTCCTCTACCGCTGCTTCAGTGCCTGTTATCGGTAAAGGGCTGATTGAAAGTGCATTGAAACGTCGTAAGCACAAGCCAATGTTTATGCTTGATATTGCCATACCACGTGATATTGAGCCTGAAGTAGGCCAACTAGACGATGTGTATCTATACACTATTGACGATCTTGAGCAAGTGGTGAGCGACAATGTAGATTCACGCGAAAAAGAGAAAGTGCTTGCGCAAGAGATTATTGTTAAGCAAGCTCAAGTATTTAACAAATGGTTATCAGTTTTGCCTAATGAACAACTGGTACAAAGCTATCGAACCAGTGCCAATCAAATTAAAGATGATATTGTATTAGATGCCATTAAACGCCTTAATAATGGTGACGATGGGGAGAAAATTATTAAAAAATTGGCCGACCAACTCACTAATAAAATATTACATACAACCTTTAAAAACATTAAGCAGACTGCACATACAGATTTATCTCAGTGTGAAGGCTGCGTTCCTAATATTAAAAAATAATGAATGAATCTATCCTTGCTAAGTTAGAGCAAATGTCAATGCGCCTAGAAGAAGTTGGCGCCATGTTAAGCGATCCAAGTGTGGCCAGTGATGCTAAGAAATTTAGAGAGCTATCCATTGAACATTCACAACTAACGCCTGTTAATGAGCAGTATCAAGAATACTTGGTAACCAACCAAAACCTTGAAGATGCCAAGCTAATGCTCGAGGAAGATGATGCCGAGATCAAGGCCATGGCCAAAGAGGAAATTAGCGATGCTAAAGACACTCTAGAGCGCCTAGATCTTGACCTTAAAAAATCTTTACTGCCTAAAGACCCTAACGACTCTCGCAATATTATTGTGGAAATTCGCGCTGGCACTGGCGGTGATGAGGCATCTATTTTCTCAGGGGACTTGTTTAGAATGTACTCTCGCTATTGTGAAAAACAAAAATGGCAATTGGAAACCTTAAGTGCTAATGTAGGCGATCACGGCGGCTACAAAGAAATCATTGCCCGCATTAGTGGCGTTGATGTTTACTCTAAACTTAAATTTGAATCAGGTGCACACCGTGTTCAGCGTGTACCAGAAACTGAAAGTCAAGGTCGTGTGCACACCTCTGCTTGTACTGTGGCCATCATGCCAGAAGTGGAAAATATTGAAGATATCGACATTAATATGGGCGATGTTCGTGTTGACACCTTTAGAGCCAGTGGCGCTGGTGGACAGCACGTTAACAAGACCGACTCAGCCGTTCGTGTCACCCACATTCCAACAGGAACCGTGGTGGAGTGTCAAGATGGACGCTCACAACACAAAAATAAAGCGCAAGCCATGTCAGTATTAGCATCAAGAATTTTAGATGCACAACAACAAGTTCAGCAAAAAGAACAAGCATCAGCCCGTAAAGAATTAGTCGGCAGTGGCGATCGATCTCAACGAATTCGCACTTATAATTATCCTCAAGGACGCATTACCGACCATCGAATTAATCTAACACTCTATAAATTGGCGGAAATCATGGAAGGTGATTTAGAGTCAATCATCGAGCCATTGATTGTTGAGCAACAAACCAACCAGTTGACAGAGTTAAATGACGCGCTAGCTTAACCTTCTTGGAAATAATTGCGATAGAATAAACAATACGCCAAGCGCAATTACAATGGTTGGGCCTGTCGCTAAATCATAAAACGTAGAAACAGTCAGCCCCATTAATACAGCCACCATAGAAACAACAATTGATTGTAAGACCATGCTTAATGGGGAGTTGGCAAACACCCTGGCAACCGCAGGTGGAATAATTAACAAGGAAGTGATTAGTAAAACACCTACAATTTGCACAGAAATTGAAACTGTTAAAGCAATCATCAACATAAACAACAATTGATAAAAAGTTCGATTAAGACCCTGGGAAACCGCCAATTCTTCATTTAAAGTCAATAAGAGTAATTTTTGCCAAAAAGCAACCAATAAGCCGATTACAATGATCAGTACAACATAAATCCAGATAATATCTTGATTATCAATTGACAAAACATCGCCGAACAATAGAGCGAAATAATCAGTGCTCTCTCCGCCAACAATACCCAATATAACAATACCAAGTGACAAAGCCAGATGTGAAAAAATACCTAAAATAGCATCATTAGATAAAAACTGTTTTTGTTGCAAAACAACAATCAACCCTGCAAACACAACACCCACACTCACCAAGCCCACATGCATGCCCATGCCGCTTGCCAAGCCAAGTGATACGCCAAGCAAGGCAGAGTGCGAAATAGACTCAGAAAAATAACTCATGCGCTTCCAAATCACAAAACAACCAAGTGATCCTGCAATAATAGAGATACCGAGCGCAGCTATTAGCGCTCTTAAGATGAAATCTTCCACAACCAAGTTAGTCAGTTATTGGCAATCTTTACACAAACCGTATAAATACAGACAGTGGTCAGTTAGCTTATAACCATATTTAGTGGCGATATCATGCTGATGCTGTTCAATTACATCATCAGAAAACTCATCGATTTTTCCACACTTAACGCACAACAAATGATCATGATGCTCAACATTTGACAATTCATACACGCTTTGGCCATTGTCAAAATTCAATTTGTTAATCATGCTCGCCTCTTCAAACTGCGTTAATACACGATAGATAGTGGCTACACCAACCTCTTCACCTTGCATAACCAAGGTGCGATAGATATCTTCAGCGCTCATATGGTGATTGTCGCTTTTTTCTAAAATTTCTAAAATTTTAAGTCGCGGCAATGTGACTTTTAGTCCAGCACTTTTTAAATCTTGAGCATCCATATTCAAATCCTTGAGGTAAAATCAGAAAAATAATTCCTAATCATTTTAATCAATTAAATCCAAATGAACAAACTAACTTTAATTGCAATCTCATTCTCATTTCCATTTTTGTCAGCTTGCACCCCTTCCATGCCAACATTGCCAGATTTTCCAGACATGCCAGATATTCTGCCAGATATGTCATTACCCACTCTATATAAAGACGATATTCAACAAGGTTCGGTTTTAACAAGATTTAAAATCAATCAACTCAAAGCAGGCATGTCAAAAGCACAAGTACAAGACTTGATTGGCTCACCTAGCATTAGCGACCCTTTTCACAACAATCAGTGGGATTATATTAACCATTCAACACGCCACGAGAAGGATGACACTCATTACCGCTTAGTGCTTAAATTCACCAATCAGAAATTAACCACAATTGACACTTCCGGTATCACCAGCCTGGATAAATTAACTGATAAAGAAAAGGCACTTGAAGACCAGCGTATCGCTGCAGAAAAAGCAAAAATCAAAGCGCAAAAACTGGCAAAAGAAAAAGCCAGAATTGCAAAAGAAAAGCGTGCTACAGAAGAAAAACGCATTGCTAAAGAAAAGATCGCCCAAGAACAGGCGGCGGCAGCTTTAAAAAAAAGAATTAAACTAGAGCAAGCTCAGCAGCATCAAATTGAACAGCAAAATGCAATCAAAACAGCTGAGTTAAAAAAAGCCCAAGCAGAACAACAGCTTGAACAGCAAAAAATATCCGCTGAAAAACTCCAAGAGGCTGTTGAAAAAACCAAAACTGAAGAAAAACCCAAAGAGGTAGAAACACCTTGGTATAAATTTTGGTAGAACTTCAGTAATCGTGTCGTCACTTGTTATTAACAATCTAAGTTGCCAAAGAGGTTACAACCAACTCTTTAGCGACTTATCCTTTCGAGTAGAGACGGGCGAAATATTACGAATTACCGGCGCTAATGGTAGTGGCAAAACCTCACTTTTAAAAATCCTAGCCGGTGTCAATATCCATGAACAAGGTAGTATCGAACTTGACCAGCATCGTGTTAAAAGTGACGAATACCAGCAGGAAGTTTTTTATCTAGGCCATCAAGCAGCACTCAGTGCTGAGCTAACCAGTCTTGAAAATCTTGAATTTTTAAGCGCTTTAAACCAGCCTGTTAAGCGAGATTCACTTATTCAAGCATTGGTTGATATCGGCCTTAAAGGCTATGAAGATGAGTACTGCGCCAACCTTTCAGCTGGCCAAAAACGTCGAGTTATTTTAGCCAGCTTATTTGTTTCTAACGCCAAAGTATGGCTACTAGACGAGCCTTTTACTGCGCTCGACCCCAAGGGCGTTGAAATTGTGGAAAATAGAATTACCCAGCATTGCACGAATGGCGGACTATGCCTATTTACCACGCATCAAGATTCAGCTTTACCCAATCAGCGCATGATTTCTTTATGAATATTTACTTACAAACCTTAAGTCGTGACCTGCGCGTAGCTCTTAGAAACCCTTCTAGTATTCTCAACCCTTTGTTATTTTTTATTATTTCTGTCTCATTATTTCCGCTAGCCATTAGTCCGGAAGCTGCAACACTCTCTCAGATTGCAGCTGGTATTATTTGGGTGGCCAGCATGCTGGCTGTGCTTTTATCTCTGAATGCTCTTTTCCATCATGACTTTGATAATGGTGTATTAGAGCAAATGGTTACCTCGCATCATTCTTTACCACTACTCATACTCTCAAAAATTACCGCACACTGGCTATTGACTGGCGTTCCAATTATTTTATTGTCACCTCTGCTCGGTGTGTTTTTATTTTTAGATGAAGAGGGTATTAAAGTACTAATGATGACTTTATTATTAGCGACACCAAGCTTAAGTTTGATTGGCAGTATTGGTGCCTCTTTAATTGTCGGTATTAAAAATTCCGGAATGCTTCTATCTTTACTTATTTTGCCACTCTACATCCCCATTCTAATCTTCGCCTCAAGTGCAGTCTCACAGGCGCAATTTGGCTTAGATATTAGCGGTCAATTGTATTTCCTAGCCATGTTTTTAGTACTAAGTTTAATGAGTGCACCTTTTGTGAGCGCCATCGCCCTAAAAATAAGTCTAGAATAAACCTTATTGTTTGTTATAATAACTAGAAGCGCTGATTTGTCCCGATTGCTAGCGTTACTACCTAGAGTAGTTAAATTAAGCTAAAGCAGGCGTTCTTCTTCATTGAAAACCCTTCTTGACAAGGGTTTTTTAATGTTTATAAGGACTGCAATACAAAGCAGTCTAAAGGAGAACAAAAATGATATTCACTTCTGAATCTGTTTCGGCAGGACACCCCGATAAAGTTTGCGACCAAATTTCTGATGCTATCTTAGATGCGGCACTAGCCCAAGATAAAAACTCGCGTGTTGCTTGCGAAACTTTAATTAAAGACAACAATGTTGTATTGGCTGGAGAAATCACCACCGGCGCTAGCATCAACTATGAAAAAATCGTTCGTGACACCATTAATGAAATTGGCTATAACGACGATGAATTAGGCTTTAACGGCACAACTTGTAATATTGCAAATCTTCTAGGTGAGCAATCTCAAGACATCGCTCAAGGTGTTGACGAATTTGAAAATCATGAACAAGGTGCAGGCGATCAAGGTCTGATGTTTGGTTATGCCTGTAATGCTACTGATGTACTGATGCCAGCACCAATATTATATGCACACCGTTTGGTTGCCAAGCAGGCAGAGTTGATGAAAAACGGCCAACTACCTTGGTTACGCCCCGATGCAAAGTCACAAGTTTCTTGTATTTATGAAGGTCACAAGATTGTGGGCATTGATGCGGTGGTGCTATCTACTCAGCACGATGAAAGTATTGAGCTTAAAGATTTACAAGAAGCTATTATGGAAGAAATCATTAAGCCTGTTTTACCAAGTGAATGGTTGAGCGCTGATACACAATATCACATCAACCCAACAGGTAAGTTTGTTATTGGTGGCCCTGTTGGTGATGCTGGTCTTACAGGTCGTAAGATTATTGTTGATACATACGGCGGCATGGCTAGACATGGTGGCGGTGCATTTTCTGGAAAAGACCCTTCAAAAGTTGATCGCTCTGCAGCTTATGCAACACGCTATGTTGCCAAAAATATTGTCGCTGCCGGATTGGCAGACCGATGTGAAATTCAAGTGTCTTACGCAATTGGCGTAGCTGAGCCAACTAGCATCAGTGTAGAAACTTTTGGCACTGGAAAAATTTCCAATGAGGCTATTGAAGTTTTGGTTCGCGAGCATTTTGATCTACGCCCTAAAGGCTTAATTGCAATGCTTGACCTTAAGCGTCCAATTTATCAAAAAACTGCCAGTTATGGCCACTTTGGTCGCACTGAAGATGACATCACTTGGGAAAAAACTGACCGAGTGCATTTGTTGAAATAAACTTATAAATCAAGTTTGGTATAATAGCCAAACTGCCAAGGAGCGTTGCGTTGAAATTATATTTCAATCAGGCTTGGCAATCAGAACAATACAACGACGCTCATTTTTTTAAATTTTCCAAAGGAGAAAAAATGAGCAATCCAACGATTGATAACAACGACTATAAAGTTGCTGATATGGCACTAGCCGATTACGGCCGTAAAGAAGTAGAGCTAGCTGAAGCGGAAATGCCAGCGCTAATGACTCTGCGTGACAAATACCGCAATGAACAACCACTTAAAGATGCGCGCATCTTAGGCTGTATTCACATGACCATTCAAACTGCAGTACTGATGGAAACGTTGGTTGATTTGGGCGCTCAAGTGCGCTGGTCAAGTTGCAATATTTTCTCAACACAAGATCACGCTGCAGCAGCCATGGTTGCCGCAGACATTCCTACTTTTGCCTGGAAAGGTGAAACTGAGGAAGAGTTTTTATGGTGTATTGAGCAAACTATTCTAGATGGTGGCAAGCCATGGAACGCTAATATGGTGCTTGATGATGGTGGCGATTTAACGCAAATGTTGCATGAAAAATACCCAGAAATGCTCAATGATATTCACGGTATCAGTGAAGAAACCACAACTGGTGTTCATCGTTTATTAGAAATGATGGAAGCAGGCACATTAAAAGTACCTGCCATTAACGTAAATGACTCGGTTACCAAATCTAAAAATGACAACAAATACGGTTGTCGTCATTCATTAAACGATGCGATTAAACGTGGAACCGACATGCTAATGTCAGGAAAAAAAGCATTGGTTATTGGCTATGGTGACGTAGGCAAAGGCTCAGCACAATCGCTTCGCCAAGAAGGCATGATTGTTAAGATTTCTGAAATCGATCCAATTTGTGCTATGCAAGCTTGTATGGATGGATTTGAGATTGTTTCTCCTTATAAGCAAGGTAACAACACTGGAAATACAGATGACATTAATAAGCGTTTACTTGCCACAACAGATCTAATCGTTACCACAACGGGTAATTACAACGTATGTGATTCTGCGATGTTACAAATGTTGAAAAAAGGCTCAGTGGTTTGTAACATTGGCCACTTTGACAACGAAATTGACACGCAATACATGCGTGATAACTGGCACTGGGATGAAGTTAAACCTCAGGTTCATCGCGTTTACCGTAGTGATGATAAGAGCGATTACTTAATTTTATTATCTGAAGGTCGCTTGGTGAACTTAGGCAATGCTACTGGACACCCTTCTCGCATCATGGATGGTTCATTTGCTAACCAGGTGTTAGCTCAAATGCACTTGTTTGATGCAAAATTTGCAGACTTAGGTGGTGATATTTACGTTGAAGTTTTACCGAAAAAACTGGATGAAGAAGTAGCAGCTGGTATGGTTGGTGGCTTTGGTGGTGTATTGACCACACTAACTGACACACAAGCAGACTACATCAACGTCTCAAAAGAAGGACCATTTAAGCCAGAATCTTATAAATACTAGATTCCAACTTTAGTAAAATATCAAATGCGACTCTTGAGTCGCATTTTTTATGTCATATTGAAAATTTGCTAAATTTTTTTTAATCAATTAAAAATTAGACATAAATTACTAAAAATAGCCATTTTTAAGCGATATTCAGCTATTTTTTAACAAAATTATTAAAATATCGCCAATATTTAAGGTTTTTTACCATGTTAAATCCTATTTTTACTGAAAAACAGCTATTTGAACAAGCATTTTCCAATAATTTGGAAAAAATGCTAGAAAATAATGAATTAGGCGTGTTTATTTTGGTTCTAGCAAATGCACTATCTGATGAAAAACTCTGGCGAACACTCAAACCTGTATTAATTCAAAAGTTTGAATCTTTAAAAAATGGCGATATTATTGGCGCTGCAGATGATGTGACTGTTTTTAAGCAACTACTCAATCTAGATTTAAACACCCTTGAGGTGACCAAGTATAAAACACTTGGTAATTTTGAATTGCAATACAACCCACTTCGAGCGCTACGTCCACAACGAATGTCGAGTGCCAAAACCCAAGGTATGAGTGAAGATTTTAATGAGAATGGGTTTAACTTTAACAAGGCATTTTTACAAAATGAGTTGTTTTGGCAAGGCAACCTCTTTTCTAAAGACATCTCACTTTTTTACAATAAATTCCCCTTTGCCAAACTACACGGCTTGGTTGTTGTTGAAGCCGATAAGCAACATCCACAACTACTCACGTCTGATCTTCACCAGTTTGCTTGGATGATGGCCAATGCGGTTGGACTAAACATCAAAGGCTTTAGCTTAGCTTACAATTCATATGGTGCTTATGCATCGGTTAATCATTTTCATCTACAATGCTTTGTAAGAGAAGCGCCACTGCCGATTGAAAACAACGACAAACATCCCTTGGTTAATTATTGGTTTAACGCCGTAGGAGATGCCTGGGAATTTATCCAAAGCTTACATCGTGACGAGCAGCCTTATCATTTAATCTATCGAGATCAGGCTATTTTATGCGTGGTTCGCCAGCGTCAAGACGACTATACACATGAAAGCTGGACACAGGGTTACGCCTGGTATGAAGCCTGTGGCGGTGTTAATACCGCCACTTTAGAAGACTATGACCACCTAGATGAAGGCATGCTTAAAGCTGAACTTGTTAAATTAAAAATAACTTAGTAAAAAAGTAATTTATTAATTTAGTCAATTATACTAAAATCGTTTTTTTTTTTTTTGCTATAATTGGTGCAATTACTAAATAACCTCAACATTTAGTAATTGTTAAAAAAGACTTTATCTCCATATTGCTTTTTTAACTTTTGGGGGTTTTGAATAATTCTTCTCGGCTTTACATAAACCCCCAATCCTTTAACACTTCATCTATTTACAAATACCCATTTACCATAAGTTTGATGCGGTAAAATTTTTGTAATTTTTAGACTTATTTCAACTGACTCATTATGTCAATTTCAGACTTAGATGCAAGTGCATCCTTTCAAAATTTAATTTTAAAACTGCAAACTTTTTGGGCGTCAAAAGGCTGCACATTATTACAACCCTTTGATATGGAAATGGGTGCAGGCACTTTTCATCCAGCCACTTTTTTAAGAGCTATTGGGCCAGAGCCTTGGAAAGCGGCCTACGTGCAGCCTTCACGCCGCCCCACTGATGGGCGCTATGGTGAAAACCCAAACCGCTTGCAACATTACTATCAATTTCAAGTCATTCTAAAACCCTCGCCTAAAGATATTCAAGATTTGTACTTAGAATCTTTGGCTGAAATTGGTATTGATTTAACCAAGCATGATGTGCGCTTTGTTGAAGACAACTGGGAATCCCCAACGCTTGGTGCCTGGGGACTTGGCTGGGAGATTTGGCTAAACGGCATGGAGGTTTCCCAATTTACCTATTTTCAACAAGTTGGTGGCTTAGCCTGCAAACCTGTTTCTGGAGAGCTGACTTATGGTCTTGAGCGCTTAGCCATGTACCTTCAAGGGGTTGACAGTGTGTTCGATTTAGTTTGGACCGAAGGTGTGAGCTATGGCGATGTGTTTCATCAAAACGAAGTAGAGCAATCTACCTATAATTTTGAAATTGCTGATACTGACGTATTGTTTAAACAATTTGACGAAGCTGAAGCCATGAACGAACAGCTAATTGAAAAATCACTACCTTATCCTGCTTATGAACAGGTGATGAAAGCTTCGCATTTATTTAACTTGCTAGATGCGCGTCACGCTATTAGTGTGACTGATCGAGCACGCTTTATTCGCCGTGTGCGCGCCATGAGTCAAAAAGTTGCACAAACTTACTTTGACTCGCGTGAAGCTCTTGGCTTTCCAATGGTGAAAGACAACTAAGCTTAAATGCAAATTTTCTCTAGATTTTATCAAACCGTACTAAATTGGGCACATAGCCGATTTGCTGTTTACTGGTTGTCTGTTGTTAGTTTTTTAGAATCCAGCGTACTACCCTACCCTCCGCCTGATGTACTCTTAGCGCCAATGGCGTTGAAACAGCCTAATAAAGCCTACTCATTTGCTTCTATTGCCACAATTTTTTCTGTTTTGGGTGGATTGGCTGGCTATTTATTGGGTGATATTTTATTAAATTTTTTACTAAGTTATGAGCTTGTTAAGCCTGAATCGGTGATTTTAATCAAAGGTTTTTTTGATGAGTATGGTATTTGGGTAGTGGGCATTGCAGCCTTTAGCCCTATCCCCTACAAGCTTGCCACAATCAGCGCCGGTAGTATGGCAATGCCATTATTGCCTTTTATCGCCATCTCTCTAGTAGCGCGAGCTGCACGCTACTATCTAGTGGCTGGACTAGTTAGAGCATACGGTAATGCTTGCGATCAATGGTTGCAAAAATATATTGACCGCCTAGGATATGGATTAATTATTATTGTTATTTTTGGAGTTTGGTATGCTGGCTAAATTATTAAGCGTTATTTTGCTAATTTCTCTAAGTGGATGTTATTCTACAACACCTAAACGGGCGGTTATTGTTGTTGAGAAGTCTCGTCATTTAGAGAATATTAACCAACAGCGTCACTCTGTTGAACAGCCAACCCAAAAAGCCCGCCGAATAACCGATCAAAGTGCTGAAAAATCAGCCAAACAAAACAAGCCTAAATCTGTACGTCAAAAATCCAACAAGAAGTCTAATACATGGCAAACTCCAGTTAATGCCAAAATTGCTAAAAGCTTTTCTAAAAAGCACCAAGGACTAACATTTAACACTCGACAAGGGCAAAAAATTCGCGCCATCCGTGATGGCAAGGTTATTTATATTGGCGACAAAATGAAAAGCCACGGCACTATGATTGTTGTTCGTCACCCTTTGGGGTTTTATAGCACCTACACTCAAAGTCAGTCTTTATTGGTCTCTGAGGGCGATCAAGTTGTAAAAAATCAAATTATTGCTAGTACGAATAATCAGTTGTTTTATTTTGAAATGAAAAAATTCAAACAAACCATTAATCCGCTCAAATACTTAAAATAAACGCTAAAATATTAATTATGAATGATTTCTTACAAAATACAACACCTTTTCAAATAGCCGGCATTTTATTTGCCATTGCTCTGGTTGCTCATGTAATTCTTGGCTTTATCTTAAACCAGGTTGTTAAACACACTGGAAAAACTAAAAACCAGTTGGATGATCATTTAATCAAAGCAGTATCTGCACCACTAAAGGTGCTCATTTGGTTTGGCTGGATCTATTTCTCCATTAGCGCGTTTAAGACTGAAATTAACCTTGTTACTACGCTCATTGAATATATCGATATTCTGCCAATTTTCATTATTACCTGGGGTGTGGTTCGTGTTATTTCCGGGGTCGAGTCTTATTTAGTTGAGGCGGACAATCATGTTGATAATGACTCAGTCCGTTTATTTACACGACTGATTAAAATATTAGTCATTGTTGCTATTTTACTGGGTGTGGCGCAACACTTAGGCTTCTCAATCTCGAGCTTGCTTACTTTTGGTGGTGTTGGTGGTATTGTCATGGGCTTTGCCGCCAAAGACATGCTTAGCAATATTTTTGGCGGCCTTATGATTCAAATGGATAAACCCTTCTCAACTGGCGATTGGATTCGCTCGGCCGAATTTGAAGGCACGGTTGAAAAAATTGGCTGGCGCATGACGCGTATTCGCACTTTTAGCAAAAATCCAGTTTATATTCCGAATTCAATTTTTGCCTCAATTCCAATCGAAACCCCATCACGCATGACAAACCGTCGTATTAAAGAAGTGGTGGGTATTCGTTATGATGATATCAAGCAAATGCCAATCATTGTAAATGAGATTGAAAAAATGCTTAAAGCACACAAAGATATTGATCAAACTGAAGCTTTACGTGTGTATTTTAATTATTTTAATGCTTCATCGATTGATTTTAATATCTACGCTTTTACCAATACAACTGGCAAGAGTGAGTACCAACTAATAAAGCAAGAAATTCTACTTAAGGTTGCTGAAATTATCGAGTCTAATCAGGCCGAAATCGCCTTCCCAACCCAAACACTGCATATTCAAAACAATACTGAATCGTAGTAGCAAGATTAAATGATGAATAAATTACATATCCGCACGTTCGGATGCCAAATGAACGAGTACGACTCTGATCAAATGATTAACGTACTCAAACACTCACACAATTTAACACTAACCGATCAAGCAGATGAGGCAGATGTGTTACTTTTAAATACTTGCTCCATTCGTGAGAAAGCCCAAGAAAAGCTATTTCACCAATTGGGTCGTTGGCGCAAGCTTAAAGAAAAAAATCCTAATTTAGTGATTGGTGTTGGTGGTTGTGTCGCCTCACAAGAAGGTGAGTTGATTCTCAAACGTGCTCCTTACGTGGACATTATCTTTGGCCCGCAAACCTTGCACCGACTTCCGGCAATGCTGAATGAGGTGCTGGGTGACAAAAAAACCAGTATTGACATCTCCTTTCCTGAAATTGAAAAATTTGATCACCTACCCGAGCCTGAATCAAACGGGGTAAGTGCCTTTGTTTCTATCATGGAAGGTTGTAGCAAGTATTGTACTTTTTGCGTAGTACCTTATACGCGTGGAGAGGAGGTTTCTCGCCCTTTTAATGATGTAATTAAAGAAGTGGAAATACTCGCCAAGCAAGGGGTTCGTGAGGTTAATTTACTCGGTCAAAATGTCAATGCTTACCAAGGTGAAATGGATGATGGCACCCTGGCCGATTTGGCATTTTTGATTAATATTGTTGCGCAGATTGAAGGTGTTGATCGTATTCGCTACACCACTTCTCACCCTGTTGAATTTTCAGACAGCCTAATCCAAGCTTACGCCGAAGTGCCTGAGCTGGTTTCGCATCTGCACCTGCCAATTCAAAGTGGCTCTGACAAAATCCTAGGCCTAATGAAACGCGGCCACATGGCCATTGAATACAAATCTAAAATCAGAAAACTGCGTGAGATTCGACCTGATATTTCCATCTCTAGCGACTTTATTATTGGCTTCCCAGGGGAGAATACTCAAGATTTTAACGATACCATGAAGCTTATTAACGATATTGGATTTGATAAGTCCTTTAGTTTTATTTACTCTGCGCGCCCTGGTACGCCTGCGGGTAATTTTGTTGATGATGTCGATATGCAGATTAAAAAAGAAAGACTGGCTTTAGTCCAAAAAACTATCGACGCATCTACCGAAGTTATTTCGAAGTCCATGGTTGGCAGTATACAAAAAGTATTGGTGGAGAATTTGGCTAAAAAAAGTGACGGCTTATTTGGCCGCACAGAAAATATGCGCAATACGCATTTTCCAGGGGATCAATCTCTCATTGGACAAATTGTCAATGTAAAAATCATCGATGCTCGCGGTAATTCTTTAGTGGGTGAGCTAGCCGATTAACTTTTATGCGTTTTAAAAGGCAGTGAAATGCGCCAAATTACGCCGTCTTCCTGAATACTTACATGCGCTAACCAATGCATAGTATCAAGCACACATAGCGACAAAAACCCCTTACCCACATATTGACCAACACCTACCTTATTAAGTATATACGGTGGTAAATGATGATTAATTTCAATCCCTTCGAAACTAACTAATACCTCATCCGCATCCAAACCATGTGTCAATACACGCAGCGACAAGGCTTGAGTAGTAGGAATACCGCGCGGTGTAATATCAAATTCAATGCTTTTACCACCCCCTAAGCTCACCATGCAGATTGATGTTGATATTTGACACTCAGTCACCTTAATATCATGAGTGATAGACCTTTCAACCATCCATTGGTAGGCATACCCACTAGCAATGAATAGCGCCGTCAAAACAATAACTAAGGCGGATTTACTCTTCAAAAGCCTTGACTAATTTCTCAATATCATTTGCCATATTGCTCAGATTATGCGAAGTTGGAAAGCCAGCTAACACTTCCCCATCAGGGCTAACAAGATAAATTCTGGCTGTATGGTTGATCACATAACCCTTCTCGATTGCATCCTCAGGTAAGGATTCTTTTTTATTAAGTGTAATTTGCTTGCCATTCTCATCATAAATGACACGTTCATAATACGCACCAAAATCCTTAACCAGTTGATCAATTTGCTGCGGATCACCCGACACCCCTACAAACCCTTTATCAAAATGAGTAACGTAAGTTTTTAACACCTTAGGTGTATCTCTTAAGGGGTCAAATGTCACCGCAACCACATTAGGGACAACCTCTGCCTGCGTGTTTTCCAGTTGCGCTTTTAACATAGACATGTTAGCCAGCTCTGTTGGGCAGATATCAGGGCAATGCGTATAGATAAACAACAATAAAGTCCAATTGTCCTTAAGGTTATTATTGCTAAACACATGACCATTATGGTCACTTAGTGAAAAATCTGATAGCGGCTTATCAGGGTTATGCATTATTTGCGCAGTTGCCAATTGAGCACTTAAACTTTTATAATTTTTAGCACCATCCAAAGGATAGAACGCTACAGTTATTAATAAAAGAAGTGCGCCAATTGCTGTGAGAATCTTGATATTCATTTAATGCGCTGAATGATGCTTCATCATTCTTTTTCCCTTCCTAACCAGCGCCTGAATTGTTTGTGTATTGCCATTATTAAATTCAAGACTTAACTCAATTTTTTCACCCTTGCCTGGCACTCTGTTCGGGCCAATTAACATAACATGCCAACTACCTGGCTTTAAGTGTAGTTTTCCTTGAGCTGGAATTGGCATAAAGTCCTGCTTGACCATTTTCATCATGCCGTTATTATTAATTGTTCTGTGTAACTCAATACGCTTATAGCCTGGAGTATGAACAGAAACAAGCCTTACCTCTTGGTTGGTATTATTACTAATTTTTAAAAATAGGCCTAATGCAGGTGCATTGGCTGGCGCTGAACGAATCCAAGGGTCTATGATTGTGATTTGATGTTGATCGTCATTCTGTTGATGAACATGGTTTTGTGCAATGGCAGCGGTTGTGCTGGCTAATGCTGTTAATGTAAATAGTGCTATTTTAATGTTGTTTAACATGATTGTTTTTTCCTTTTAACTGTCTAATGTGAGCCCCACTCTTAATTTACATATGGGGTTATATAAAAAAATGTATCAGCTAAAAAGAGGGGGTGCGCGAATGGCAAAAGATTTAGATAAATTATTTAATTGGGTATTGTCTTGAATCGTTAAAATGTGAGTTACACCGCCACTTGTCAGGCTAACGAGTTGCTCGGTATTGGAGCTTATCACGTCTAACGCACCAAGCGTTAGCAGGCAAACTGGGCAACTAGATGTGTCTGAACGCTCTTGCTTGTTATCTTGTGCAATCCAAACTTGTTGGTAACCTTGTGTGGTGCAAATAATAGAATAATGTCCGTTTTGCTTTGAATCTGAAATAAAAGCAGAAGCCGCTGGAGACAATAGCTGAAACAGCATGACTAATATAGTCATACGAATAGCATTTAAGGAAATTTTTCCCGTCATTAGGCGCATGTTTATCTATCGTTGTTATTGATTATTTTTTTATCATTGTATCACTAACCTACGCCCAATTCAAATAGTCAACTGTTTTATTGGTGCCATCAAAAATGCTAAAATATACCTTATGCATATTACCCTAGAAGTTAATAACACTGAGCAACTCGCAAGCGTTTGCGGATCATTTGACCGCAACCTTGAATCCATTGCCAAAAGCCTTGATGTTGAGATTAATAACAAAGGCGAAGAGTTCGTTATACATGGCGATAACAAGCATATTGCTGCGCGAATCTTACAAGATTTAAGCACTCTATCAAAAACTCAGGCAATCGAGGTACATGATGTGGAAATGAGCTTGAGAGCTTATACACAAGATGACTTACCTGGAGAATCGGTCAATATTAAAACCAAGCGCAAGTTTATTCATGTGCGTTCAAAAAATCAACAGCATTATGTCAAGGCCATCAAAGACCAAGATTGCACATTTGGTATTGGCCCTGCTGGCACTGGAAAAACCTATCTTGCTGTAGCACGCGCTGTTGAAGCGCTTGAGCGTTCAGATGTTAGGCGTATTGTTCTCGTTCGCCCTGCGGTTGAAGCTGGCGAGAAGCTAGGATTTTTGCCAGGTGATCTTACTGAAAAAGTTGATCCTTACCTGCGTCCTATTTATGATGCCTTGTATGAAATGATGGGTTTTGACAAGGTGACCAAATTATTAGATAAAAACATCATTGAAGTGGCGCCACTCGCTTTTATGCGTGGACGCACACTAAATGAAGCTTTTATCATTTTAGATGAAGCTCAAAACACCACTACAGAGCAAATGAAAATGTTTTTAACGCGCATGGGTTTTGGCTCAAAAATGGTAATTACCGGGGATGTCACCCAGATTGACTTAGCTCGACCTGACAAGTCAGGCTTACTTCATGCTATGAAAGTCCTAGAAAGTGAACCCAAAATTTCTTTTTGTCATTTCCATTCCAGAGATGTGGTTAGGCACAAATTAGTTCAACGCATTGTACAGGCTTACGAAATCTTTGAATAAGCTCGGAAAAATTATAGTTGGCTTGTCTGGTGGTGTTGATTCGTCAGTTGCTACACTTATGCTGTTAGAGCAAGGCTACGATGTTGAAGCTCTATTCATGAAAAATTGGGATGAGGATGATAAAGATGGCCACTGCACGGCTGAACAAGACTTATCTGACGCACAAAAAGTGGCAGACAAGCTTGGTGTTAAACTTCACAGTATTAACTTTTCAGCAGATTATTGGGAGGATGTATTTGAGCATTTTCTACAAGAACATAAAAAGGGTCGAACACCCAATCCTGATGTCTTATGCAATCAAAAAATAAAATTTAAGGTTTTTCTTGAACATGCCCTATCTCTTGGTGCTGACAAAATTGCCACCGGCCACTACGCCAGAATTACCCATGACAATAACAGCTACCAACTTAGAACAGGATTGGATAATAACAAAGATCAAAGCTATTTCCTGCATTTGTTAAATCAACAACAGCTCAGTAAAAGCTTATTTCCACTAGGAGAGATTAGTAAAACAGAAGTTCGTGCACTAGCCAAAAAACACGATTTAATCACCGCTGATAAAAAAGATTCAACGGGTATTTGCTTTATTGGAGAGCGTAATTTCTCACAGTTTTTACAGACCTACCTCCCAAAACAGCAAGGCGACATTGTTAATGAACACGGAAAATTTATCAAGTACCATCAGGGTTTGGCTTTTTATACCATTGGGCAGAGAAAGGGTTTAGAAATTGGTGGTGGCTTTAGCGATTCACCAGAGCCTTGGTTTGTGGCTGACAAACGCATTGATAGCAACGAACTATTGGTTGTTCAAGGTGATCATCCCTTGCTGTATCACAACACACTGAGCACATCTAACCTCCACTGGATTGACACTCAACCCAATTTTCCATTAGCGTGTCAGGCTAAAATTCGCTATCGTCAAGCCTCTCAAGATTGTAAAATAATTCAAGATAACGACCAAGTTAAAGTCATTTTTACTCAACCACAAAGAGCCATCACACCTGGGCAGTCAGTTGTTTTTTATCATGAAGATATCTGTCTCGGTGGTGCAATCATTGAACAAAGGACTAATGAATAAAATACAACATCAAACCCTAGCCTTAGCCGGAATTTTACAAAGTGCCGTGCTGGTAGATCAGCTTGCTTCAAGCGGCATCTGCCACAATGAATGCTCTGGCGCCAGCCTAAGCAGTATTGTTAATACCAGCTCAGATGTAACAGATATTTTTAGCTCTAAAGAGCAGTTAGCTGTTGGTATTTCTACTTTAAAAGCAGTTCTGGGTAAGAAAACGAAATCCATGCAAACCATCACTTTCTATGCTCTTTCCTTGATCAATCTTGAAAAAAAATTGATGAAAAATCCTGCCTTATTAGACACAATTACAACTGAAATTAGTGCGTTTAATCAGCAAGCATTCTTTGAAATCACTCATGTCAACTCTATTGCACGCCTTGGGGGATTGTACAAATCAACCTTGGGCGGACTAAATCCAAGAATTATGGTCAAGGGTGAACAGGCATATTTATCCAATCAACGAACTGCAGACCATATTAGAGCTCTGCTATTATCTGGCATAAGGGCCGCTTCTTTATGGAAATCCCAAGGTGGAAAAACCTGGCACTTGCTTATCAACAAACACAAAATCCTTAAAACAATAGACAGCCTGGAAACGCTCGAAGACTCGTCAAAAAATATTACTCAATCTTAGTAATTTAAATTTTCAATTTTTACTAGACTTTTGCTCGCTAAGACTTTATAATTACGCCTTTAAATATTTAACCCTTATATATCAAGATGGCTAATTCAGCAGGTTCAAAAAAACGCGCAAGACAAGCAACAAAACGCAACAAGCACAATTCTCAAATTCGCGCTAAAGTTCGTACTTTTATCAAAAAAGTATCTTACGCATTAGAAGCTGGAAACAAAGAAGAGGCACAAGGTGGTTTTGTTGCTATGCAGAAAATGATTGACCAATCAGTTAGTAAAGGTCTTATGCATAAAAATCAAGCAGCAAGAAAGAAAGCTCGATTCAACGCACAAATTAAAGCATTGTAAAAACTGAGTTAACATTGCTATAATTAAGCCCTCATTTGAGGGCTTTTTTAATGCACAAACAAACATGATTAACGACGACGATAAGCAGCTTTTTAGGGCTAGTGTTGATGCTAACGCACCCATTGACAAAGATGGTGTAAGCTCAGCAAACCAGCAAACCAATCATGCCGCTTTTACTGCTTATAGCTACATTACTGAAGCACGTCTTAGCGGTTCAGAATCAGTAGCTTATGCAAAAAATGGCTTATCACCAAAACTAATCAAAAAAATGAAACGGGGTGATATCGACTTTGCACCCTCTTTGGACCTTCATGGACAGACTGTTATCGAGGCATGTGAATCCATGAGTCAATTTATGTATCATCATCAGCATGAACCCTTTATTCACATTATTCATGGCAAGGGCTACCACTCTGAAAATGGTATGAGTATTTTAAAGACTCAAGTAGTTAGCTTTCTACACCAACACCCTCAAGTAATAGCTTTTAATTCTTGCCCTGCTAAAGATGGCGGTAGTGGTGCGGTATTCGCCCTGCTTAAACAATAGGCCATGTTTAATTTAGATGAAATCTACACAGTCTCTGACTTTTTGTCATTGTGTAACAAAACGGTTGAAAACAACATTCCTACTAGCTGGCTGCAAGGGGAGATTTCTAACTTAGCGCGTCCGGCGTCTGGTCATTGGTACTTTTCTTTAAAAGATAGTCGAGGACAGGTTCGCTGCGCTTTGTTTCGCCTTAATCAGCGCAATATTAAATTCAACCCTGAAAATGGCCTAGAGGTGTTGGTGCGCGCTGCACCGACTTTGTATGAAGCTCGTGGTGACTTTCAGCTTATTATTCAACATGTTGAACCCGTGGGTGTTGGCAATCTTAATCTAGCCTTTGAGCAGTTAAAAAATAAACTTTCAGAAGAAGGTTTATTTGATTCAACCCACAAGAAGCCTCTGCCCGCTATTGTTAAGACTATTGGCGTTATTTCATCGTCCACCGGGGCAGTTATTCAAGATATTATTAGGGTGCTGAACAAGCGCTACCCTTTTGCTCATATTTTATTATTTGATAGCGTTGTCCAGGGTCAAGGTGCATTTGAAAAAATTGGCCAAGCCATTATTGCAGCAGATAATTCTCAACGCTGCGATGTATTAATTGTTGCTCGTGGTGGTGGCTCTTTAGAAGACTTATGGGCTTTTAACGAAGAATCATTAGCACGTATTATTTATCATACCAAAACACCTATTGTTAGCGCCATTGGCCATGAAACCGATACCACAATTGCTGATTTTGTCTCAGATGCAAGTGCTCCAACGCCAAGTGCTGCTGCAATGCTAGTAACACCAGATAGGCTAGAGCTACGCTCTAGTCTTACAAAGCTATCGCTACTATTGCATCAACAAGCTGTTCAAAATCAACAGCGCAAACAAACTGCCCTTGATCAATTAAAACTTAGAATAAATACACCTGACAGGCAGTTAAATCATCTATCACAACAACTTGATTATTTATCTCACCGTCTTAACAATACCGTAACAAGCCTAATTGAAACTCAAGCATTTAAATTGAGCACCCTGTTTTCCAATCTAAAACAACACTCACCAAAAGAACAGATCAAACACTCTATTGCCATTAGCCAGCTATCAGCCAATCGATTAGATAGGCAAATTTTTCAAACCATTAGCAATTACAAGCAAACACTTGTCCAATTAAATGTTCGACTTAGAAATGCAAGCTTACAATTAATTGAACAACAAAAACACCAGCTGGCTAGCCATGCCCATGCACTAGGGCATTTATCTCCACTCAGCACTCTGTCTAGAGGTTATAGTATTACAACAACAGAGATTGAAAATCAAGTACTCACATCAGTCACCAATACTCAATCTGATCAAATTATCAAAACACGCCTAAGCGATGGCGTGATTATTTCTAAGGTGGAAAAAATTGAAAAAAATTGAACTCTTTCTACTATTGTTTTTGCCTTTGAGTGTTTTAGCCAACCTCAATATTAAAAACACCCCCATTCCAGGTGGAATTGCTGTGGTTGATTTCTACACTAACCACGCCAATCCTAAAGCTTTTTATAGTCAGGTTCCAGTCTATACACAGCATATTAATGACACACACTGGCAAGCGTTAATTGGCATCCCTCTATTGGCCAAAATAGGTGAAAAGCAGCTAACCATCAAGGATTTTTCCACACGCAAAATTACCTTTGAGGTGACAGATCACTCTTATCAAGAGCAGCACATCACTCTGAGTGGTAAAAACAAAAAATACATCAATCCAAATTTGGCACACATGGATAGAATCAAGCGAGAGCGACCAATTCTCTCCAAGGCACGCAAAACCTTCTCTGAAACTTTTATTAAAGATACTACTTTTATGCGCCCGACATCGGGAATTACCACCAGTCCTTTCGGGTTTAAACGATTTTATAATGGCCAGGCACGCCGTCCACACACAGGCTTAGATTATGCTGGAAAAACTGGCACTAAAGTCAAAGCTTCTGCTGGCGGAAAAGTTATTGTTAGTGATGAATTCTTCTTCAATGGTAATGCTGTTTTTGTTGATCATGGACAAGGATTGATTAGTGTCTACATCCACCTAAATAAGCGCCTAGTAATGCCTGGACAAGTCATTAAACAAGGTGATGCAATCGGCACGATTGGGCAAACAGGGAGATCCACAGGGCCACATCTACATTTTGGCATCTACCTTAACCAAACCGTTATCAACCCTAACCTACTCATTAATCATGAAATCTAACGTCTCATTACTACGCCGCACTGGCGCCATGCTCTACGATGCTTTTTTAGCCTTCTCTTTAGTTTTTTCTATTGGTATGATTAGTAGAGTCTTAATAGGAGATATGGGTAATGCCTTTTTCTATTTAATCACCCTGCCAGGTGTTTATTTATACTTTAGCGTTTCGTGGGTTAAAGGACGTCAAACTATTGGCATGAAAGCCTGGAAATTTCAAGTAATTCAGCACAACCAAACCAACATAACCCATCAACAAGCATTTGTTCGTTTTATAGCCGGGCTTGCTTCTTTTTTAACCCTAGGCGCAGGTTTTATCTATCAGCTATTTAACAAAAATAACTTAGCTTGGCACGACAAAATATCCAACACTTTATTAGTGAAAAATTGACTTACATCAATAAAATAAAAAGGATCTGTGATATAATATTTTTAATTATTTTATTCATCAGGGTGAGAACATGGGCTCAACAGTAGACAACAGTGGCGTAAAAGGTAATATTTTAATGATTAGCACTTTAGCAGTAACTTTAGTTGCACCTTTAGCTTTAATCATTCTTTCGTATATTGAAGTGATTTCTGGCACTGCAGAATACATTGCCGCTATTGGTGTTATTGCTTCTACTATTTACATTATTGGCGGCTCAATTTGGATGTTTTCACAAGACGCTAAAGATGGTCACAATCTTGCTGATGGCTAATAGCTTCAGTAGTCAATTTGAATATTAATTCTCTAAAAAAGCCAAATAATTTATTTGGCTTTTTTTATCGCCATTGGATTAGTGTTATCCTGCTAATCGTTTTAGTAGCGCTCATTCGTCAAAATTTTATTGTTAATACATTTCCTGCTGATGTACATGAAAAACAACTAATACTTGAAAATAATCTAGCCACTAACCAGCAACTACAACAAGAAAATTTAAAACTCCAAGTGGAGCTTAACGCCAAATCTGATCAAAAGCTAGAAATTCTAGAATCTATGGCGAGACAAAAATTCGGCCTGATTAAACCAGGGGAAAAGTACTACCAAATCAGCACTTCTGATCAAGATTAAAACCAACATTGCTTGGGTATAATAAAAACAATCTACTTTAATTTTTACCCCTATGTCAACTGATCATTGCTATCTTGTTATACCTGCCAGTGGCATTGGAACACGGATGCAAGCCAGTGTGGCCAAGCAATATTTACAGTTAGATAATGGTCTTAGTGTCCTTGACCAGACCTTGTCAACCTTACTCAATATTAAAAAAATAAAAGGCTGTGTCGTAGCTATTTCCAAACAAGACACCCTATTTAAATCCTCTAAATTTTATCATCACCCTAAACTCCTGGCGATAGCTGAAGGTGGTGAAAAGCGCCACCAGTCAGTCATCAATGCATTAAATGCATTAAAACCTTATATCAAAGATAGTGACTGGGTATTAGTGCATGATGCTGCTAGACCTTGCATTGAAACAAGCAGTGTTGAGAGTCTTATTCAGCATCTTGAAAGTCAAACAACAGGCGGACTATTGGCAACCAAAGTGGTGGACACTATTAAAAAATCCAATCATCAAATGGTTCAACATACCGTTGATAGAAGCAACCTCTGGCAAGCACAAACGCCACAGATGTATCGGTTTGGAGTGTTATTACAGGCGTTAAATAATGCTAATCATGATGGTGCTGATATCACAGACGAGGCAAGTGCTATTGAGCACGCAGGCCTTGACTCCCTACTTGTCGAATCTTCCAAAACTAATCTTAAAATCACCAATCCTGAAGATTTAGCCTTGGCTAACTTTTATTTAAACAAACCCTCATTCTCATGAAATTTAAAACTGGCTTAGGACAAGATTCACACGCATTTGAAGACAACAGCAAACCACTCCTACTAGCAGGAGTTGACTTTAAGCATGCCCAAGGGTTGCGTGCAAATAGTGATGGTGACGTAATATTTCATGCGCTAACAAATGCAGTTTCTTCTATTACTGGCATTAATATTCTTGGTGAAAAAGCAGATAAACTTTGCCAACAAGGTATCGTGGATAGTCGTGAATATCTCAAGTTAGCCTTACAAGATTTGAGTACTTGGCAGGTGCAGCATATTGCCATTTCTATCGAATGTTTAATGCCAAAAATAACACCCTTCATTCCCAGTATGAAAAAAAATATAGCTCAATTATTCAGCATCTCCATAAATGATATTGGCATTACAGCTACCACAGGTGAAAATTTGAGTGCTTTTGGTAAGGGTGAAGGCATTCAAGTGTTGTGTGTTATTAGCGTCACTCAAGCATGAAAAATTTAAGACAAGTATCCAAATCTAGAGTTAATAAAATTCATTTTATTGGTATTGGCGGCTCTGGCATGAGTGGTATTGCCGAGGTGCTGCACAATCTAGACTACCAAATTTCTGGCTCAGACATTTATCAAAACAGCACCACTGATAGACTATCAAAAATGGGTTGTAAAATTAGCTATCAGCATCATGCTCAAAATATTGTCGATGCACAAGCTGTAGTCGTCTCTAGCGCCATTAGTCTGGACAATCCAGAGCTTATAGCAGCTCAAGAACGCCACATTCCAATTGTTCCTAGAGCAGAAATGCTAGCCGAAATCATGCGTTTCCGTTTTGGAATTGCCGTGGCCGGTACACATGGTAAAACTACAACAACGAGTATTATTGCCCACATTCTTAATCAAGCAGAACTTGATCCAACTTACATTATTGGCGGAATTCTAAACTCTAACGGTGTCAATGCCAAACTAGGAGAGAGTGACTATTTAATTGCAGAGGCAGATGAATCGGACGCTTCTTTCTTGCACTTACAGCCTATGCTTAGCATTATCACCAATGTTGACCAAGATCACATGGCCACTTATGATAATGATTACCAACAATTAAAAGATACCTTTGTTAGTTTCACCTCAAATTTACCTTTTTATGGCGCTTGCATTCTGTGTAGTGATGACCAAGGTGTTCGCGATATTATGGACAACATCCATCGTCCTGTCATTAGCTATGGGCTTAATACTGATGCTGATATACGCGCTATAAATATCAAACAAGTTGGCATGCAAATGCATTTTGACGTAGTGTGTACGCACGCCAATTCAAAATATAACCAAACTTTTCCAATTCAGCTCAACCTCATTGGCAAGCATAACATTCTAAATACATTGGCCGCAATTGGCGTTTGCTGTGAACTTGATATCAACATTAGCATCGTTCAATCTGCACTCAATCAGTTTTCTGGTGTTGCCAGAAGACTTGACTATCATGGTCAGCTAGCAATTCAAGAGCACTCAGTAGATTTATTTGATGATTATGGTCATCACCCAGTTGAAATTAACGCTATTTTTGACTCACTAAAAAATACTTACCCTGATAGGCGCCTTGTGGTGATTTTTCAGCCACATCGTTATTCCAGGACTCGAGATTTGTTTGATGACTTTGCCCGTGTTTTGAGCTATGCACAAGGGCTTATTTTGCTAGACATTTACCCAGCTAGTGAAAAGCCTATTACTCACATTAGTAGCTCAACATTGGCAGAATCCATTAGAAAGCGCTCAACATTAAATCCGGTTGTAATTAAAGATGCACAAGAAGCTTTAAATGTGTTGCCTCATCTAGTTAATCAAGATGATGTGCTATTAACCTTGGGCGCGGGTGATATCCATACCCTGCCTAGCTTGTTAAAAGCAAACTATGGTTGAGTTGTTTACGTGCTAAGACACAACGAATCTATGGCCTCACACTGCTCTTTACGTGCAGGTGGATTGGCGCAAGATTTTTTCATGCCAGCTAACACCCAGGCGCTCATTAATTTTTTAAAATCAAATGTCAGGCCCTTGTTATTTATAGGTCTAGGCAGCAATCTTTTAATCCGTGACCAAGGATTTAATGGGGTTATTGTTAAGCTGACACAGCTTAAATCGGTTGAAATTAATCAATCCTGTATTGTGGCACAGGCAGGGGTAACACTTGCCAAATTATCCAGATTTGCACAAGAAAACAACCTACACGGAGCTGAGTTTCTAAGTGCCATTCCTGGCACAGTTGGTGGCGCATTAGCCATGAATGCAGGCGCCTTTGGCGCAGAATTCTGGCAATTTGTTAAATGCGTTCATACAGTAAATACATCTGGTGAGAGCTTTCAGCGACAACCTGCTGAATTTGAAATTAATTATCGAAACATCAATGCGGTCAATGCTGATGAGTACTTTATTGCAGCAGTGCTGGAGTTTAACTTGACAGCGTCTGATCAAAATATTCAGCAACTACTACAAAAGAGAAATGATTCTCAGCCTATGGGTCTGCCCAGTTGTGGCAGTGTTTTTAAGAATCCAACTGGGCATTATGCTGCTGAGTTAATTGAAAAATCTGATTTAAAAGGCATTTGCATAGGGGGCGCCTGCGTATCCAATAAACATGCTAATTTTATTATTAACCAAAACAAAGCCAGTGCCACAGACATTGAAAGCCTGATTTTGCATATTCAACAAACCGTAAAATCAAAATTTAATATTAATTTGGAAACAGAGCTAAAAATTATATGATTGCTGTATTAATGGGTGGTAATTCTGCCGAGCGCGAAGTGTCTTTAAATAGTGGTGAAGCTGTCTATCAAGCATTAAAATCTCAACAAATTAACTGTTTTAAATTTGACTGGAATGGTGATAATCTAGAGGATCTCTGGTCTCAACATTTTGATCTAGCCTTTATTGTTCTGCACGGTCGTGGCGGGGAAGATGGAGTTATTCAACAACTGCTGGAAGATCGGAATATTACCTACACAGGATCAAATGCGGGCGCAAGTGCCAATGGCATGGACAAACATCTATGCAAAAATATCTGGCAATCTGAGAATCTTCCTCTAGCACCCTCAATTCTTGCTAACAAAGACTCTACAACACCCACGATTGATTTTCCACTACCCTGGGCCGTTAAGCCGGTTTCAGAGGGCTCTAGTATTGGCATTAGCAAAGTGACGAGTCTTGATCAATTGGACAACGCCTTAACCTTGGCTCAGCACTATGATAACAAAACCTTAATTGAGCAGTGGATAGAAGGAGAAGAGTATACGGTCGCCATTTTGGATGGTGAGGCGTTGCCAGTGATTAAAATTGTAGCCGATCAAGATTTTTATAATTATGAATCTAAATACCTATCTAATAGTACTCAATACCTTTGTCCATGTGGCTTAACAGAACAACAAGAAAAGCAACTACAAGCGATAGCACTAAAAGCATTTCAAGCAATTAAGGCCACTGGCTGGGGTAGGGTCGACTTTATTCTAGATGAACACAACTCACCCTTCTTGCTTGAAATCAACACTGTGCCAGGCATGACATCGCATTCTTTAGTGCCAATGGCTGCCAAAGCAGCAGGCATTACTTTTGAACAATTGGTTAAAAAAGTCATTCATGCAGCTCAAAAGTAGAAACCAGCATAGGCTGCCTTTATTGCAACAGATAAAACGTTGGTTTAAGCCGCTGATTTTTGGCTTGATTATCACCGCCATTGGTTGGGGGGCAACTCAATACAACCCTAGTGAATTACTAAAGATTAGCATCAACTGGGAAATAGATCGCCCTCAACTGGTCAATCAAAAAACACTTGAACAGCAAATTAAACCCTTAATCAATCAATCTTACCAACTAGATTTACATAAGGTTAAGTATGAATTAGAGCAGCACCCTTGGGTTCAAGAAGCTCAAGTAAGACGTCTTTTCTGGGATGCTATTCATATTGATGTAACCACCCATAAAGTTGCCGCCCATTGGGAAAACATAGATTGCAAGCAGCCTTTTGAGCAAGAGGATTGTCAAGGCTATATAACCACACAGGGCAACCTTATCATGCCTGAAAACTTATTTTATCAAATTGATGGTCAAACACCATCTGACCTTGTTTTGTTGAAATCTGGCGAACATCCCAAACAATACGATTCTCTTTTAAAAGATTACCGTGTTTATCAAAAAATCTTATCTGAGTTAACCATTCTTTCTTTAACAAGAAGCAATATTGATCGCTTAACCATAAAACCAAATATAGCTGTTGTACTTGGTTACAACAAGCAACAGCAGCGTTTACAAGATTTTATTAAAATTTACAAAAAATTAAGACAAAAAATCCCGCTTAAAAAACTCAATAAGGCCACTTATGATATGCGTTACCCAAAAGGATTTACGCTGAAGTATTAGCCTTTTGAATGAGCTGATAACACAACGCTAAATTAACCAAACTCCAATAAAACAAAACAGTCTTAACTATCCACCCAAAAACATCTGACAATCCTAAGGCGCTAAATAGTGCTGTAAAAATCATGCCAATTAAAGCTGGGATAATGGCTTGCAATAAAAATAGATTAGCTTGAGAAACAAAGTTTAATTGCCACTTATAATTTGAAGGCTGGTGTAGGGCAATGCGCACAAAATTAAGTGTGATTGGCATAATTAAAAAATAAATAACCAACTGCAAAAATCCAATACCTGTCAGCATTACCGGCACAGTGGTTACAAATCCAATAAACAACGTTAAACCAATAAACCTAAAAATTTGGCGAATATCAAAAATTGGAGACATGGCTGACACAGCCTGCTCACCCAAAACAACCAATCGATACATATTAACAGACAGCATAATATAGCCATAAAAGAACAGTAGCAGATATACCGGTGTATTATCTGGCAACACCACTTCAGTCAATTCTCCACCTTGAAATACCACATCCATCAGCTCAAACATTTGTGGCAATATAAGCAATAACGGCAGTGAAATAGCCACCGGTAGAATTGAAATTTCAACAATTTTCTTCCAGTGTGTTAACGCAAAAGCAAAACTAGCCAGGATAATTTTATTAATAGGGAGTATGTTCATAAGATTTATTTCATTTTTGAATTGATAACGTTAACCATAATAGTAAGTCTTTGCCCGGGTTGCAACGGCTTATTATCAAGGCCATTCCATTGTTTAATTTGCACAACACTAACGCCAAATTTAGCAGCAATAGTTGACAAATTATCACCACGTTTTACTCGGTAAGATACTTTTCGATCAATATCAATACCCAGTTTTGTTACTGATGACAAATCTTTGTAAGTGCTCAAACTAGACTGCCAAAGGACTAATTTTTTGCCCAATTTTAATGGCTCTGAACGTTTAATATGATTCCATTTAATAATATTATTAATACTCACCTGATATTTTCTGGCAATTAGCCACAAACTGTCACCTTTTTGAACAGAGTGGATAACCTTATGCCCAGGTTTATTTGAATTTAAGCGGTTTTTTTCCCGCTCAGATTCTGATGATGAATAGGCCTTAGAACCCTTTTGAGCAACTGGCACAATCAAATAATCCCCTGCTTTAATTAAGTTATTTCTTAATTGGTTGACACTGGAAATTTGATTAATCGTGGTTGTGTATTTTTTAGCAATAACACTCAGGCTATCACCCTGCTTAACCTGATATCTCACCCACCTCAATCGCGCCCTATTTGGATTATCAAGCATTGATTGTTTAAAATATTTCATATTTTTACTTGGCAGTAACAAGGTATACACACCTTCAGTTGGTGTCGCCCAACGCTTCAGTCCAGGATTGAGTGAGTATAAATCCTCCAATTCCACCGCAGACCAGTCGGAAATTAAAGCCAAATCAAACTGAGTGCTCAATTGGATAGACTCTAAAACTGGACTGTTTTTAACAGGGGTAATAGTTTGTGAATATTTTTCAGGGTGCTTAATAAGCTCAGTGACTGCCAACAATCTCGGCACATAACCCTTCGTTTCATTAGGCAGTTTTAAATGCCAAAAATCTGTTGGCTTGCCTTGTTTTTTGTTATCTCGAATGGCTCTTTGCACGCGCCCTGGGCCAGAATTGTAAGCAGCAATAGCTAACAACCAATCCCCTTTAAATAATTTATTCAAATTTTTCAGGTACTTAACAGCCGCCTTAGTAGAGGCTAATACATCTCGACGACCGTCATACCACCAGCTATCCTTTAAACCGTAGAGTTTGCCTGTAGATGGGATAAACTGCCAAAGACCTGAAGCCGTACCGTGAGAATATGAAAATGGATAATAGGCGGATTCAACAATAGGCAACAAGGCAATTTCAAGAGGTAAGCCTGCTTTTTCAACCTCTTGCACAACTAAGTACAAATAAGGGTTGGCACGTTTGGTAATGCGCGTTAAATAGTCGGGGTGTTTTTTAAACCAATCAATATGCCAATATAATTGCTTTTGACTGGGTGCTTTTAATGTAGATCTATTGGTGATATAACGCCAAAGATCTTCTTCGACAACAGGCTTGGCGACAACTACTTTTTTTACTTCAGTTTTTACAAGCTGATTGGTGGAATTACCTGTTTGAGGACTGCAAGCACCTAGAAGCAAAAAGGTTAGGAGTAGAAGTTGTTTGGCAATCCTTAAGATAAATGCCCGCCTGAACATTTTGGCGATGTTGGCGCGCCATTTTTTACCTGCCACTCATCTGCTGTATAGGTGTGCATGGCCAATGCATGAATATGAGTAAGCTCTTCCTTAAATAAATGATTAATCAGGCGGTGTCTTGCAATTAAAGTAAGCTCATTAAACTGATCACTCACCACAATTAATTTAAAGTGCGATTCTGATGCGGGACCTGCATGATTACACGACTCATTGATCACCTCTAAATAACTAGGAGATAGTGACAACTGCAATTGCTCAGTTAGGTGTTGCTGCATATTGCTCATGATTCACTCACTTGATAGGCGAAATCAAAGCTATCATTAAAAAAGTTATTCTCAAACATTCCTTTCTTAACGAATGTATTAGCTGCAGATTTCACCATTTCTGGCGGCCCACAAGCATACACTTCATATTCAGTTAATGTTTCAAAGTCTTCTAAAACCGCCTCATGAACATAGCCCGTTCTACCTTTCCAGCCCTCATCAGGCCTTGATAGTACAGGCACAAAATTAATGTTCTTAAATTTTTCAGCCCACTCACTCGGGAGTGACATATACAAATCTTGCTCACTTCTCACTCCCCAATAAATATCAATACGCCTTTGACTACCCGATTCAATCGCATGCTCAACCATCGCTTTAACAGGGCCGAACCCTGTGCCGCCTGCAATCATAATCATAGGCTTTTCACTGTCTTCTCTTAAGTAAAAACTACCCTTAGGCCCTTCAATTTTTAACAAAGACTTTTCTTGCATTTTATTAAATACAAAATTAGTAAACTTTCCTTTAGAAATCAGGCGTACATGCAACTCTATAATGCCGGTATTATGCGGTGCATTAGCAATCGAAAAAGCACGCGGTTCAAAATCAGGGTGAATTAAATCTATGTATTGGCCCGCTAGATACTGCATGGCTTCACTGCCTGGAATTTTTAAGATAACCTTTGCCACATCATCGTTTAAATGCTCAATTTTATCCACCTTACAAGGTAAGGTCTTTACTTGAATATCCGCAACACTCTCAAGCTCGGTGACCACAATCGATAAATCTGTTTTAGCATGGCACTTACACGGAAGAATCATATTCTCATCAATCTCTTGCGCTGTTAGTCCAGGTGGAATTCCGTCCGAATAGCCAACCTCTCCCTCCATAAGTGTCGCCTTGCACTTGCCACAAAAACCATTCTGACACCCATAAGGGAACCCTAAGCCTTGACTAATGGCGCCATCGAGAATAATCTCATCTTTTGCAACCTTAAAGCGGTTGCCACTTGCCTGATTTTCTACTGTAAACATGACTTAATTCTATCAATCTATTGAATGCTGACATTATAATCTAGGTTAGTTGTAATAAATGCTTACTAATACAAGGATCTTTGTGATCAACCCACCTGCTAATACCGTGCTTTTTTTAATGGGTCCCACTGCCTCGGGCAAAACGGATCTAGCAATTAAAATTAGTCAAAAAATTAAATCTCGACTAATTAGTGTTGACTCTGCATTAATCTATCAAGGAATGGATATTGGCACAGCAAAACCTAGTAAAAAAACACTCAATACTCACCCCCATCATTTGATTGACATTTGCAAGCCTAGTGAAGCTTATTCAGCTCATGATTTTGTTACCGATGCCACTCAACAAATTGAGCTGGCTTTTCGCAATAATGAGCTGCCTATTTTAGTGGGTGGCACCTCATTTTATTTTAATGCCATAGAGCACGGTCTATCTGATCTACCCGAATCGACCCCAGAATCACGTGAAAAATATAACCAGCTATTGAAAGAGCAAGGGTCAAAAGCATTACACCAAACCTTACAAAAAATTGACCCCGTTGCCGCTAACAGAATTCATGCTCATGATTCACAACGCATTACTCGCGCACTAGAAGTATTCGACATTAGTGGCCAGACTCTCACCACGCTCCAAGGCAAAAAACAAGGAGGGCTCAACTGCATAATTAACAAAATTATCCTCATGCCTGACCGGTCTGAACTTCATCAGCGCATCGAAACTCGATTTCATTTAATGATGGAACAAGGTTTTATAGAGGAGGTTAAAGCTTTAAAAGCTAATACAAAGCTCCATCAAGATCTACCCTCAATTCGCTGTGTTGGCTATCGACAAGCCTGGCAATTTTTAAATCAAGAAATAGATGAAGCAGAAATGATTGAAAGATCTATTATTGCCACACGTCAACTGTGCAAACGCCAAAGTACTTGGCTCAAAAATGAAACCCAAGGATTAACTCTAAAAACAGCAGATCTTGAAAAATCGCTAAATTTTATCCAAGAACAGCACGTTTAAATTCACGGCCACGATGCTCAAAATTATCATACATATCAAAACTTGCACAAGCCGGAGATAAAAGCACAACCCCATTATTAATCATATCTTTGGCTAAAGAAACCGCCTCACGCATATCTTGTGCATGGATAGTTTTCGCCGTGTGAATGCCGTGCTCAAAATCCATAGCACTTTGACCAATTAACACCACACCAAATACATCGCGATCAATAAGTTCGAAAAATTCAGCATGGTCTTCATCTTTTGCCAGCCCACCTGCAATTAGAACGATATTTTCGTGCTTATCAATAAGAGCTTTAAGTGCGGTTATGCTTGCTAAAGCGTTGGTTGCTTTTGAGTCGTTATAAAATGCAATACCTTGTTTGTCTGTTACCCATTCTAATCGGTGCTCAAGCCCTTTAAAAATTTTGACACAATCAGTCATTGTAACCATATTTAGGCCGATTTGATCACCCAACGCCAATGCTGCCAAGATGTTAGCCACATTATGCTCACCAATCAATTGCATTTCATCAACCCCCATCAATACCTCATCACCCTTTAAAAAGTAACAACTGCCATGGCAAGTCACCGTGCCAAAATCTTGCTCTTGTTTGGGTATATTAATACCAAAATGAGTGGCTGAAGCTTGCGTAGGAACCAGTGGCTCATCCATATTAATAATCAAATTTTGGCAATAATGATACAAACTTAGCTTCGAATTTGTGTAATGTTCAAAGCTTTGGTACCGATCCAGATGATCAGGGGTAATGTTTAATACCACACCGGTTAATAAATTTAAATTTTTACTATAGTCCAACTGATAGCTTGACAACTCCAATACATAAAGCTCGACTTCATCATGCAAACACTCTAGTGCAGGTTTACCAATATTACCACCTACTGCAACTTTTTTACCACTAGCCTCAACCATTTCTCCTAATAGTTGAGTGACAGTTGATTTACCATTAGAGCCAGTAATGCCAATAACAGGCGCCTGAACATACCTAGAAAATAACTCGATATCACTAACAATATCAATACCCTGCTCAAGTGCCCATATGACAATTTCCTCATTTTGAGCAATACCTGGAGAGATGAAAATCTCATCAACTTCTTCTAATGTGGACTTGCTCCAACCATCCAGAGCAACCTCTACTGTGGGAAATTCTGATAAAAATTCAGATAGGCGTTGTGGCGCCTGTCGAGAGTCAGCCACTTTAAACGCAATTTTTTGCTGTAGCAAAAAGCGTGCAATGGAAAAACCGGTTATTCCTAAGCCTAAAACTAGTTTCATGCTATTGTTTTATTTTCAGTATAAAATAAGATCATTTTACACACTTAATCCCAGGGGATAAATCATGAGTACATTTTCAACAACAGCCATTAGCAGCATCAAAGTTAAAAACAAAGTTTTATCAGATACAATGAGATTACTCTCTTATACACTTGTCTTTGGCGGTCTAGCCTCTTGGTTTTCAGTAGCCTCAGGCGCTGGATTTGGCGCAGCTATAATGAGCTCTATTGCTGCAATTGTGGTCATTTGGTTTGTACTGCCTAAAACCCAAAATAGTAACAAAGGTATTTTAACTGCCTTTGCCGTAGCAGGTTTATTAGGCTATTCAATTGGTCCAATGCTAACACACTATCTAGCTATGCCAAATGGTGCAGACCTTGTCATTCAAGCCTTAACAGGAACGGGCGTTGCTTTTTTTGCCATCAGTTTTTATGCTCAAAATACCACAAAAGACTTTAGTTTTTTAAATGGTATGATCTTTTTTGCCATGATTGGCATTATTGTTTTATCGCTATTAAATTTCTTTTTTCTGGAGTCGTCAGCCTTTAGTCTTCTTATTTCATTTGCAGTTGTGATGATTATGGGTGCTTTCATGTTGAGTCAAATGTCTGCCATTATCAATGGTGGAGAAACCAACTACATCTCTGCAACTGTTGGACTCTACCTAGCACTTCACAATATGTTTACTAGCTTATTACACCTTTTAGGTGCTTTTTCTAGCGACGATTAAGGTTTAACAATAGACTTCAATCATGATTGACAATGAGGGATACCGCGCCAATGTGGGCATCGTTATCACCAATGACAAGCATCAGGTTTTATTAGCTAAACGCTATAAACAAAACTCTTGGCAACTTCCGCAAGGTGGTATTGACCAAGGTGAAAGTGATGTAGAAGCACTTCTGCGTGAATTGAATGAAGAAGTCGGCTTAGAGCCTCACCATGTTGATGTTATTGCTAAAACGCCAAAATGGCTACGCTATGACTTGCCTGAATATCACGTTAGACGCTCTCAAAAGCCAATTTGTGTTGGTCAAAAACAAGTTTGGTTTTTGCTACGCCTCACTGCAAGTGAAGACAAAATTAAACTAGACACGCACTCTGATATTGAATTTGACGAATGGGCTTGGGTGGATTATTGGAACCCCATTGAAAAAGTAATTGATTTTAAAAAACCAATTTACGAAGATATGTTAAAGGCGTTAGCGCCAGTACTATTTGACAATCAACATACGGTTCCTGCGAATTATTCACGCCCTCTCAAATGCTCTGCCATTGTTTTAGATAAAATCAAATAAAATCCCTATCTAATACCTCTGTACACCAATATCCAATTGGTATAATTCACCTCTTATTAAGATTTTTTTAAAAAAAGGATTTGGTGACGTGAATATTGGAATTTTAGGATTAGGCACTGTTGGTGGTGGCGTAGTAAATGTTTTAAGTAAAAATGAAAATGAAATTTTTGCTCGCACTGGCGAACAAATCAACATTATTCACGCTGCAGTTAAGCACCTCTCCGAGCCCAGAATTTGCGCAGATGATGACATTAATATTACCGAAGACGCCTTTGAAGTTGTTAATAATCCAGAAGTAGATGTTGTTTTAGAGCTAATCGGTGGCACCACCATTGCCAAAGAATTAGTAGTAGCGGCAATTAACAACAATAAACATGTTATCACCGCCAACAAAGCTTTAATTGCCACACACGGTAACGAGCTACTTACACTGGCTAAAGAAAAGAATGTGCATTTGCTATTTGAGGCTGCTGTTGCAGGCGGCATTCCTATTCTAAAATCTTTAGAGCAAGGCTTAAGTGCTAATAAAATTGAATTAGTCGCTGGAATCATTAACGGCACAGGAAACTTCATTCTTACTGAAATGCGAGATAAAGGTAGAGATTTTTCCGATGTTTTAAAAGAGGCTCAAGATTTAGGCTATGCCGAGGCAGATCCGACTTTTGATGTAGAAGGTATTGATGCTGCTCACAAACTTGCCATCCTGGCCTCTATCGCTTTCGGCTGTGAATTACAAATGGATAAAGTATCTACCGAAGGCATTAGTGAAATTAGCGGTGAAGACGTCGCATTTGCAACTGAACTTAACTATTCAATCAAACACTTGGGTATTGCCAAAAAAGTTGATGGCGAATTACAAATGCGTGTTCATCCAACGCTCATTCCAAAAACACAGCTACTGGCCAATGTTGACGGGGTAATGAATGCAGTACTGGTTAAAGGTAATGCAGTAGGACCAACACTTTATTATGGCGCAGGTGCGGGTGATGAAGCCACAGCTAGCGCTGTGATTGCAGATTTAGTTGATATTATTAAAAATACCGTAAGTCATGATGTGCTAGGCTGGAAATCTCTCACTGAAATCCCTAACTGTGATGTTAACAATATTGAAAGTGTTTTTTATTTGCGCCTACTAGCCACTGACAAGCCTGGTGCGCTTGCTGATATTACAACCACACTAGCCAAACACAATATTAGCGTTGAGTCTGTCATCCAAAAACAAATTGATGCACAAAATAATGCTCACATTGCAATCATTACCAATAGCGTCACCACTGCTAATTTAAACGCTGCTATAACAGAAATCCAAAGTCATGAATTCATCCAAGAGGATGTTAAAATTATTCATGTAGAAAACCTTGATTAAGGAGAAAATACAATGAGATACACAGGCCTAATTGAAAACTATCGTGACAGACTTCCTGTTAGCGATTCAACTAAACTGATCAGTCTTGGTGAGGGTAACACCCCTCTTATTCGACTAGAAAATATTCCCGCCACACTTGGTAAAGATGTGGATATTTACATTAAATATGAAGGCCTTAATCCAACTGGATCTTTTAAAGATCGCGGCATGACAATGGCAGTGACTAAAGCAGTCGAAGCAGGCTCTAAAGCTATTATTTGTGCCTCAACAGGCAATACCTCTGCAGCTGCTGCAGCCTACGCCGCTCGTGCAGGTATTAAAGCATTCGTACTAATCCCTGAAGGAAAAATTGCCTTAGGTAAGCTAGCTCAAGCCATGATTCATGGTGCGGTTATCATCCAAATCAAAGGTAATTTTGATGATGGCATGCGTCTTGTTAAAGAAGTGGCTGATCACGCACCGGTGGCGATTGTAAACTCAATCAATCCTTATCGATTACAAGGTCAAAAAACAGCTGCGTTTGAAATTATCGAGGAGCTGGGTGATGCACCAGATTATCACTGTCTACCTGTTGGTAATGCAGGCAATATCTCAGCACACTGGATGGGCTACAAAGAATACCATGAAGATAAAAAAGCAAGTAGCACGCCAAAAATGGTAGGTTATCAAGCGGCAGGTGCAGCGCCTTTTGTCAAGGGTGCGATGGTTGATAATCCTGAAACCGTTGCCACCGCTATTCGCATTGGTCATCCGCAAAGTTGGGAGTTGGCTCATAAAGTAGAAAAAGAGTCTAATGGTTGGTTTGATTCACTAACCGATACAGAGATTTTAAGTGCACAAAAACTATTAACCGAACAAGAAGGTATTTTCTGTGAACCTGCTTCTGCTACTTCGCTAGCTGGTGCAATGCGCGACATTCAAAGTGGTAAGATCCCTGAAGGGTCTAAAGTAGTTTGCACCTTAACAGGTCATGGCCTGAAAGATCCAGATACTGCCATTTCACAGTGTACTGATGAGATGATTAATATCAATCCAGTCATGAGTGAAGTGCGTGATGCAATCTTAAATAATATGTAAATCTACCAGTCTTGTGTAGATTTTAGGGGAAATGATGTCGTATCAAACTATCGATCAAACTATTGGCAACACCCCTTTAGTCAAGCTACAACGCCTTAATCCCAATTCATCAAACACTGTTTTGGTAAAACTTGAGGGCGACAACCCGGCAGGATCAGTTAAAGATCGAGCAGCTTTTAACATGATCGCTCAAGCTGAAAACCGAGGTGATATCAAACCAGGCGACACCCTCATTGAGGCGACCAGCGGCAATACAGGTATTGCACTAGCAATGGTGGCTGCCATTAAAGGCTATAAAATGATGCTGATCATGCCTGAAAACCTCTCTCAAGAGCGTCGTGATGCGATGACTGCCTATGGCGCCGAACTACTCATTGTTACTCAAGAAGCGGGTATGGAAGGCGCGAGAGATTTAGCTGACAAACTTGAACGAGATGGTAAAGGTGTACAACTCAACCAGTTTGCTAATTTTGATAATTCGGGTGCGCATATTAATTCAACTGCGCAAGAAATTTGGAAAGACACCCAGGGTCAAGTAACGCACTTTGTCTCAGCTATGGGTACAACAGGCACCATCATGGGTGTTTCTACAGCACTCAAACAAAAAAATAACGACATTCAAATTATTGGTGTACAGCCAGAAGATGGCGCTCAAATTGCAGGCATTCGTCGCTGGACACCAGAATATTTGCCTAAAATTTTTGATGCCTCAAAAGTAGATGCTGTAATGGATGTCTCTCAACTTTCAGCAGAAAAAACCACACGTGAGCTCGCTACCCAAGAAGGTATTTTCGCTGGCGTATCGTCTGGTGGCGCAGTTGCAGCAGCACTGGAGCTTTCTACACAGGTCAATAACGCAACCATCGTCACAATTGTATGTGATCGTGGCGATAGATACTTATCAACCGGTCTTTTTAACGCAGTGTAAGTAATGCGCAGATATCTCTCGCATCAGTTTCCCAATGAGATAAAAACCTACCTATCTTTAATAGCTGCCAGTATGCTCGCCGTTGTTGCTATTGATTTTTTTCTACTTTCTAGTGATTTTGCACAACACACATTTAAACAGCTTGTTGCAAAAAACCCCGCTCTAAGTTTAATCATCACCCCAATTACTTTTGTTTTAATAGTCTACATGGCCAAATATTTTTGCCATTACATCCAGGGTAGTGGCATTCCACAGCTTATTGCAGCTAATGATTCACGTAATAAAACCATTCGTGAAAAGCTATTGTCGTTTAGGGTTGCCACAGGCAAGATTGTCTTTATTTTTATTGGCATGTTAGGGGGTGCACCCATTGGCATTGAGGGGCCGAGCATTCATATTGGCGGATCAATCTTTTATGGTTTTAATCGATTTTTAAAACTAAAGCGTAAACTTCTTATCCATTCGCTCATCGCCATTGGTGGCAGTGCCGGTCTGATTGTTGCTTTCAATGCACCACTGGCAGGGTTTTTATTTGCTTATGAGGAAATCGGTCGAAAACTCAAAAAACAAGCGCTGGTATTGATTGCCATTGTTAGTGCCTTAGTTTACACGCTCACCTTGGCTTATCGAGGTAACACCCCTTACCTGGGTGATTTATCCGCCTACTCACTAAATCTTGAGCTGCTTTGGCAGCTAATACCTTTAGCCATTCTAACAGGTGTTGTTGGTGGATTATTCTCCAGAATAACTCTGTATTTAATCGCTAAATTTATCAGTCACAGCAAAGCTCGCGTGATCGCTATCGCCTTATTCTTAGGGCTAATTATTGGACTATTTAACTACCTATCAGCTGGAAAAATTGCCGGATCTGGGCGTGACGAAGTTATCTTTATGCTAGCAGGTAACCCACTAGGGCTTGAGTTTGTACTCATGAAGTATTTTGCCACTCTGACTTCTTTAGCCTCGACCATTCCTGGCGGGTTGTTTATGCCAAGCATCTCAATTGGTGCTGGTATTGGTGCTGAGATTGCGCCTTACTATTTAAAAATTGATACTCAGGTGATTATTATCATGTCAATGATTGCCTATCTAAGCGCTGTAATTAGAGCGCCACTCACTGCAGTTTTTGTGATTTTAGAGATGAGTGCTACTATTAATTTACTCATCCCAGGACTACTGGTGGCGTTTATCGCAAACTGGACTAGTAAGCAGATATTTGCCCAACCAATTTATGAAGCTCTAGCCGAAAATTACCTAAAACTAAGTAAAAATTAGAATGGCTTAACCACCACTAAAATAACAATGGCCACCAAAATTAACACAGGAAACTCATTAAACCAGCGATAAAACACATCTGAACGTTTGTTTTTGTCTTGTTTGAATACTTGCAGCAAATACCCACAATAAAAATGATAAACAATCAATGGCACCACCAGAACTAACTTAGCGTGTAACCAATACTGCGTTTTGTAAATCTCCCAACCGTCAACCACCATCCAGGTGCCCAAGACCACAGCTAAAACCATACTTGGCGTCATAATACCGCGGTAAAGCTTGCGCTCCATTACCTTAAAACGTTCAATGCTAATCTTATCTTGACTCATCGCATGATAGACAAATAAGCGCGGCAAATAAAACAAAGCTGCAAACCAAGTAATAATGCTAATAATATGAAATGCCTTAATCCACAACATGTTTTTTCCTTTTTAAAGCACCCTATCTACGGTGCAAACAACCAGACTTAACTACCAACCATTATAGTAAAATAAAATTTAATTTTTGTTAACTTTACTTCAATTGAAGCAATACCGAGAAATACCCTATAACTACACCTCTTTTTCTGACAAGGAAATTGTCTGTCGATTTTTAGGTGAAGACGCTTGGGCATTGTTAGAATCTCTTCGCACCAATCGCAACACTGGGCGTAGTGCCAGAATGTTGTTTGAAGTATTGGGTGATATGTGGGTGGTTGATAGAAACCCCTATCTCCAAGAAGATTTGATCAAAAACCAACGTCGTTGGAAATCTCTTATTGGGGCGCTTAATTCACGCCTTGACTTGGTTAGAAAACGAGCAAATAACAACACTAAGGTTTTAGAGCTACTTCAAAGTGCTGATTTAGCTGTGACCAAGTTTGAACACTGTTTAAGTGACTTTAAGCAACATAAAAAACGTATTAAGCAAGCCTTGCTCAAAGTAACCAATATTAACAATATTCGCTTTGATGCTCTATCTCGTTCTGCTCATGCAACCGATGCTACGGACTGGCGCGTAGAATACCCACAAGTGGTTATCACGCCAGATACCGAACTTGAAATTGCTGCTATTGTCAAAGCATGTATTGAACTTAAGCTTACCATTATTCCTCGTGGTGGCGGCACAGGCTACACTGGTGGTGCCATTCCACTCCACACGCAAACAGCAGTTATTAACACCGAAAAGCTTAGTTTTATTGATGATATTAAAAATACCAATAATTTACAAAGTGTTAATGTCGGTGCTGGTGTTATTACCAAGCGTGTTAGTGACTTAGCCACAAAAAATAATCTTGTTTTTGCAGTTGACCCCACCTCACAAGATGCTTGCACGATTGGTGGCAATGTTGCTATGAATGCAGGTGGTAAAAAAGCCCTTAGATGGGGTACAACCATTGACAACCTATTATCTTGGAAAATGGTAACACCGGATGGATCTTGGTTGCGTGTAGAGCGATTAGAACATAATCAAGACAAAATTCAACTACTTAAATCTGTTAGCTTTAAGATTGATACACTTAAAGATGACTGTAAGACTGTTGTTAGCTCGGAAGTTTTAACGATTGATGCTAAAAAACTACGTAAAAGCGGCCTGGGAAAAGATGTTACCAATAAATTTTTAGATGGCCTTCCGGGTATTCAAAAAGAAGGTTGTGACGGTTTCATCACCTCTGCAGAGTTTATCTTGCATCAGCCTTTAGCGCATATTAACACCTTATGCTTGGAGTTCTTCGGTCATGACCTTAAGGCTGCCGTATCGACCATTGTTGAGATTAAAAATCTTATCGATAGCACTACATCAGTAGATCTTGTAGGTATGGAGCATCTTGATGCGCGCTACATCAAAGCAGTCAAATACACCACCAAGGCGAACAAATCTGAGCTGCCAAAAATGGTATTGCTGATTGATGCCTCTAGCCAGTCACAATCATCACTCGATGAAGCGGGTGAAAAAATTAAGGCCATCACTATTCAAAAAGAAGGCGAGTGTTTTATTGCAAAAAGCTCTAGCACAAGGCAAATTTTTTGGAAAGACCGTGCTAATACTGCTGCCATTGCCGCTCACACCAACGCCTTTAAAATTAACGAAGATGTTGTTATTCCACTAGATAAACTGGCTGAATACAACGATGGTATTGAGCACATTAATATCCGCCTTTCCATTGAGAACAAACTAGACACACTTGGCGAGATTCGCACCTATCTGGAAAGTATCAAACTTGAAACTCAGCTAATTAAGGAGAAGAGTTCAGCAGCTATCGAGCTATTGAATCAGGTGAGCAACCAATGGCAAGAAATTCTTGATCAGTTGGATGATTCGGCTATATTTAGACAAGTGCAAACTGCTAAGCGTGTCGTTTCTTATATGGATGAATTTGCCCATCCACTTAATGATTTGCTCATGGGTGATATTTTTACTGAAATACGTCATGACATTCAAGATATTCACGCGTCGCATCGTAATGTTCGCCTATTTGTAGCAACACACATGCACGCTGGTGATGGCAATGTACATACCAATATTCCGGTACATTCTCATAATGTTCAGATGCTAAAAAAAGCAGAATCTGTGGTTGATGAAATCATGGCTTTGGCTTCAAAGCTTGGCGGTGTCATCTCAGGTGAACATGGCATTGGGCTAACTAAATACCAGTATTTATCTGCTGAATATAAACAAGAATTTGTTGAGTACAAAGCTAAAGTTGATCCTAACAACCACTTTAACAAAGGCAAACTAATGCCTGGTAGCGGGCTAAATGGCGCCTTTACCCCTTCTCTGCACTTAGTTGAACAAGAAGCGCTCATTCTTGAAAGTAGTGAAATTGGTGAAATTAATGACATGGTTAAATCCTGCTTGCGCTGTGGCAAGTGTAAGGGTGTGTGTACCACACACGTTCCAGAAGCCAATCTTTTATATTCACCGCGGGACAAAATTATCGGCACCAACCTCATCTCAGAAGCTTTTTTATACGAAGAGCAAACTCGTCGAGGTGTTTCGCTTAATCACTTTGTAGAGCTGGATGACATTGCCGATCATTGCACAATTTGCCATAGATGCGCCAAACCTTGCCCAGTTGATATAGATTTTGGTGATGTTTCTATCAAGATGAAATCTGTCTTAATTAAGCAAGATAAGCGTCAGACAAACCTAGTCTCAAAAGCTTCAATGGCTTATCTTAATACCACTCAGCCTTGGAAAATTAAATTAGCCAAAAAGCTGTTGATTGATTATAGTTACAAAGCACAAAACATCGCCTCTCGCCTTGCCGCGCCATTTTTAAATAAAAAGCCTGATAAGACTGTGGGCAAGCCGAACGTAGCAATTGAACTGCTTACTTTATTGGATAAGCCACTACCAACTGATACCGGTCTTAAGCCAATGCGTGAGTTATTGGGCATTCATGACAACACCAGTGTGCCAATTTTATCGCACCCTACCAAGTCCAATGCCGACTCACCGAGTGTATTTTATTTCCCTGGTTGTGGCTCTGAGCGTCTGTATTCTCAAATCGGCTTAGCAACTGTCGCCTTGCTTTACCACCAAGGCGTTAAGGTGGTACTTCCGCCAAGTTACCTATGTTGTGGCTATCCCCAAAGAGCCAGCGGTTTTGAGGCTAAAAGTGTCGCAATTTCAACGGACAATCGGGTGTTGTTTCACCGCATGGCTAATACCTTAAATTATCTAGACATCAAGCATGTTCTTACCTCGTGTGGCACTTGTATTGATCAGTTAATGACTTACGAGCTGGGCGATATTTTTAAAGATTCCCGCTTAACAGATATTCATGAATATCTACTTGAACAAGATGTCACGCTTAAGCCGACAGGCGAGCAGTATCTGTACCATGCACCTTGCCATGATCCGATTAAATCAGAGGAATCTAGCAATCTCATCTCTAAAATTGTCAATTGCGAAGTGATTAGCAACGATCGTTGTTGTGGTGAAGCTGGTACATTTGCCGTAGCGCGCCCTGATATCGCCAAGCAAGCCAAATACAGAAAAGAATTGGAAATCAAAAAAGACCTTGCCATGATTAAATCAAGTGATAAGCCAATTAAAATGCTTACCACTTGCCCGGCCTGTCGTCAGGGTTTGTCACGCTATCAAAGTGCCACTAATATCAAGCCTATTTACCCTATTGAACTAATTGCGGAACAGCAGCTGGGTAAAAAATGGCACAAAGACTTTATAAAATCAGTCAATATCGAAAAAGTCTTACTTTAAAGACGCTTTAGGCTTGCACATATACCCAAGCTTTTTTGCCTGATTTAAACTCAGCTTTAATGCGCTTATAATCGCTCACTTCATATAAATCAGATTGCGCCAACTCTTGTTTTGTAATTTTAAAAACAACGCCAGAAATTTTATCATCAGCATTCATAGAAAACACAGCAATAGGATGGTGTGTTTTACCGCTTAAATCCACCACACTCTGATCTTGTATCAGCAGAGTTTCTAGCTTATAGCCCAATAGCTGGTCTACATAACCCTCTAACTCACGGCCAAAGGTTTCAATTTGTACTGGGGTATCTTGCAGTGTCCCATAAGAAAAAAGCAACTCCATTTCACTCATAAACATCCTTAAATATAATTAATATGGAAAACCATAATATACTAATTTACTAATACAAAATATAATGCTCTTTCTACTTGAGGAGTGATTATATAACAAGGAAATTTATATGAAAGCTCAAATTTTAAAAACCTTAGCTTTGGCAATTAGCCTCAGTGCAATTAGCACTTCTTTTGCCTTCAACCCAAAAGATATTCACAATGAAACCTGTCTAAATTGCCATAAAGACAATGGTGCAAACTATAGTCATGACAACAATTTTTACGAGTCACGCTCATTGAACAATATCAAGCTAAAAAGCTTTGCTGACTTAAAGGCTCAAATCAATCGTTGTTCAAATTACTACGATTCAGCTTGGTTTCCAGAAGAAGAGGCGGAAATTGTCAAATACCTGAATGATGAGTATTATCAATTTATCATGAATGCGAAAGCCATTCAAGCCAGAAATTCTTATTAGCTCTAATACAAAAAAACCCTAATCGTTGATTAGGGTTTTTTTGTATCTACATTTGTTAAAAATATCTAATGAGGCGTTGTACTGGAGAAATAATTCTGAGGAGAGTTAGGAAACCAATACAACTAAAATGATTATCCCAAAATTGAAGAAATTTACTATTATGGTAAACCATAATAGTAACGCTTTAATCGAGCTATAAATCCAGTTAAATAATTTTATTTCTGATTAAAGCTGGTGAGAATATTGTAAAAACTACCGCAATAAAGATCAGACCGCCCAGTATATCCCCTTGCACATAAGACTGAAAATACACCTTACCCGCGCTAAACTGGTCAGGTGCATACAAAAGCCCTGCTTTGACTATAGTGGTCGTAAATGCTGATAAAACAACTAATGGCACAAGCTGTACATAATTAAGTTTGTTAGCCACAATAAAATTAGAAAAATTAAGCTTTCTCATCAGCCAAATACTCAGTAAAGGTAATAAGGTGTTAATAACCCTACTAACAACTTCATGTTGGGCAAAATTAGCTATTCCGCCTTCAACAACCACTTCGGCCAGTAAATAACCCACTAACAAACCTGGAAAAACCCTAAAGCCAAATAGCAAATAAGCCAAGATAACCGCACCCATTGGCAACCATAAGTAATTACCAATATCGGAATTAAAATGATCCATGGGAACAATCAAATACCGGGCCACAAAAACTGCCACCAATGCTAATAAGTTATACTGAATGATTTTTATCATAATAAGATTCTATAAAAAATAAACGTTTAAGTATTTGTCAACGCGACAGACATCTTAACTAACTCGGGTAACGACTTTGCCCGCATCTTTTTCATCACCTTAGAACGATGAGCTTCCACAGTGGGCAAGGAAATAAACAGCTCCTCGGCAATATTCTTATTTCTATCACCTTTCACCACACAGGCAAACACAAGCTTTTCCTTATGGGTTAGTAGTCGATATTGATTGAGCACATGCACTTTATCTTTTGAAGATTCGATTGCAGCATTCACCTTGCCTAACAGCACATCAGGATCAAAAGGTTTTTCCACAAAATCAAAAGCACCAAGCTTCATAGCTTTGATCGCAATATTTACGCTGGCATGTCCAGTAATAAATATTGTAGGACGTATACAATTAATCTGATTAAGATGCGCTTGTAATTCCAAGCCATTCATCGACTCCATGTCAATATCTGACACCAAGCACCCAACAATATTTTCATCCAATACCTCTAAATATCTCTGTGCACTAGAGAAAACCCAGACATTAAACTGATGATGTAAAAAGAACTTTTGTAAAGATTCTCTAACCTCCTTTTCATCATCAACGATAAATACGTTATTATTCATGCTTAAAAATAGGTAATGTGATTAAAAATTGACTGCCTTGTTCGCCACTAGATAACAAAGATAAATCTCCACCATACGAGCGAATAATACGACGACTAAGACTCAAGCCAATCCCTAGACCTTCAGTATCGGTTTTTTCTTTATGGCTTTTAAATAGTGTAAATAGATTGTCTTGATCGCTAATTTTACAGCCCGTATCCGAAACAATAATCGTAACCCGATCATCTTTAACGTCAGATTCAATGGAGAGTGTATTGGATGATTTATGATTACTTGCCATAGCACTAATCGCATTTTTTGATAAATTTAACAATACTTGGTCTAGTTCAATCGGACTCATTTTTATCTTTTGCTGTTGAACAGCTAAAGAAATTGTATGCTGAATATTCGCCTCTTTCAAGTCATTATTTAACAGTCTGATAATTTTTTCAATATGTTGATTAACATAAAACACTTCTTCAACCACTACTGCATCAGTCAAAAATTGGCGAATATTTAAAATCAAGTCTACACAATGATCCGTTTTCTCTCTGAGATCATTGGTAATATCCCTTACTTGGCTCAACTGACAACTATTATCACCCTTAAGTAAATCATCTAATATGTGTGCATCAATTTTGAGCGAGGTAATTGGTTGGGACAATTCATGAGTCACTTCAGAAAGCAACTGATTCACAGAACTGGCTTTTGATAACTGCTCCAACTTAGCCTTATATTGGGCAATCTGCTTATCTTTTCTCGATTTAATGGTGACAATAAAATAGCCTATCAGCAATAAACCTAACAACACCAGCTGATAGTTTTTCTTATAAAAATCAACATGACCCGGATCTTGATAGATGCCCACTCGATGCTTCCTCATGAGTGTACGAACTTGTTCATAATCCAAAGCATCACGCCACTGCTCTATTCCATGGACAGATTGCTTAAGCAGTAAAGAGAGAATTTTCTCGGTTAACTTTGGATCTGAATGCTTAAGTGAAGAGAATGACCATTCTGGAACAAGTCTTGTTGATAATAAATAAGGGAATTCTTGTTTTTGATCTAATACTTTAATCTGATCCCTATCAATCTGACCCAGGCTGATCATTTTCTCAATAACGCTCGTACGCACAGCTCCAGCATCATTTATTCCATTAACAACTGCATTAACAATATTATCTTGTGCACCTAAAAAACTAACAGATGAAAAGTCTTTGTCGGGATCAATCCCCAATTTTCGAAAATGATCTAGTGCTAATACCCACCCACCCAGGCGATTAGGCGTTGAGGCGGCAAAACTATTACCCTTTAATGCTTCAATACCATTAATGGCATTATTGTTAACTGACGTAAAAATAACGCTACCCAACTGGTCAACACCAGATTGATCAACCTTGGTCAGCTCAATATGGGTTTCGTATAAGCGATTTAGCTCAACAGTGGTAATAGGTTGAGTGATCACATAATCAACTTTACCCTCCTCAACCATTTGATAAAGCAGTAAGTCGTCTGGGGTGTCAACCACCACAATATTAAAAACAACCCCTTGAATGTGACGACTAAGATAATTAGCACTTAACTGCCAATACTGGTGAGTAATACCTTTGTCCAAATAAGACTGCACAGCAATTACCACCTCAACCGGCTGATTATTTTCTTGATCACTAGACACGGTAATCGTGCTCAATAGCAATAAAAATGTAAGAATAATGTGTTTATAGCAACGCATTGTGCATTTTAACACTGCGGTAAAAATCTGGACACTATGGTATACCATATATTAAGCGGGTAAATATTTGACAAATATTCAAAATATACACTTAATTTATAGAATATAACTGATTTTAGCCAATTTTATGCTTGTTTTATCGGTATTTATTTAACTTTCAGTAAAATATTGAAAATAATCAAATAGGCTATTTTTTGACACCGACACTCAAAATAACGAGTTTATCCATATTAATCAGCCTTTCATAAGCTTTTTGGATATCCCTGGCGCTAATCGGCTTGATTTTGCTAGTAAAACTGCTCAAATAGTTCAACGGTAGGTCGTAAAAACCAATAATAGAGAGGTAAGTAAGGATATTAGCATTACTAGCAGTCTCTAAAGCAAAACCACCGATAATATTATCCTTGCCATCTTGAAGTTTTTGCTCATCAATCGCATTATTTCTGAAATTTTTGAGCGTCTCCAAAGCGATTTTTTTAGCTTGATCTGCCTGTGAATTTTTGGTTTGCAATTTAATTAAAAAATAGCCATTCGATTTCATCTTGGTAAAATAGCTAGAAGTCGAATAAGCCAAACCTCTTTGTTCACGCACTTCATCACTCAAAATAGAAGTTAGTCCGCTACCACCCAAAATATGATTACCCAGATACAGAGGGTAATAATCAGCATGTGATCTATTAATACCAACTTGCCCGATGAGCAAATGTGTTTGCGTTGATGGGAATTCAATATGTACTGCTTGAGTTTGTTGCAACGGCAGTACAACAGGATTGGCCTTAGCCTTTTTACCCATATTCAGTCCATGAGAGATTTGTCTAGCGATCTGCTTAGCCTTAGTTTTACTAATATCGCCCACCAAAGCAATGGTTAGATTTTTGGCTACATAATAGTGCTGGTAGTGCTGTTTTAAATCAGCTAGATTAATTTTTTCAAGACTTTCCTTGTTGCCAATTTTCTTGTGTGCATACGGGTGTTTGTTAAACACCAGCTGACTAAATGCACTATTAGCGATACTTGCTGGACTTTGCTTGGCAGCCTCAATAGCGCGCAGTGTTTGCTTTTTCTCACGGCTCAAATAGCGTTGCTGATAATCTACCTTGGTCACTACTTCTGTGAATAAATCTAATGATGATTGCAAAATATCACGACGCGTTAAACTACGCATAGAGATGATTGACATATCTTTAAGCGAGGCGCCAGAAAACTCACTGCCCAGTGATTCAAATTGATTAATTATTTGCTCTTCTGTGTGATACGTGCTCGCTGTACCAATAAGACTGTTGGTTAGCATTGCCAGGCCATACTTATCGCCATCTCGTGAGCTAGCCGCATCAAAGTTAAGTGCCACATCTAGCATTGGCAAACCTTGAGTTTGAGTAAACAATACCTTGGCACCTTCGGGCGTTGTCCACTGCTCAATAGTGACTTTTGCCTCAACTTGAGTGATTAACAATAAAAATAGCGAAAATAACCTCACTTAATCTCCTGGGTAATCAGCTCAACAGTATTCACTTGAGAAAAATCAAGATACTGTTTAGCAACATTTGATACATCTTTAGCCTTAATTTCGTTCATTTTATCAACATATTCAAACATCTTATCAATTCCCAAACCCACCGTTTCGAGCATGCCTAAATAATAAGCCTGTGTATGAATAAGGTCTTGCTCAAAAATAAAACTTGCCTCCAACTGAGCCTTGGTACGCACCAGCTCATCTTCAATCAGTTTAGGATGTTCAATCAATTCTTTAACTTGAGTTTTAATAGCGTCAATCAGTATTTGTTTATCCAC
>JABGQC010000004.1:60679-62324 GCA_018644675.1 Candidatus Thioglobus sp.
CTTTAGATTGCCCCATTTTGGCAATCGATGGATGGCGTTTAATAGTGTTAATTTTAGGATTTGACGGATAATCACCAAAATAGCGCCGTGCATGCTGGATTACCACTTGAGGATCAACATCGCCCACTACCACTAGTGTGGCATTATTAGACGCATAATAGGTCTCGTACCATTGGCGCAAATCATTCAGTCGGTAATTTTCAATGTCGGCTTGAAAGCCAATCACGGGCGCATGATAGGCGCCTTTTTGATTATATGAAATAAGGCGTAAATTCTCATAAACCTTAGCATTAGGATTATCTTCCACACGCAACCTACGCTCCTCAATCACCACTTGCCTTTCCTTCTCTAACTCAGCACCTGAAAAGGTTAAGTTGCGCATGCGATCGGCCTCCATCTTTATGGCTAGCTCTAACTTTGAGCGATGCATTTTTTGATAATAGGCTGTATAGTCTTTTGAGGTGAAAGCATTATCATCACCGCCATTACGCGCGATAATTTTTGAAAATTCACCTACTTTGTAATCATGCGTACCTTTAAACATCATATGCTCTAGCATATGCGAGATGCCGGTATTAGGCCTTGATTCATCGCTAGCACCCACTTTATACCAAAGTTGAGAGATAAACACCGGTGCACGACGATCGGTTTTAATGATGATTTTTAGCCCATTATCCAGTGTTGTTTGCGTCACTTTGTTATAGGCCTTGCCTATTACAGTATTTGAAAAAGCACTGGTGGACAAAAAAAAGGCTAGTAAAATTAGATTCTTCATATTCAAACCATTATAGCGAGAAGCTTTGTTTAATTTTTTTAAAAAAGATAAATCTGACCCAATAGAAAAATCCACCTCGCTAAAAGAGCGTCTGGCCAAATCAAGGCAAAAACTAGGCTCTGGCTTATCCAGTCTTTTATTGGGCAAGAAAGTCATCGACGAGGATTTACTGGATGAACTAGAAATGCTTTTAATCACTGCAGATATTGGCATTAATACGACGGATAAAGTTTTAGAGTCGGTGCGTCAAAATGCCTCTCGAAAAGTTTTAAAGGATTCTGATAGCTTATATGCATTCTTAAAAGAAGCACTAACAAAGCTACTAATAGAAGACAACCAGCTCAATACAGATACCAATGAAACTTTTGTCATTTTGGTGGTAGGTATAAATGGTGCGGGTAAAACTACTACCATTGGCAAACTGGCTAAATCTTTTCAAAATCAAGGTAAGTCTGTCATGCTTGCGGCTGGTGACACCTTTCGGGCTGCTGCGGTTGAGCAACTTAAAGTTTGGGGTGAACGTAATGAAATACCTGTAGTCGCCCAAACAACTGGGTCTGATGCTGCTTCTGTTATTTATGATGCTTATGAGTCTGCCAAGGCTAAAAATATTGATATTCTTATTGCTGATACCGCAGGACGATTGCATACTCAAGGTAATCTAATGCAAGAGCTTGAAAAAATAAAGCGCGTACTAAAAAAACACAATGAAAATGCCCCACATGAAACCATGCTGGTTATTGATGGCGGCTCGGGGCAAAATGCCATTAATCAGGCCAAAGAGTTTAACAAGACAGTTGGACTAAGCGGCATTAGTATCACCAAGCTTGATGGCACTGCTAAAGGTGGTGTGGTATTTGCCATTTCTGA